>CAYFRO010000073.1:0-7753 GCA_964345565.1 uncultured Actinomyces sp.
GATAGACAGGGGCAAAACACCATGCCAAAGCGGCTGACCAACAAGCCCAATCAACTCTCATCAAAAGGACCTGTCAACAAGGTAACGGGCGCCACAGGACGACGTGACTTGGGCACGTTTGGGTCGCTGTTATTCCTAGGCTTTGCGCGGCCGTCTGGCAGAGTGATCTCTATTGGCCTAGATGATAAGTAGCCATTGGCCACCGCACGGAGTTCCTCAATTTCGGCTTCTTTGGTTATGCGGGTGAACTTGAGTCGTTGCCAGATGTCACTCTGTCCTAGCCGGTCGAAGTCGTGGTTGACGTCGAACGTTGTGCTAGCGCTGAAGTCGATGAATCGATCCTGGAACCGTTTCTTGGCGCCCCGCACTAGGCATAGTTTAATCGTCGGTGCGGTGTGGGGGTTCCTGATCCATTTGCCGATTTTTGAACGCAGTATTTCACGGATTCCGTCATCGTTCAGCGGGATTGCTCTTCCGTTGTCGTCCAGTAGCTCTCTGCCCTTCCCGTCTCGCCGGGTGGCCCTTGGTGCATCTGCAATCAACTCCAATTCCGAATCCCTGCTCATTGAAGAGGCAAGGGTCGAAACCAACCACTCGGCATGGCTACGTTCTTCTCCGCCGCTGGCGCCGAGCACGTCGTGAAATAGGTATGGGTCAAAAATTCGGACGTTCTTTGAACGTTCTGCTTGGGGAATAAGGAATGCTTTGGCTACGAGTTCGCGATCTGTCCCTTCGGCGAACCATTCGCTTGACTCAGCGTTCTTTATGGCACTGGAAATAGAGACGTCGGGAAGTCGCACTAGCTCGATGCGGCCGTTGGCGTCCGCCGATGACTGTGTGTGCGATTTGTAGGCCGGCTCGAGTTCGCTGTCGATAAGCCCTAGTCTTATTTCGATGGCAGGATCCGCAGCGGACATGGCCGAATCAAGTAGCTTCTTCGTTGAGCTTGCTTGTTTGCGGGTGTCATGGCGACCTTTCGTCTTCAGCTCTTTGATTAGCTCTCTCCAAAGGGTGTTCTGGGTGTTGCTTAGGTTGTTCAGGGTCTGCGTGATTTCCCGGACGCCGGACTTGGGAAGCACCAGAATGCCGTGATCTCGAAGTGCCCGAACCGCGGAGCGGTGCGTTTGGTTATGGTCATTGTTGCCGAACCTCGATAGAGCTTCTGGAGCCACTGCTGTTGGGACGAAAACGGGCATATGTTCCGACATGTCAGCAACCCAGCAGATCTTCTAGACGTGTGTCAAAACTGCGGGGCCAACGCTCAAGAATATCTCCCGATTTGTTCATGGGCATCTGGCGCACCGTTGCACCCTGCTGATTTACGTTATCCACATAAAGCAAGGAAACGGAGTCGGCGCTAATGCGGCCCTCACGAATCATGCGTTGTGTTCGCAGCAGAAGATCCTCAGAATGCGTTTCCGCGATTATCTGGTTCCCGCGGTCAATCGACTCTACGAAGATCTCGGCAAGATTTGCAGCCAAACGCGGATGAAGGTGGAGCTCCGGTTGCTCGATACAGATAACTCGGTACTCCGCGGTGACGCACTCAATGATCACAGGGAGAATCTGACTGATGCCGTAGCCGACATCTGCTAGAGACACGTCCGTGCCGGTTCGGGTGTCCGTCAGCTCTAGCGTGTACCCGAGGTGAGACCCAGACGTCTTGGCCACAACCTGATCAACCGAGACGACATACGGAATGTCCATCCGACTGAGTGCCAGGTTGATTTCCTCTCGTGAGTGCTCATCTTCATACAGGCGACGCAGCGGAACGCCCAGCGCAACGCCTGTATCGTCCAAGCTCACCCTTTCAGGCTTGGGGCGGACCGGCCCGAACGCGACGAGACCGGATGTGGGACGGCAACCGTCCTCGTCGAAAGGATCATTGGTCGCAGTCGATCGGATGACTCGTTGGCCTTCACGTGCAACAATCCGGAAAAGCGAAGACACTTTACTGGCTGCTTCACCCGCGACGGAGTTTTGGGGGCGTGAATAGTAGACGTCGTAGTCTGCTTCCTCATCCGCCGGCGTACCAAGGAACAGACCCCAGTCTGACAGGGTTTCCACTACGGCTGGCTGTTCATTTTTCTCAACATATACGACGAGTCGGAGCTGTGAGCCCAGCTCAAGGCTGTATTCCCAATCCCAAGGGACTATCCAGTTTTCAAGCGCAACCTTTGCTATTTCGTTTGATTCCAATCGCAGAGCTAGCTCCTCGAACACTCCTGCAGCGCTCGAACACAGTCCCTCCTTCATCGCGGCTTCCTGCTGGAGTGCGTTGGATATGTCCCGGCTGGACTGCGGATCAAGGTCCATTTGCCACTGCAGAATTTGAGGTCCCCACGGTTCGTTATGATCTACGCCGGTGGCGCCATCTGTTTGCTCGAGTATGGCGCTCTCAATCGCGAGGGTGCCCCGGGGGTAGGGCAGCGAGTGTTCATCGTCGCGTTCGAATCTCATCCCGATTCCACCAAGGAATGAGAAGGGCTCTATCGTCTCTGAAGACTCCTCCAATTCAGCGAGCATCAGCGCATTTTTCCGCTCTTCTTCTACTGGGAAACGAATGCCTAGTGAAATGGCGCGGGACGTGTCGTGGAGACTAACGATTTGTTCGAAGCTCTCAAGCTTTACCGATGGGCCCTTGGGGGCAAAGCGGTTCTCCTCAACGCATTGGGAAAAGAGCATGAGCGACTGGAGGATTGTCGACTTCCCTGCGGAGTTCGGCCCGTAGATCAGGGTGAGAGGAGCAAGCGGAATCTTGTGGCTGCCTATCAGCGACTTGACGTTTTCAACATGTAGTTCGCTGATGATCTCAGAAGACCAATTGGTGGTTACGCTCATATTTGAGTGATCAGAAGGAACCTTGTATTTCGCGCTCTGACCAGCACTCCTTTCATCTTAAGTTTGTCACGTTGCGCACTCGCGTATGCGCGAATGGGTGGTCCCTTCGACTGGAATTATTGGCCCAGCCGAAGGGACTCAGAACTACCGGGAAGTCTTACGCATCCGGTACGTACCGTCACCTCGGCTCACCTTCTCCCAGCCGCCAAATGCGCTTTGGGATCCAGAGCGCTGGTGCAGGCGGGCTGCGCTGACGTTTCCGCCAGATGAACGTCCCTTGCCGCTGGCGTTTCCGTCGAAGGAGCGCGTCTTGCCGCTATTGCTCTTTGCCATATTCTTCACCTCCCTCCCATCAGAAATCGGTGACCGTCGGTGCAAACCTCTTATGTTCTTCGCGTAGCGTCTGGAAGAACAAAGCTTATCAACATATGTCACCTAAAGTCAGATGTCAACACAAACTTCGGAGAGAGTCTCTATTGGGCTTTGGCAGGCCTACGGGAGAGGGGATTCTCCCAGCTATTCAAGCAGTGAGCCCAACCGGCTGGGTTAGCTAGGGGGTCCCTCGCACGCAACTGCAACGCAGAGTACGACTTCGTTGTTGACTACGTGTCAATCGCGGGTCCGTCTGCAACCTTCGGGCCCGAAACCTGTGATTCCTGGTACGAACGCGGAATCGATTCCGAGGTGGTTTTCCTTCTTTGGGAAGACGGCTTATGCACCACGGGGGCTGCTGCAGAAGAGGGGGCTGCTGCTGAAGAGGAGTATGCGCAGCGTTGGCCTGATGGGGGCCTCGGGTGGAATGAAGCCGCGGACTATGTGGGGAGACTGGTGGCTGGAGCCGCTGCCCGCCGATTCCACGATCTGCGCAGCCGGGGAGATCTATTTGTATGAGGGCGTGACTTTTATTGAGCTCGACACGTCCGGTGAGTTGGAGATCTGGCAGTAGCGGACGTCCTCGTATCCGCGGCGCGTTCTGAGTCCTGGTCTGAGCTCGGCCACTCACAGGATCAGTTGGCTGCAGCGTTCCCCAGTGGGCGTTGAATCCATCGCTGCTGTTCGTGAGACCAGCGTCCATCTGGCAGGCTGCCGTCCAAGACAGGGTCTAAGAATGAGGTCATGAGCTGGAGCGCGTCGCCCACGGTGCGAAATGGCGAGCAAGCGGGGACACTCCTAGCAGCCTTGACATAACCAGAACCCCACGAACTTGGAACCTCGAATATCCGGGGCAGCAAAACCGACCGGTGATGTGCCTCCATCTGTATCGAGTAGCGTAAGTCTTCCGCGTCAAAGTCATGGGTTGTTGCCAACACAACCAGATCGACGAGGTCGCGTTCGCGGCTGGATTTGGACCCGCTGTAGTCGGCTAGGGTTGCGCACACCTTGTCGGCAACTTGGTCAATAACGGGATACAAGCGATACGGGCTGCTTGGGAGTCGGGGGAGTTGCAGTGCTCCGGCAGGCTCTGTGCGCTGTACCTCTCCGGTCACCAACGAGCCAACGACCAAGTCAACATGAAAGCCACCCGTCTTCTTCGCACCCACGTAGGTATCAAAGCTGACTTGGTATCCGTCGACCTGCGACTGTTGTTCCTTGCCTTTCAGTGGTCGATGGCTCCTATAAACAAAGTGAAAGTGGTCGCCAATGTCTGCTTTGGCTAGGTTCCGCAACTCACTCAGCGCGCTAGCGAGCTCCTGGTCTTCGCATAGCAAGTCGACATCCGTTGTGGTCCGCGCTGCGGGAACTCGACTGATGATGCTGGTTCCGCCCTTCAAGATCCATCGAGAGGGCGCTTCATCGGCGAAGATTCGTGACAGAAACCTACGGAAGTGCTCCTGGCGAATGCGTTCGTTGATTGAGACGCTTTTATCCTCCGCGAAGGCCTTGACCGCCGCAGCCTTGATCGCTGATTCCACGGCTGTGGGGGAGCCATATGGTTCTAGAATTGCCGTCACGCCGACTCGGCCTCCTTGTCACCTGGGCTACTGGCTGGATTCTGTCCTAGCCTAGACTTCTGCAGGGTTAACAGGAGCTGGGTGGCGTCAACTGTTCTTTGGCTATCGAACGCCTTCAATGCTTGTGCCGTAGAGTCCATCAGCTGCTTTACGGCCGTATCAGGCAGATCCAAAGCTTGAGGTGGGATCACATTCCGCGCTGAGGCTGGGAGTTCGGTAAGTCGAGACTCGCGGAGTATCGCTCTGGCAAAGTCGGGGTTCTGTGCGATCGCCCTTGCCGTGGTCTCCAGGATCTGCGTCATCAAAGGTGAAGCCGCCGACAGCAGGCCAACCATGGGGTCTTCACTTCTCCCGGACATCTCTTTCAGCTTCCGGAGCAGTGATTGTCCGTCCCCTTGGGCAAAGCCGCGACTGTGGGCGGCGGGACGGAGCAGCTCCTCTAGGTGTCTATCGTCGAGCTGGCTCTGGCGAAGTGCGTCACTCACGGCGTCGGCCACGTGGCCAAGGTCATGCCCATCGCGGACTAGGTCGGCGATTGTCCGTTCCAGGGAGGTAACGGGGAGACCTTGGACGAGAGTCGTGTCTTGGGGTTCGATCTCCCGTACCCTGAAGCGAACGCCCTCGCGGCGCGACCGTCTCCGCTGTGGCAACGAAATCTCGACTTGGTCCGCGCGGAAGTCCCCGATGCCGTGGAGCTTTGCGGCTGACTCCCCAGAGACCACAGCATCTTGGTGCGGGTCGCGTAGGCGTTGATAAGCGGGTCGGGTGGGATCCGTGGACAGCCAGGCAACACGCAATTCCTCATGCTGGTCAGTGGGGGCGCCAGCATCCCTGTACACACCGTGCCCAACGCGCACTAGGTCGCCCGACCGTGCAAGTCGTGTGAGGTCCATGTGCAGTAGGCCCGCAGCCTGCGCCTGAGCGGAGGTCACTAGGCCCCATTGGGACTCAGTGATTGCTGCCAGTGCCCTGAGAGCATCCCTCGTCTTCATGGCTCAATACTAACAGCTTAGGTGTTAGTTTCGTGCCATTCCTTCCAATATTTGGGTTTGGTGCCGGACTGAGGTGCCGTACGGACAAAACGGTGCCAGGCGCTGAACCAAACTATCGGAGCACCCAGATGGAATCTAGATTGACTAAGGTTTGCACATCCCCTCTCGGAGTTACGCCCGCCGTTGCGGTTGGTGCGTTGCGCCTGAGCGCAGCTGAGTTGATGCGGTTGGTCCGGGATGTATGTTTTGGTCCGTGTTGTAGTAGCCCTACTTCGCGGACCAAAGGGAACATCCCGGACCTAAGCGAACATCGCGGACCTAGAACTACTTCGCGGACCTAAGGCAACATCGCGGACCTCGCGGCACTCCTGGGCACAACAAAGGCGGGCGCATCCCCCATTGGAGTCACGCCCGCCTTCGCGGTAGTTCCTACTTGTTCGGCGCGAAACCCTTGATAAGGGCGGAATCACCCGGCCGCAGTGAGTGTGTGCTGGTTACAGAGCGTCCTTAATCTTCTCTCCAACAGCATCAACACCCGTTTTGACATCTTCGACGGCGTCCTTGATGGCGCCCTTTGCCTTATCCAGCTTTCCTTCTGTTTCCAGCTGGGGGTCATCGGTGATCTTCCCGGCCGCTTTTTTGGCGCTGCCCTTTACTTTGTCCGCGAAACCTTCAACTGTCATAGTCTCTCCCTTCGTGGACGCAACTTCACACTTTCACAGCCTCCTGCCAAACGAAAGGGGGGTGGTAGGCCAAACTTTCAACACGCAACATATTGCGAATCATCGTGTCGGCGCGCGAGCGTTGCGGCCGCATGGACCAAATCTGCGATATATTGCGTTCCTGCTTCGGGCGAGCCTAAGACTGAGGTCAAGCGCCGTGTTTATGCAACATATTGCGTGTTGACCGGTGCGGGTTTGCGCAGGGGTAAAGAGCAGGGTGCGATCGTGGATAAAAAACAGGTTGGTCGGGTGATAGTGGCTGCGCGTCGCAGGGAGGGGTTGGATCTGCAAGCCCTCGCTGACCTGTCGGAGGTCAGTGCGCGAACCCTCAGCGACTTGGAGCGCGGAACCGGGAATCCGACGCTGTCTTCATTGCTAAGAGTGGTCGGCACGCTGGGCTTAGAAGTTGTAGTCAGGTGAGTGCGCCTAACGTGATGACCGTGGAGGACCCCAGAAAAGTTCAGGTAGCCAATGTTTTCAAGCAGGGGAACTTGGCTGCTACCTGAGGGCATGGGAGTTGACGATGGTGAAGCAGCACCGATAGCTGCCTTTCACGATTCAGTTGGTGACTATGACTTTTCCGAGGTTCGCAACGCTTTGGACTTGCATTCCATTCCGGGCGTGCAGGATAAAGTCAGTGCCCAAATGATCTCCGTCCCAGTGTCTGACAACTTCTCGCACTCGATTTTGAAGTTGGATCTTGAGGACTATCCGGGGTTGGTAGAAAATGAATTTGCGCATTTGGAGGCTGCCAGAAAACTTGGATTGCCGGTCGCGACAGCACGGATGGTGCGGGACAAATCGGGTGAGTCCGGATGGGCGGGTGCAGCGTTTGGCCCTAGAAGATGCCACGCAAATTTTGGGTCTCACGCCAGCCCAAAAATACAACATGACCGCGGAGGAGATTGTGGATGCCATGGCTGACTTGTCCACCGCTGGGCTTGTTACCAGGCGAAACTTGTTCATACAGTTCCTTTTCGCCTGGCTTACAGGGAATGGGGACTTGCACGCCAAGAACGTGTCTTTGTTAGAGTCCAAGGGCCGGTGGGGAGTAGCCCCCATGCACGATCTGCCGAATGCTTGACAGCGAGGAATGCGGTCTGGCGGCTTGTGAACGACACCCCGGAAGCACCGGGCCTCCGTCATGAGTGACTGGCCCCGCACCGATGTCAGGAACTCCGCACGCAAAAAGTTAACGACATGCCGCCCAAAATATCGCCGCTTGGCCGGTTAACTCTCAATTCCC
>CAYFRO010000074.1:0-7641 GCA_964345565.1 uncultured Actinomyces sp.
AAAAGTAGAGTTTATGAAAAGAAAACTAATGATGTTTTTATCTCTGTTCTTTTTAGGAATAGGGATTATAACTGCTCAAACGCAGGTACGGGGTACTGTTGTGGATGATGCAGGTGAACCCGTTATCGGTGCTACTATTCAGATTCAGGGTACCAGCCAGGGAACAGTGACTGACTACGATGGTAACTTCGTGTTATCGGCTCCTGCCAATGGCACACTGGTTGTATCTTATGTAGGATATGTCACCCAGGAAGTACCTGTGGCAGCCAACATACGGGTTGTGTTAACAACAGATAACGAATTGCTCGACGAGGTAATTGTGGTTGCCTATGGTACATCTACCAAAGGAACCTTTACCGGTTCGGCAGGTGTGATAGATTCAGAGAAACTGGAAATGCGTCAGGTCTCAAACGTGTCGAATGCACTTTCAGGTAATGTTGCCGGTGTACAGACGCTGAGCGCCAACGGCCAGCCGGGTACATCAGCCACAGTGCGTATTCGTGGTGTCGGCTCCATTAACGCTGGAACAAGCCCACTTTATGTTGTGGACGGTATTCCTTTCGACGGTGACATCTCATCACTGAATCCTTCCGACATCGAATCGATGACAGTGCTGAAGGATGCTGCCTCCACCGCGCTCTACGGAGCACGTGGTGCCAACGGTATCATCATGATAACCACTAAAAAGGGTAAGTCAGGTGTCTCTACCGTGAATGTGGAAGCACGCTACGGTTTCAACTCACGCTCAGTGAAAAACTACGATGTACTGACCAGTCCAAAGAACTATCTGGAGACATCCTATCGCTCTATCTACAATGCGGGCCTTTACAATTTGGGTTACGCACCCCATCAGGCAAATCAGTATGCCAACTCCCGCATTACGACGGAGAGTGAAGGTGGATCGGGTTATAAGATCTATACAGTGCCAGAAGGTGAACTGTTGATCGGTACCAATGGAATGTTGAATCCCAACGCCGTACTTGGTTATAATGACGGAGAATATTACTATTCACCTGATAACTGGGCGGATGAAATCTTTATGAACAACCCGCGTCAGGAGTACAATGTCTCTATCTCCGGAGGAAATGAGCGTGGTCGCCACTACATCTCTTTCGGTTATCTGAACGACAAGGGTATTATTCCAGGCTCCGGTTTCTCCAGATTCTCTACCCGTTTCAACGGTGAATACAAGATCAAGGAGTGGTTCAAGGTGGGTGCCAATATGAACTACAACCTCTCCGACAGTCAGTATCCTGGAGAACAGGTGAACACCTCTTCATCAGGTAATGCTTTCTTTATTGCCAACTACATTGCTCCCATCTATCCCCTCTATGTGAGAAGTGGCGAAGATCAGCAGATCATGTTGAATCAGGGACGTAAGGTTTATGACTATGGTGATGGTGTCAGCACCAACCAGTCAAGGAAATTCATGGCACTTGCCAACCCGGCTGGTGACCTGATTTATAACAAGACCAATTATAATATGGATATTATGAACAACAGTTGGTTTGCCGAGTTCACCCCCATTGAAGGGCTTGTGCTTACCGCTCGATATGGTCTTAATGTAGACAACACAAAGTACAATGACCTGGGCAATGCCTACATGGGACAGAGTGCCTCCTATGGCGGTACAGCCTACCAGAATCAAAGCCGTATATACGGATTCAACCAGCAATATATCGGTAACTACAATGTTACATTTGACCAGATTCACCACCTTGATGTAACTGCCGGTTATGATGCATATAGCTATCGTTCTGAAGGTCTCTATGCAACAGGTCAGAATTTATACAATCCCGAAAGCTATTATGTTAGCAATGCTATCGACCAGTTAAGAGGGGGTGGTTCAAAGTCGGAATATGCCACAAGAGGTATCATCAGCCGTGTGAATTACTCATATGATGACAAGTATTTCGGAAACGTCTCCTACAGACGTGATGCTTCTTCACGTTTCCATCCCGACAAGCGGTGGGGTAACTTCTGGTCTGCCAGCGGTGCCTGGATGTTGACACGCGAAGATTTCTTCTCCGAAATTGAATGGATCGACATGTTAAAGTTGAAAGCCTCTTTCGGACAACAGGGTAACGATGCCATCGGTAACAACTACGCCTATCTCGACCAGTATGGCATGACCGGTGCGGACGGAGTCTTTGCCGACGGTGCACTTGTTTACAAAGGCAATCCTGATATCACTTGGGAGACCTCAACCTCCTACAACATCGGTTTTGACTATGGATTGCTCAACAATGCACTTTCAGGTAGCATTGAGTACTTTGGTAGAAGATCAGTTGATATGCTTTACAACAAGCCTACCGCAGGTAGCTTGGGTTACACTTTCATTCCAATGAACATCGGTTCAATGACCAACTCCGGTCTTGAAATCGATATCAACTGGAATGTGGTCAATAACCGCAATTTCAACTGGGATGTCTATCTCAATGCCACGATGATTAAGAACAAGATTAACGAATTGCATCCTGACCTGGAAGGTGAGTTGATCTCCGGAACGCGAATCTATGAAGAGGGTGAATCGATGTACCGTATGTATCTAGTCGAATTTGCCGGAGTGAATGAAGAAACCGGTTTGGCTGAATACTGGGCCAAGGATGAGAACGAAGCGCTAATCAGAACCAGTGATTATGTTCTTGCAGAAGATAATAAAAAGGCTACAGATGATTTGCTTCCAAAAGTTTATGGTGGATTCGGTACCAATCTCTCATTCTATGGATTTGATGCAGGTATTCAACTTGCTTACCAATTGGGTGGTCAAATCTATGATAGCGGTTATGCCCGTCTGATGCACGGAGGTACACCCTCTTTTGCTGGTAACAACTGGCACAAGGATATCTACAACGCATGGACTCCCGAGAACACCAATACCGATGTTCCGCGTCTCAATGCAAACGACCGTTATGCAAACTCTACCTCCACTCGTTTTATGATCAGCTCAAATTATCTGAGCATTAACAATATCACGTTAGGTTACACAGTTCCTGTTCAGAAACTGACCAGCCTCGATATCAGCAAGCTGAGGATCTATGTAGTGGCAGACAACGTGGCTCTTCTTACCGCTCGCAAGGGTCTTGACCCCCGTCAGAGCTACATCAGCGCCACAACAGCTCTTTATACACCGATCCGTTCGGTTTCCGGTGGTATCAGTCTAACATTTTAATCCTATAAACTAGAATATAAGATTATGAAAATAAAATATTTAATTGCAACTTCAGCCATTCTCGGATTGATGTTTACCGGATGTAACGACCTGGATACCTATCCAGAAGGATCAACAGTTACTTCAGAACAAAAGGAGAATGTTTATACCCTCGACCCGGCCAAGCCTGAAGCAGGTGTGAATGCCATTTTTGCGCAGTTCAACCAGTACATGCCTAACGCCGCTGCGCTGAATGCCAACCGGCATAATGACTTCGGGTATCCCTCGGTGATGATGTTCACAGATGCCAACGGCTATGACATGGTCTCTGAAGACAATGGTTACAACTGGGCCGGGTTCAACCTTGATTTTTCCGATCGTTCCAATACCTCTCGCGAAACGCAGATCCTATGGAATGATCTCTATGCAATCATCTACACGGCAAACAACGTGATAGCACCAATTGACCCGGAAACGGATGATCCGCAGAATCAGTTCTACCTTGCACAGGGCCTCGCATCACGTGCCTTCAGTTATTTCAATCTGGCGCAGCTGTTCCAGTTCAATTATGTAGGTAACGAAAGCAAACCTTGCGTTCCGCTAATCACCAACGAAAACTCAAACCAGGCTGCGCTTGACGGTGCTCCCCGCGCCACGGTAGGTGAAGTGTATGAGCTGATTGTGGCTGATATCAACAAAGCCGTGGAGTTGCTGGAAGCTGCTGAAGATGGTGGTATAGCCCGCAAGGATAAGCGTTATATCAGTCTTGCTGTTGCGTACGGAATTCGTGCCCGTATCAACCTCACCATGCAGAAATGGGCTGATGCCGCTTCAGATGCAGCCAATGCAATTGCTGCTTCTGATGCAACTCCTGCCTCTATTGCCGATGTCAGCGGACCATCATTCTGGGATGTAAGTGAAACAAACTGGATGTGGGGTATCATCATCGCCGAAACCGACGATGTGGTTTCTTCCGGTATCGTGAACTGGATCTCACACATGGGTTCTCTCAACTATGGTTATGCCACCTTATCAAAAGGTCGTCAGATCAACAAGAAACTCTATGAATCCATCCAAGCTACTGATGTTCGCAAGGGTTGGTGGATTGATGAAAACAAAGTATCACCCCATTTGACAAAAGATGAACAGGCTGCTATAGATGGTTATGGATATGCGGCTTATACACAGGTGAAGTTTGCTCCCTACAAAAATGAGGTTGGTACCTCTACCAATGCGAATGACATTCCCCTGATGCGTATCGAAGAGATGTATCTGATCAAAGCAGAGGCGGAAGCAATGAGTGGCGGCCCCGGTCTGACCACGTTGGTGAACTTTGTAAAAACCTATCGTGATCCCAACTATGCCTTCTCATCATCCAACAATACCCAGTTGCAAGAAGAGGTATTCCGTCAAAGACGTATCGAGTTGTGGGGTGAAGGTTTGAACTGGTTCGACATCATGCGTCTGAACAAGCCTGTTGACCGTCGTGGTGCTGGTTACCCCAATGCTACCATGGTATTCAACATTCCCGCTGGTGATCCCCTGTTGTTGTGGCGTATTCCGGAAGCTGAAATTCAGGCAAACCCGGCATTAAGTGAAGCAGACAACAACCCTGCTGCACCCACTCCAAGCCCTGTTGCTGATTTGTAATATCACCGATAAACTTAATGAACAATTATGAAAACAAATAAATTATTTACAGCAATCACATTTATTGTTGCATTGGCAATGGCTGCTTGCAGTGACTATGTCGATACTGTAGAGCAAAGTCCGGAGGTACCAGCTGGTAATCATGGCGTATATTTTCCAGCTACCAATGTGAAAGCGTTTGAAATGGAACCCACAGAGGCTACCGAAATCTCACTGACAATTGCCCGTACCAATTCGTCCGGGACTGCCAGTGTTCCGGTTACTGTAGAGGTGAATACTGATGATGTTTTCAATGTACCTGCAACTGTAGACTTTGCAGATGGTGAAACAGAGAAAGAATTTACGGTTACATTTCCCACTGCAGGCGAAGGCAAAGCCTATTCTCTGAAACTAACAGTTTTTGGTGATGAGTATGTGAATCCCTACTCATCTGCTCTTCCTTATATGACTACCAGCGTGACTCGCATTAAATGGAGTCAGTTGGAAGATCCAATGATTTATGCCGATGGTGCATTTGCAGGTGGTTATGGAGTCAGTTCTTTCCCGATGTATGTGGAAGCAGAGAAAGCTGAAGTAACCGGGAAAGTTCGCTATCGATTTAAGAATGCCTATGATGTGGCAACAGGAGTTGATGCAGATGGCGTATACGATGGATATCCCTACAATGATGCGGGACAGTTTGATGAGGGCAATGATTATTATACCATCATTGAGATTGACAATGCAACCAAAGAGGTGTTCATGTATGCACATGAGATCGGTGTAGATTGGGGTTATGGGATGATTTCTATTGGATCCATTTACGGAAATGTCTCCACCAATAAGGCAACTTATCCGTTGGGTAAGTTGGTAGGTGAAGTAATTACTTTCCCAGCCAATTCACTCTACATTGCTGAAGCCGGGTACAACGATGGTGCCCCCTATCCTTCAGCGCTGCCTACAGTGATTTATCTTACCAAAGATGCATTTATTGCAGCCAATATGAAGATCGACGATTTTAATGATGTGGAATATGAAGCAATTACAGGTTCTGTAACTGAATTTGAATCTGCATCATTGAATGACAGTTGGAACCAATCTTTCGCGAAGGCCATTGACATTGATGTCGAAAACGAAGAAAGTGAATACAAAGATCTCTATTTCTTCTCTGATCTTTATAAAGAAGGTTACGGTCTCGCATTCTACTACAAAGAGGGTGGTTTGTTAAAGATTCCCGCCAGTCAGCCTACCGGACTTGAAGTGTTTGGAAACGAGGTGTTTGTGTCGCAAAGCGATGAGCATGATTCATCAGTTGAGGTAAATGCAAAGGGTGTGACTGTTTATACACTTGGGATGATGTTCCATTACGAAGATGGTACCATTGTTGGTGATTTCGCTGAAAGATTCTACTACTCTGAAGATCCGGTAGTATACGAAAAGGCTGATTTCATTGGTGCATTCAATATGACAGGACCAAGTCAGTTCTCGGGTGAGCCGTCTGCTGATTTTGATGTGACGATTGCTGAAGGAGAAAGTGCTGACCAGCTGGTCATCACAGGTATTGACTATGCCGAAGAGGTGATCGCTAATTTTGATGCTTCAACAAGCACATTGTCTATTGCACCACAAACACTTGCAGACTATGTAACCAGTAGTGCTACTTTCGATATGACACTTTATACAACCACCGTTGCAGGTGATGTAAGCACCGCTGCTTCCATTGATTTGACATTCAACATGCAGGGTAACCTGGTAATTAAACCAAGCAGTGAAGCCGATGGTTATCTGATAAGAAGTGTGGCTGCCGGTGGATGGCTCGATGGTTACTATGGACTGGTATTTACTCCTGTTATTACCAGATCTACAACAATCGCTTCTAAGGCTGTTCGTGATGTGAAGGGAATCACCAGCAACATAGTAAAGAGAACAACTACTGAATTGGTTGATTTGAGTAATTTCAAGATTAGTGGGAACATGAATGATAGGTCATTGAAAAAGAAAACCAATATTCAACCTGTCTACTAATTACTGATATATTTTAATTATTGTTTGAGGGGATACCATCTGGGTATCCTCTCTTTTTTTATGATTACTGATTCCCGTAGGTGTCGCATTCAGTGTTTACCAAATTTAGGACTATGATCTTTTCACAAGATATTGGCATGTGTCCCCTCATAAAAGTATGAGGGGATAATAAAGGGATATCCATGAAGTTATTGATTGTCTAGCCCTGAATAACGTTTACACTCAAGTCAATTAAAAGCAGTTCAATGAAAACAATTTTCACAAAATACTGGATAATATAGTCTAAAGTTGGTTTCATCCAACTAATACGTAGTTGTTGAGTACAGATTCATATTGGTAAAATCTACTTTTTATATAAAAAGGACTATCTTTGTCACAATTTGTTTAGTTTCGCACAATGCGTATCATACAAACATTAGTTTTTTTTACCCTCCTTCTGTACGCAACTTCCTGTATAAGAGGGGGAGATGAGGAGATGTTGACCCGGTTGAATGGCTGGGATAGCATGATCGACCTCTATCCGCAGCGTGTCTCCGACAGCCTGAAGTCACTTGACCGAGATAAGTTGTCTCGCGGAGGAAAGGCTTATTACGACCTGCTGAAGGTGATCTCCGACGACAAGACCTATTTCAACTTTACCAGTGATTCCCTGATCAATGCGGTGACAGACTACTATCGCAGGTCAGAGCCTGAAAACACTAATTTCATTCGAGCACTGGCTTACCAGGGTATCGTTCGTACCCGTATGGGAGTGAAGGATAGCACGGTGTACGAGCCACTCCGTGAGGCGGACCAACTGCTTGCAACCCATCCTGCTCCCAATCCTTCACTTGGTT
>CAYFRO010000075.1:0-7353 GCA_964345565.1 uncultured Actinomyces sp.
AACGGCGGCAAGTGGGTTTCCGGGGCAGCTTCCGAGGCCATTGAGGCTGCGATTAAAGAAACTGGGTACGTCGCGAACGAACAGGCGCGGTCTCTAGCGACAGGCCGCGCGCGGTCGATCGCACTTGTCATCTCAGGGCCCCATTCGAACCTTTTCACTGACCCGACCCTGGCGAAACTTGTTCAGGGAGCATCCCATCAAGCAATGGTTCGGGGTCAGGCCCTGGTCCTGCTCCTGGCAGCAGATAGCAGCGAACGCGAACATGTGGAGAGCTACCTGCTTGCACGCCATGTGGACGGGGCACTGATGGTGTCCCAGCAGGAGGGCGACCCGCTACTTGACAGGTTGCTCGACGCCGGCCTTCCCGTGGTGACTTTGGGGCAACCCTTGGGGTACGACGAGCGTGTGAAATACGTCGGGGTTCGGGAAAGCGCTTCTGCAAGAACCATGACCCGCCACCTACTAGCACGCGGATACGACAGGGTTGCGCTAATCTCTGGGCCCTCGAGCTTGCCTGGGGGGCGGCTTCGGCGCGAAGGGTTCGAGGCCGAGATGGGTGAGAGGCTCGACCCCGAGTTGGTGTTGGAGTCGGAGTACAGCCTGGAGGGCGGCGAGCAAACCATGCAACAGCTACTTCAGCGCTCGCCCGCTCCAGATGCCGTCTTTGCAGCCTCCGACGTGATCGCTCGGGGCGCTCTCAAAGCCATTGAGAACGCGGGCCTGAGTGTGCCTGGAGACATCGCGCTTGCAAGCTTTGACGATGCGGACCCCGCAATGGGTGGGCGATTGCAGCTGACGACTATGCGTCAGCCGCTCGTTGCCATCAGCGAACTGGCCGTGAACCTACTGGTCGACCAGATCGAAGGCGAAGAAGTCTGTTCCCAGGTGCTCGACACTGAACTTGTGATCGGCCAGAGCACCTAGCACTCCCGCAGTCCTTCCGCTCACTCCGCGATGAATGCTCCACCCACGGGCCGGATTTGAGCCACGTAGCAGCTTCCTTTACCGAGCACGGACTCGACGCCGTCCTTGAACTGTTCAACCATGTCGATTGGGACATACGCCTGAACGGTCCCGGCAAAACCACCACCGTGGACCCGGACTGCTCCCGCACCATCCAGTAGCTGTTCGGCCAGGGCGATCGTCAAGAGGACCGATTGGTCACTGCCCGCAGTTGAGTGCAGGTTCTGTAAGTAGGCGGCCGAGGAATGCCCCGAGTCTTTCACCAGCTGCAGGAACGCTTCGAAATCCCCTTCACGGAGCGCACTGACTTGGTCTTCGACGCGGTCGTTGTCGCCGAAGAAGTGGATAGCACGCGCGACAGCCCTGTCCGAGGTCGCTTCGCGGACGTCCTTGACGCGACTCCAAAACAGTTCGGGATCAACCTGCCTGAGGTGGGTTTTCCCAAAGAAGTTGGCAACAGCCCCCATGTCTTCGGTAATGAGTGCGTAGTCATCCGTCAGGTCCGCGTGGTCGGCTCCGGAGTCAATGATGCAAAGAGCGTAGCCAGCATCCCCCAGGTTGAAGTCGACCAGTTCAACCATGGGGTCGTCTTGATCCTGGAAATCGATCTCGATGATTCCACCCACAGAGCAAGCCATCTGGTCCATCAGGCCACTGGGCTTACCGAAGTAGACGTTCTCTGCGTACTGGCCGATCTGCGCGAGTTCTTGCGAAGAGATTTCATCACCGCAGAAAAGGTGGTTGAGGACGTTGCCGATCAGCACCTCGAAAGCTGCGGAGCTAGATAGGCCCGAGCCTCCTGGAACACCGGACTTGGTCAGGATTGTTGCGCCCTCCAAGTCGTAGCCGCGGTCGGTCAGAGCCCGCGCAATCCCACGGACCAGCGCGATGGATTTCCCCTCTTCTTCAGGTTTGGGGTCCAGGTCGTCGAGGTCTACTCGGTCCTCGGGGTACTGCGTAGAAACGACTGAGAGCACTCGCGTCCCGTTTGGGGCCGCGACCGCGTTGGTCTCCAGGTCAACGGATCCGGCCAAGACGCGCCCTAACTGGTGGTCGGTGTGATTCCCGCCCATCTCCGTGCGGCCCGAGGCGGTGTAGAGCGAAGGGGAAAGCTCCGGGTAGGACTTCTGGAAGGTCTCTAGCAACTCCCCAAGGTTAGCTTTTGCGGCTTCGACCCCGCCTGGATTTACATAAATCTGCTCGAGGCGCTCGTCGAGCGCGCCTTCCGCCAGTCGTTTCGCCAGTGAGTGCTGGTCCATCAGGGCCTCGGTTTCCTAAGGGTCCGGTGAAGTGTGCCTTAACACTACTGCGGAAACGCCAAGGTCCCGGCGGAAAGGAAGCTCCGCCGGGACCCTGGGGAAATCGGATCTGAAAACCTTTTCTAGTCGAAGTACTCGCCGACATAGGTGGGGTTCAGGAGGTTCTCAACGGAGAGGATCTCATCGAGTTCCTCGGCCGTCAGGAGTCCCTTTTCCAGGACAACTTCGCGTACGGTCTTTCCAGTCTTTGCGCATTCCTTCCCGACTTCGTCACCGGCGTGGTGCCCAATGATGTCGTTCAGGTAGGTGACGATCCCGATGGAGTTTTCGACGTTGGCGCGGCAGACATCCTCGTTCACCGTGATCCCATCGACGCACTTTTCACGCAGGACCTTGGCGCCGGCCTGTAGCAGGTCTCCGGATTCGAACAGGCACTGCGCGATCACGGGTTCCATGACGTTCAGCTGGAGCTGAGCGGCCTCGGAGGCAATGGTGACGGTGACGTCGTTCCCCATGACCTTGAAGCAGACCTGGTTCATCACTTCGGGAATGACCGGGTTTACCTTTGCGGGCATGATCGACGAGCCGGCTTGCATTTCGGGCAGGTTGATCTCATTCAGTCCAGCGCGCGGCCCGGAAGACAGCAAACGCAGGTCGTTGCAAATCTTCGAGATTCTCCCGGCGGCGCGGCGCATCGCGGCGTGCAGTGACACGAAGTCGGAGGTGTCTGGCGTCGCGGCGATCAGGTCCTCTGCGCTTTGAATCGGCAGTCCGGTGACCTCCGCTAACGCCCTGGCTGCGATCTCGGGGTAGTTCGGGGGAGTGTTGACGCCCGTGCCGATTGCTGTTGCGCCCAGGTTCACGGTGAGTAAGAGGTTCGCCTGCGACTGGAGCTGGCCCATTTCGATGCGGATCCCATTCGCGAAGGCCATGAACTCGTCGCCGACAGACATTGGGACGGCGTCTTGCAACTGCGTGCGCCCCATCTTCACAATCCCCTTGAACTGGTCCCCTTTCGCCGCGAACGCGTCGGCTAGTCTCCCGAGTTCTTCGATGAGCTTTTCCGTCAGGTAGTACGCACCAAGGTGTAGTCCCGTGGGGTAGGCGTCGTTCGTTGACTGCGATTTGTTGACGTGGTCGTTCGGGTTGATTACGTCGTAGCGTCCCTTTTCTAGCCCCATCTCTTCGAGTGCAAGGTTCGCGATGACCTCGTTCGCGTTCATGTTGACGGAGGTGCCTGCGCCCCCCTGGAACATGTCCGAGGGGAACTGGTCTTCGTACCCGCCTGCGATCACTTTGTCGGCGGCGGCAACGATTGCGTCGGTGACTTCTTGTGACAGGACTTTGGCTTCCCTGTTGGCCAGGGCCTCAGCTTTCTTGACCTGCGCCATGCCCTTCACGAAGTCGGGGTTGTCGCCTACGGTCTTGCCACTGATTGGGAAGTTCTCTTTGGCGCGGAGTGTGTGGACACCCCAGTATGCGTCGCTTGGGATCTCACGTTCCCCTAGAAGGTCGGTTTCTTTACGGGTGCTCATTTGTTTTAGCTCCTAGTTGCTTACTGGCTGGTCCTAGTGGTTCTTTGGCTGCAGGACCAGTGGCGGTTGCGCGGTTGTGTCGGCGGTTACACGGTTGTGTCGGCGGTTACGCGGTTGTAAGGAGGTCCCAACCGTGTTTCACTTCACCATTTTACTGCTAGTGGGGGATCTTCGCCCAACATCCATTGAAACCAAATGAACACTCGCCGTCGATACTGCGCAGTGCCATCCCCTGAGACCACACAACGCGCCGAGCTTTGCGCCCGGACGTAAGACTGGCAACATGGTGACACGCGCCGCCGGCAACGGGTGTGGGCCGGCAGTCTAGGAGTGAACAGCATGGTAGCGCCGAGACGGTCCCTTGTCCCTAAGGGGTGGTTGCTTCTGCTTATCGGAGCGTTGGTCGCGCTGTTGGCAGGTCTTGATGGGGCTACGACGCTGGCAGGGCTTCGGGCGCCAATCCAGGACCTGCAGTTGGCGAGCATTCACGGCCTGCTAATGGTCTTCGGTTTCTTGGGAACGGTGATCGCCCTGGAAAGGGCCGCGCTGATGCAGTCTTCAAGGGAGACTTCGGCCCTTTGGGCTTTCGTAGCGCCGGCTGCGTCAGTCGCGGGTGTCCTCTTGGCCTTGATTCAGGTGTTAGCGTTCCCAGACTCTGCCTCCCGACTCAGCCCGGCACTGGCCTGGACCATTGCGATGGCCTCCCTGGTGGTCGTTTACGTCTTACTTTGGCGAAGGTCCCCCTCGTCGGCGGTGGTGATTCAGGGGGTGGGGGGACTTGCCGGGCTCATTGGGATTGTCCTTTGGGGTCTTGGGGTGTCCCAGTGGATAGTCGTCCCCTGGTGGTTGCTGTTTCTGATTCTTACTGTCGTTGGCGAGAGGGTGGGGCGGGCACGCGCCACGTTCGGGAATGCTCCAGCGCACAGGGTGCTGGTGGAGTCGATCTTGGCCTTTGTGGTCTTGGCAGTGACGTTCGTCCAACCGGATTTGGTCTACCCATTCTTCGGTATGGCGTTGGTTGTCTTAATGATCGACGTGCTTCTGCACGACACGGCACTGAAGGCGATTAGCTCCGAGGGGCAGACCAAGTTCACGGCGGCGGCGATGTTGACTGCTTATGCCTGGGCAATCTTTGCGGGGATTCTCTGGGTTCTTTACGGGCCGTTGCAGGTTGGATTCCCTTACGATGCGGTCATCCACGCGGTGACTATTGGGTTCGCTTTGTCCATGGTTATGGCTCACGCCCCGATCATCGTCCCGATCATCACTGGCAAAGCCGTGCCGTACTCCCCGCTCACGTGGGTGGTGTGGGGGCTTTTGCAGGGAGGACTGGTGCTTCGGATAGTGGCGAGCACGCACACCCTGGATTGGCTGTGGCAAGCGGGAGGCGTCGTGGACATCTTCGCGATCCTGGCATTTGTAGTGCTGTTGCCCGCACTGATCCTGGTTGGCGGGAAGCAGACGCCAACCGAAGCCGGGCACAACGAAGACGTCGACCGTTAGGGGATGCCACCAGCTGGGTCGTTGGACCCGTCAGCAGCTTTGGGTTTGCAGGCCGCGGTGTGAGAGTTCGCCAGTAGCCGCAGGCCTACTCGCGGGCTCGGCAGAGTTCTCGAACAGGTTTCGGGCTGACTTTCCGATGAATCGGGGCTCGCCAGAAAGTATCGCTCGCGCGTAGCCTGTCGGATTTCGCTAGCTCAAGCTCCGGTTGCGGGCAGCGTCACCGTGTGCGAGCACCCCTTCCCCTAGCCGTCCGGCGCGTCCGTAAGACTCCCTAGGCGTTCAGCAACTGAGCTAAGACAGCAGCTTCGCTGATGTCTACGGCTTTCGACGCAGTCAGTAGCGTCAGAGGACCTTTTGCAGCGAGCTCCCGCAGCTGTTCTAGGCCTTGCGCTTGCGGGCCTGAACTGAGTTCTTGCTGGTACTTTTCCTTGAACTCGTCGTATTTGGCCGGGTCGTGGTCGTACCATTTCCGCAGCTCGGTGGAGGGCGCAACCTCCTTAGCCCACTCGGTGAGGCCTGCTTTCTGCTTGCTGATGCCCCTGGGCCAGAGCCTGTCAACCAGGACGCGGGCCCCGTCCGTGGCCTCGGGGGTCTCGTAGATGCGCTTGACCTTCACGTTCTCAGGGCGGCTTGTCTCGTTGTTCTCCACGTTGTTGGGTTCTGTCTTCCCGTTTTCCGAGTTGTTGGTGGGTTCTGTCTTCCCGTTTTCGCTGGCTTTCATTTTCTTGTCTGCTCGCTCCCCATGACTCACAGCATTCCCTTTCTTCCAGGCTACGTAATGACTGATGGCGTTCCCTTTTTCTGTCGGGGTCATTGGTGACTGATGGCGTTCCCTTTCTGCGAGGGCCACGCGGCCTTGTTTCAATGTAGGCGCCAAACTCTGACGCTGCCAGCGTTCTCAGCCGAATGCCGGCTCCGCTGGGGTTTGCCCGCAGACATCCGCGGTGGTGAATGGGATGAAGCGGGGGTGAATGGGTTGAAGCGGCGGTGAATGGCATGAACATAGATGTCGGCCCCGGCTACGACCGTGCGTTTGGCGAGAGTCACAGGCCTTGCTTGGACAAGCGCTGAAGCCTTTCGCGTATGATCGATCCCGCGGTGGCATCGCTGTCGCTTCGGGGTGTAGCGCAGCTTGGTAGCGCATCTGCTTTGGGAGCAGAGGGTCGCAGGTTCAAATCCTGTCACCCCGACCATGTGATGTGGCGAGACATAGTTCCTCTGTGTCTCGCCACTTTTTATTGATTTGGTGCGGTTCTGCCACGCGTCATTGCCCTTTTGGGGCGGGTGCTACCCGTGATTGTTCCGGCATGTTGCGCGTCGTTGTTCCGGCATGTTGCGACCGTTGTTCCGGCACGTTGCGCGCCGAAGTTCCTCTGTGTCGCGCCACCTTCTACGGACTCGGCGCTTTGGGTAGGGCTCCCCAGTCTGCGTCGTTCGCCCTCAAGTGTGCCTTCAAATATCTAAGAGTGTTTCTGGGGTGAAGGGTGTACGTGGGGAGGCCTCCCCGCATACACTCTTACGACCCGCAAAGCACTCTTTCCCCGGGATCGGCCCCCGAGATGCACTCTTACGACCCGAGTTGCACTCTTAGGGTTCAGGTGGCGGGGCCCCGCGCGCAGCGGGTGGAAACAGCGGGTGGAGACAGCAAAACGAACCCCCCGGCGAATGGCAACGCCAGTCCGTGGCTGCCAAGCCGCTCGCCGGAGGGTTCTGAAGTTTCTCAGCGCCTAGGGGCAGGAAAGCTACATGTCAGCTTCGAGGTCGTGCATGGTCTTGTCGACCTTGAGGTCCTTCTTGTAGTCATCAAGCAACTCGGCCGAGAAGTCCGGGACCTGCGTCTCCAGTCCCTTAGGCGTCCGGCGGTAGTTGGCGGAGTGCGTTGGGGCCTTCGGCAACACGACTTCTTCCATCGGTACGTCCTTGTAGGGGATTGTGGAAAGCAAGTGGTGGATCATGTTGATTCGGGCGTTCTTCTTGATGTCCGACTCAACGACGAACCACGGAGAGGTGGGGGTGTCGGTGTGGATGAACATGTCATCCTTCGCACGCGAATAGTCTTCCCACCGGTTCACGGATTCAATGTCCATGGGGGA
>CAYFRO010000076.1:0-7307 GCA_964345565.1 uncultured Actinomyces sp.
ATATTTAAACTATACCTATAGCTTTGTAAGATAGCAAAAAACATTCAGAGCAGTTTCTCTATATCAGAGAAGATGCTCTGTCGTTATTTAAATTTGCCAATATAATCCTTGCTAAATTACCGATATTGCGATAAGTCGGTCAGATAACAGATATTTTAACTTTTCTTATGTACTCTAAGTAACTTTTGTTACCAACGGACTATTTTTATCCTAATACCTTTGCAGCCATATAATTATTCATTAATAGATATGGCAGAAAATAAAATGTTTTGTTTCCAATGTCAGGAAACAGCTAAGGGTACAGGTTGTACCATTAAGGGTGTTTGTGGTAAAGAGGCAACTACTTCAAAGTGGCAGGATTTACTTTTAAGTGTTGTGCGTGGTGTAGGAACTATCCAGCATGTAATCGGTGAAAAAGCAAATAAGGAAGTTGCTGATTTTCTCACTGATGCATTGTTCTCTACGATTACTAATGCCAACTTCGATGATCAGAGTATATTAATTAAGGTAGATAGAGGTATCTCCATCAAGAAACAATTGATTGATACCGTTGTCAGTAAGGGCATTAAACTCCCAGATTATCAGGAGGTATACTGGGGTGGCGAGAAAGCGGACTACAATGCGGAAGGCGAACGAGAGTCAATCCTTCGCAATGAGAATGCTGACCTTCGCTCGCTGAAGGAACTGACCATCCTTGGTCTTAAGGGTATGGCTGCTTACTATGAGCATGCGGCTCGTCTGGGCGAAACCAATGATGAGATTATAGCATTTATGTGTAAGGCTCTTGCAGTAATCAGCAATCCTAATGCTGATATGGAGACACTCCTTGCTACTGTTCTCGAAACAGGTAAATACGGTGTGGATGTGATGGCATTGCTCGACAAAGCAAATACCGAGGCTTATGGTAATCCAGAACTTACCAAGGTGAATATTGGTGTGGGAAAGAATCCTGGAATCCTTATCTCTGGTCACGACCTCAAAGATATCGAAGATCTCCTCATCCAGACAGAAGGTACAGGTATTGACGTCTATACACACGGTGAGATGCTTCCAGCTCACTACTATCCACAACTGAAGAAATACAAACATTTGGTTGGTAACTATGGTAATGCATGGTGGAAGCAGAAGGAGGAGTTCGCAACCTTCAATGGTCCAATCGTATTCACCACCAACTGTATTGTACCACCAGCCTTGTCAGCAGAATACAACAATCGTGTGTTCACAACAAACTCAACAGGTTTCCCTGGTTGGGAGCATATCGAGATGGCCGCTGATGGTCATAAGGACTTTTCTGAAGTGATCAAGTTGGCTAAGACCTGTGAGGCTCCAAAGGAGATTGAGACAGGTGAAATCATTGGTGGTTTTGCACATGCTCAGGTATTTGCTCTGGCCGACAAGATTGTAGATGCAGTGAAGAGTGGTGCTATCCGTAAGTTTGTTGTAATGAGCGGTTGTGATGGACGAATGAAGAGCCGTAACTATTACGAAGAATTTGCCAAGGCTCTTCCAAAGGATGTGGTGATCCTTACCAGTGGATGTGCCAAGTATAAGTATAATAAGTTGAATCTTGGAGACATCAATGGTATTCCTCGTGTGTTGGATGCGGGTCAGTGTAATGACTCGTATTCATGGGCGGTTGTAGCATTGAAGTTGAAAGAGATTTTCGGGGCAAACGATATCAATGATCTGCCAATATTCTTCAATATCGCTTGGTATGAACAGAAGGCTGTTATCGTTCTGCTTGCACTTCTCCACCTTGGAGTGAAGAATATTCACATCGGTCCAACTCTTCCTGCATTCGTTTCTGAAGGCGTATTGAAGGTGCTTGTTGATACCTTCGGTATTGCTGGCAATTCAACCGTTGAAGAAGACATCAAGAACTATATTTTATAAGAAATGGAAACATCAAAATATAAATTCAATGAGTGGCCAACCGATCTATTGATAGATTATGCCCTCAAGATTCATCATCGTGGCATTCGTGCTAAAGGACCAAAAGTGCTTCGACTGATTCAGTCGCTTTCTGATGAGAATATGGTAATGGCTGAGATAGAGAGTCTTTTCAGTGATTCACTTAATGACTTGGGAAATCATCTGCAGAAGGAAGAGCAGGTTTTGTTCCCTTATCTCTATAGTCTTCTTGAGGCTCAGCGTAATGGTCAGGCTATGGGACCTATGCATTGTGGTTCTATCGCTAATCCTATCCATATGATGATGCTTGAACATGATGATGAGATTGACCGTCATCAGCGTATCCGCCAGCTCACCAACGATTATACAGCTCCTGCTGATGCAAGTGATGATTATAAGCTCCTCGTGGGTGCTTTGAAGGAATTCTCGGATGATCTTCATGAGCATATCCATATTGAGAATGACATCATCTTCCCAAGCTGTCAGGTTGTTGAACAGCAGATTGTAAGATAATGTACGACCTAAAAATAAAGCGCGTATACCTGTCACCCGAAGAGGGTGATGGGTATCGCATTCTCATTGATAAGCTTTGGCCAAGAGGACTTTCCAAGGAAAAAGCAGAAATTGATGAATGGAACAAGGCAATTACTCCTTCCACTGAGCTCCGTAAGTGGTTTGGTCATAAGGATGAGAACTATGCAGAGTTTGCAGATCAATATCGTGCAGAATTAGATGCGAATCCAGAGTCATTGCCTTTTGCATCGCATGTTAAAGCACTTTTGGAGAGTCAGAATGTAACTCTTCTGTATGGTGCAAAGAGCGAGACTTGCAATCACGCTATAATTTTTAGAGATTGGCTTGCAAGTAAATAATATAATTGCTATTTTTGCATTCAAATAATAGTATATTCATGAAAGAATCAATATCAGAGATTTTGCAGACGAGTCCTTTCTTCAATGGCCTTTCTATTGAAGAGATTGATGATATATTGACAACAACCGATTACCAGATGGTTGAATATCCTGCTAAGGAGATCTATACACTTGCTGGTATGCCATGCAAGTATGCCGATTTCATCATCGAAGGAGAGATGATTGCCCGCATGACGGGCATATCTGGAAAACAAGCTCAGATTAACCGACTGCCAGCATCTACTCTTATTGCTCCTGCATTTATTTTTGCTAAGAAGAATGAAATGCCTGTAAGCGTAGAGACCAGCAAGGCTACGATGCTGATGCGTATGACACCATCGGAACTGAAGAAACTGATTGACACAGACGATAGAATACGTTGGAACTTCATTCAACTACTGTCAATGATTGATGTGTTCCTGACACATAAGATGCGCATGCTTTCGCTTTTCAGTGTGAAAGAAAAGGTGGCTCAATATCTGATCAAGATTGCTACCGAGCAGCAAAGCCGAACAATAAAACTGGATGCGAGTCGTCAGGAAATGGCAGATATCTTTGGCATTCAAAAGTTCTCGCTACTACGCTGTTTATCAGAATTCGAGGATAACGGTGCGATTAAGATTGAGGGCAAGACCATTACGATTCTGAATTCTGATAAAATGAAATAATAGAAAACGACCAGAGTATCTAATTACCCCGGTCGTTTTCTTTTGGGACAGTTTAAATATTTTTATTCAGCCTCACTGAACTCATCCTTGCCAGCGCCGCATACTGGGCAGACGAAATCCTCAGAAAGAGTCACATACATACTTCTTACTCATAATTTCTTTATTTTAATTGTTGTTATTAATATTTTCAGCAAATTGATGACCATATTCCTCACAGTCAGAGAGGTTCTGATCGTCAGGTACCCACAGTTTTCTGATTCCTTCATTCACGAGTTCAAAACCTGCCTCTTGCAGACGAGCGGAAATCATCTTTGTGGCATCACCACTCCATCCGTATGAACCAAAAGCAGCAGCCTTCTTATTCTTGAACGTCATACCTCTGGCCATTTCCAGGATACCAGCAATGGCATAGCTGAAACCATAGTTGATAGTTGGCGAACCGACAAGGATTGCTTTTGATTGGAAAATCTCGGTAATGATATCGTTCTTATCTTCCTTGGCAGCATTGAAGAGTTTCACAGTTACTGATGGGGCATCATAGGTACAGGTAATACATAAGTGTTAGAACCACCGATATAGCGATAGCGAGGAATGCTGAGTGCTTTAGCTGCTGTTTGAGCAACTGCAAGACTTACACCGAGAATGGCATTTGCACCGAGTTTGCTCTTGGTAGGAGTGCCGTCAAGTGCCAATATTTTATAGTCGATAGCACGCTGATTGAGTACATCATCACCCTTGAGAGCAGGGGCTATCACATTGTTTACATTCTCCACAGCCTTGAGTACGCCCTTACCGCCAAAGCGACCTTTATCGCCATCACGGAGTTCTATAGCCTCGTTCTCGCCTGTTGAAGCACCTGATGGAACGCTTGCACGCCCCCATACACCATTATCTAATGTTACCTCAACTTCTACTGTAGGGTTACCTCTTGAATCGAGGATTTCACGAGCATGAATCTTTTCTATTTTCATAACTTCTAAAATTTAAGTGTTTCTACCCAATTTGCTATTCTCTCATTGGTCTGGCTATCACTCTCGTTGACATCAAGTGCCAGGCCTACGAACTTGCCGTCTACTACAGCCTCACTATCATCGTAAGAATATGTACTTGCATCTACTGAACCGACAAGAGTAGCACCTGATTCCTTCACTGTATTATAGATCTCAGCCATACCACCACAGAAGGTGTCAGAATAGCTTTCTGCATCACCACAACCGAAGATGGCGATTGTTTTGTCATTGAGGTCGGCAGATTTCAGTGCATCCACACCATCATACCAGTCGTCCTGCAGTTCACCGGCTCCCCATGTTGAAGTACCAAGAACGAGATGATCATACTCGCTAAGTTTATCAGTATCTACATCTGAGACATTTACTATCTCAGCATTCAACTTCTCTGCTATTCTCTGGGCATAGTCCTCGCAACTACCTGTTGTGGAACCATATACTACTAATGTCTTACTCATATGCTTGTTCCTTTCTTTTATTTATCTATCTATGTGCAAAATCACGTCTTATTAAATATCTTGCTGGTAACATATGTTACTTGGCTCATATAATGAGTGTTAAAGAAAAATCAACCTCTTATCATTGTGATAATCATCTTGAATCGCTGTTCGGCTTTCACTGAATGTGCTGCACCACTTGGGATGACGAAGCTCTCGCCAGCCTTGATATGATTATCTGTTCCTTCTACATTGAGCAACATCTCACCATCAACTACCTGGATAAAAGCATCAAATGGAGCGATGTGCTCTGAGAGGCCCTGACCTGCATCGAAACTGAAGAGAGTCACACTACCAGCATTGCTGTGAACCAATTCCTTACTTACCACGCCACCATCAGCGTAATCTACCAACTCACTTACTACGAATACTTTACCTTTTTCGAATTTCATAATATATTATTTTTTAATTGTTCGCTTGTTATACTATCTCAATTGCTCCATACGGAGAAATCCTTGAAAAATAAGGTTGTTCTCCAACGATATGTGCTCTTTGAGGTCAAGAAGGAACTGCTTCAGCTGCTGATTCATAAGTCTGTAAGAATTACAGCCGTCAGTTGGAGTCGTAAAGTTATTGGTCAACTTGGCAATTCGTGCCCAGGTCTCTCCTGCATCATCATGCTCAATCATCATTTGTCGTACAGGAGCCTCGATGGTTCCACAATGGAATGGTGCTGCTGCGCGTCCTTCCTCATGAGCGTTGTAGATCTCATAGAGACGTGGGAACAGGATATTCTCTTCCTTGGCAAAATGAGCTTCGAGTTCTTCGAATGATGCTGCTACTTCGTTTCTGATATCCAGCAGTTCTGGATGACGGTTACCATGAACACTGGCTACCTTATTAACAAGCTGCATAAGAGCGTCGCGATACAAATGGAAGTTGCGGTGATGTTTCTTCAGAACATAATCGACAAGTAGGTCAAGAGGCCAGCTTGAGAAATCTAAGGATGCACTTGCTACTTCGTTCTTATTCTCTAACATTGCGAGCACATCATCCGAATTAAGATAGGCCTTCTTACAAGCCACTTCAAGAGTATCTGAGCCGTGACAGCAGTAGTCAATGCCTAAACGCTCAAAGAGTTGTGCACGATTGAAATCCTCAGCTACCAATGAGCCGACTGTCGTTTGTTTTGTTAAATTGCTGTTCATATTTCCTTTCTTTAATACATTAGAAATTATAAGCTATCCGACCTCCACCTAAAAGTACCCGACCTATTACACTCCTGGCATAATCAACGGCCTTACTGTTCTCATTGAATCTTGCATCAGTCTTTCTTGTTTCCATAACCTATATACTTTATGTGAATACTGTTGTTACTTCTATTTTTTATCCTGCAATGGTTATGCCACGGCATTTTTAAACTCATTTTGGTAACATTTGTATATTGAGTATTTCTGCCATGATATGCCAACTATCTGCCAACAGTCACATTTGTTACTGATTTATTTTTAAGGAAATGTTCTTTGGCAAATTCCTATATTAAACAAACTCGGCTGTGCCAACGTAATAACCTTCCTTATCACGTACTGCCATATAATTAACAAACATTGTGCGGCTATTTTTCTCCATCCATACTTGAACTTTATTTTGCTTGCCTGAACGGAAGCTGTCAATGATAGAACGAACCATTGGTTCTATCTTTGGTGGATGACATGAGAAAACTTCTCTGTCGATAGCCATTTGCGGACGATGGAACACCTTCTCACCCTCATTAAAGAAAAGCGGTTGATATTGTCTCCTTCCACAAAGGTGATTTCCATTGGGATTGTATTCAACAGAGCTGTCAGCTGATTGATGGTGAGGTGTCCACCAGGCATGATCACTTCTCCTTGATGCTCAGGAAGTGATTCACTGTAATTCTCTGCATCATGCCAAGTCTTTCTTTCAACACCAAGGCAAGGAGCATAGTCCTTACTGTCACTATAGATCTTCATCCATTCCTCTTCGCTAAAATTAGCAGCACATACTGGGGAGAGAATATAGATCAATAGTATAAATATGCAAAACGAGTACTTTCTCTTTGGTAAACAAGCTCGATTTTGGTAAACAAATGGGGTGCAAACAACCGATAGACACACGGAATAGAATTTATCAAAAAATGTAACTCACTGATAATCAGCAATCCTTATAGTGGCAAAATGTTTTCCGAAATTCACGTTTTATTTTTTTTAATGTAAAAAGATGCAAGTATCTAACAATTAAACACTTGCATCTTTTATACGTATCGTTTTTTATCGAATTATTACTCTTCGAGAGCGGCCTGCGCCGCGGCTAATTTCGGAAAAACTCTACTGAATATCAGATACTTACATA
>CAYFRO010000077.1:0-7178 GCA_964345565.1 uncultured Actinomyces sp.
GTGGGAGACTAGCAACCCCCCGCAAACCAAACAAAACAGTGAGGGAGAACCCAACAAGGGTCCTCCCTCACAACCATTTAACCCCCAAAACCCAAACAACGGCCCGGCCACGAGATCCCACCCAGTCCGGCCGCGAGTCAGCACCCGGCCAAACCAGGAAGTCACTCGGTTCGGCCGCGAGTTAGCAGCCCAAAGCTCCCTCGTTCCGGACGGAGAACGTGGCTAACCCGCGGCCAAACCGGAAGAAGCGCAGACGGCAACTAACCCGCGGCCGAACCGGAAGAAGCGCAGACGGCGGCTAACCCGCGGCCAAACCGGAAGAAGCCGAAACGGGTGTGGCCCGGGCCGCGCTCAGCTCTCCCACTTAACCCCAGGGCTTGCGTGCCACGACAGACCGCGCTGATCCCAATACTTCGGGTGACTCCCAAGCCTGCTGGTGAAGTCGTCATAGTCCTGGTCCTCAACGGGAGTCCAGGCGACCTCAGCTATAGCGGGAAGACGAGGCAGCAACATGTAGGTCAACTGCTGGTAGTCCTGGATGTATTCGGTCCACATCGCAGCTTCGACACCGATGACATCCTGTTCGGTGACCCCATCAATCTGCTCTCCAGGGTTCCAGTCATAGCTGTCCCACAGCTCGACGAACCCAGCCCAGCTTTGCCCGCGAGGCGTTTCGGCGTTGTACTTCAAGTCCAAATAGGTGTGGGGAACAGGTGTCATCAACACCTTCTTCCCGTCGCGGACTGCGGCGACCACCTTCGAAGGGTCTGCGCCTGAATGCCACCACTGCAACACAGCCCCCTCAGGAAGTTCTGCTTTGGCGGCTTCCTGCCAGGCGACAGTCTTTTTTCCTGCCTTCGTCACGGCGTCAGCAGCCCGCTCAATGAACTCCGTGTATCCCAGTTTCGGATCATCGGAAGCCTCATCGCCGCCGATGTGAACGTAAGGGCTAGAACTCTGCTGCGCGGCCGTCTCAAAAATCTCGCTCAAGAACGTTTCAGCGAACGGTGCGTCCGGGGACAGCATCGAGAACCCGACTTCGGTCCCCGTATACGCCTCTGCAGGCTTTCCGGACGCAGTTAGCTCGCCGTAAGCATGGGAAGCAGCGTTCGTGTGTCCCGGAGTATCGAACTCAGCGATGACGTCGATGCCCCGGTCCGCCGCGTACTCCACGATGTTCTTGAAATCCTGCGTGCTGTAAAAGCCCGCACGGTGCCCCTGGACGGCTGTTTTCCCGGAGACCGAAGTGAGCCGTGGAAGCTCCGGAACTTCGAGGCGCCAGCCCTGGTCATCCGACAGGTGCAAGTGCAGCGTGTTCATCCTGTACAAAGACAAAAGGTCGATGAGGCCCTTGATTTCATCAACTGGGAAGAACGTCCTAGCGACGTCCATTGAGAGTCCACGCCATCCGTAGCGGGGCTCATCTTCGATCACACAAGCCGGTAGTACCTTTTCACCCAGTTCAGTTTCTACCAGCAGCTGTGCCAAGGTCTCTGCACCTCGGTGCAATCCCTTCTCAGAAGCCGCAGTCAAGGTCACCACGTCCGGGGTGATCTGAAGGGTGTAGGTCTCGCCCCCACCGCTTTGAGGCGTCGTTGTCTCTTCCGGCGCTGGTTCGAGCACCAACTGGATCCGTCCGTCTTCACTGGTTGTCTCGTCGCCAAGTTTCAACGCGTTGCTGACTCTTCGGACCACTGCCTGCAGGCCGTCGGTCCCAGCACTCTGGACTCTGTCCGCGTGCGTTATAACAAACGGACCCTGGTTTGTCTCTGTCACTGACTTGGGTTTTGGGATTAGGGTTGCAAGGCTCATTTCATGCTCTCTTCGCTGAGGACAGTTACCAGGCCACCCGAGGTGGCTGTGTTTTCGACCGGCGCTTACGGTCGACGCTGGTCTGTTCGCTTTCAATGTTAACGTCGGCCGCCGACAAAATCGGAACTGAGCAGCGAATGAGGGGAACCGGCCTCAAAAAACGGGCCGGTGAGCGCTAACTGGCCGACACCAGCCCCGAAATCTCTAGCTGCGCCCCAACTCATCGTCAATATAGCGTTTCCCGCTTGCAACCCACCCCGCGCTAACCAGCAGTATCGAGGTTCCGGCTAGGACAAGCAGGATGGGTGGCCAGCTTCCTGTCAGTCCGAAACCCGCACCGACAAGGAACGGGCCTGCACCGGCCAACAGGTACCCGACGGGCTGGACGAAGCCTGACACGGCGGCCGTCACTGCCGGGTCCTTTGTGCGCTCAATGATTAACGCCAACGCAGTCGGGAAGCAAAATCCCGCAATGGCAAGGCACACCGCCCACACCCAGGGCACGGTAGTCGCTGCGAAAGCGATTCCCACATAGCCGATCGCAAGCAGGACCCCGAACAGCCCAATGGCCGGGCGTAAAAACCGACGCTTCGGGACGACTGTTGGCATGAGTAGGCCGCCCGGGATCCCCCCAACAGCCACAATGGTTCCCATCCAGGCAGCCGCGTCAGCTCCGAGCCCGCCCGCTCTGTAAGCGGAAGGAAGCCAACCGAACTGGATATAGGCGTGCATCGACTGAAGTCCAAAAAAGAACATCAGGGCGACGGCAGTCCGGGAGCGAAACAGAGTCCACAGTCCGGCTCGTCTAGGTCCGCCTCGCTGGCGACTACGGAAGTGAGGCACCCGCACATAGAGGAAAAGCCACAGGACCAAAGACAATGCGGCAGGCCCCGCCCAAAATCCCAAAGCGAAACGCCACCCCTCTCCGGGCCAGAACTGTTCCGCGCGCCGCAGGATCGCAGTTGAGGTGAAGATCGGCACCGTTGACCCCAACGCTAGAGCTGTCGTGTACGCCGTCGCCATTGGTGCGGCCCTGCGTGGAAACTCGGCTTTGATGTAGGCGGGGAGCACGACGTTGCCGATCGCTGCCCCTGCCAGCGTCAGGAACGAGAAAACAACGAAGACTTGCCACGAGTCGGTTAGGACACGAAGGACCATCCCCGCTGCGGTCAGGGCTGCAGCGGAGACTAGCGCGCCCGTTGGCCCAGTCAGCGAAGTGAACCTGTTCGCGGTAAGCCCAACCAGTGCGAAACAGAAGCCGGGCAAAGCGGTCAGGAGGCCCGCAGCCGTCGGCGTCAGGCTAAGCGCAACGGTGAGTTCTTCCAGGATCGGCCCAACGGAGGTAGCTGCAGGTCGTAGCGTGGTCGCCATCACCACGGAAGCCAGAACCATCAGCGAGACCGTTGCTGGCGTTCTCCAGGCAGGCGTGTTCCCGAAGCCGTAGAAATCCTGCGCCATGTCTCCATTGTCGGCCAGATCTGCCGCGGATGGTGCGTCTGGTCGTGGGGGCGCACCTTTGCTACCGAGTCTCTCCTTTGTCCGCGATGTCCGCCACGGAGAGACAGACGACAGCACGACGCTCTCGAGACTGTATTCTAGGGAGGCAAACGGCCGAAAGTCCGCCACGGTTGGCTGAGGTCGCCTACTTTGCAGCCCGAAAGGTTGTAAGGGTTACGGAAAGATTGTCTGCATGTATCGCTACCTGTTCCGCCGACTGCTGAACTACACAGTTCTGCTGTTTATCGCGGTCTCCTTAGCGTACCTATTGGCCGGAACTGCCCTGAACCCCAGGACGCAGTTCGACTTTACCAACCCCTCGCTTGACGTCGACTCCGTCAACGCGATGTTGACCAGGTACAACATCAATCCCGACACCCCGCTACTGGAGCGTTACTGGACCTGGGTCCAGAGCGTGTTCTTGCATTGGGACTGGGGTTATACGCCCAAGGGCGAGTCAGTTAACAAGATTCTTTCAACGCGCATCTGGGTCTCGCTCCGTCTGATCCTGATTGGGTCCTTCGTTGGGATCATAGGTGGCGTTGCGCTGGGCGCGTGGACAGCCACCCGCCAGCACAAGCTCTCTGACCGCACCATTTCCCTTCTGGCACTGATCATCATCTCCACCCCCACAATCGTGATTGCAACGACTTTGCAAATCCTGGCAATCAAGTTCAACCAGGCGACTGGTACAAACTTTTTCGAGTTCATTGGAGAGACGGGGAAGATAGGTGACTATTGGGGCGCTGAGTTCGTGAACCGTTTGCAACACCTGCTACTCCCAACTATTTCCATGTCCCTGGGCGGCATCGCCGTCTACTCCCGCTACCAGCGCAACCTGATGCTGGACACGCTGGGCCAGGATTACGTTAGGACCGCGCGGGCCAAGGGCCTGCGCAAGAGTGCAGCAGTCCGCAAGCACGCCCTGCGCACAGCCCTGGTCCCAATGGCTACCTACTTTGCCTTTGTCATTGCCGGCCTGTTCACAGGCGCTACCATCACCGAGCAGATATTTGGCTGGCATGGCATGGGCATCTACTCGGTCATGTCAATCACGGGGCACGACATAAACGGCACCGTTGCCGTCGTCGCGTTCTCTGCCGCCATGACGTTCTTAGGGTTGATGCTCGCAGACATCTTCACCGTCGTCGTCGACCCGCGCGTGCGAGTTAGCTGAGGAAACCATGACTGACGACCAGCTCCGCGAACCGCCCAGGGATCCATCGCATCCCGAGTTCGCTTACGATCCCATTGTTCGCGAGGAAGAGGGTTTCAACACTCGAGCGGACCAGCCAGACCCGGCGGGCGAACTAGGCCTGGACCCGGACGGGCTGACCACCCCCCGCCCCGACATCCTCCACGGAAAAACGCCAAGAGAAGCGACGGAGCTTTCTGACGAACTCTTAGCGGACGAGGAAGCGGGTAAAGACGACGCCCTCTCCCTAACCCGCAAACAGTTGATCTGGCGCCGTTTCATCCGCCAGAAGACCGCAGTGTTCGGCCTGGTCGGGTTCGCCCTCATCGTGATCTTTGCCCTGGTCGGGCCCTACATTGGCGGTTGGGAGTACCGGCAGGTTGACAACCAAAACTTCCTAAAGGGCCCCTCGTCCCTGCACTGGTTCGGAACCGGTCAGACGGGGCGCGACATGTTCGCATTGACCGTGGAAGGTCTCCGCAAGTCTTTGATCATCGGTGTCTCGGTCGCATTGATTCAGACAACGGTGGCCGCCCTGGTTGGAGCCTCGGCTGCGTTCTTTGGAAAGTTCTATGACAAGGCCATCCTGTGGATCATTGACCTGCTACTAGTTGTCCCCTCGTTCCTCCTCATCGCGATCCTGACGCAGAAGTTTGGTGGACAAAAGGGCTCGACGCTCACGTTCATCTTCTTGCTGGCCGCGTTCGGTTGGATGCTAACGGCCCGAGTCGTGCGCTCAATGACACTGTCCGTGATCTCCCTGGACTACGTGAGGGCTGCGAAGTACATGTCGGTGCCCTCGTTCGCTACGATCACGCGGCACATCATCCCGAACGTTTCCTCCTTCTTGATCATCGACGGGACCCTCGCCGTCGTTTCAGCCGTGATGATGGAGACGTTCCTTTCCTACTTCGGTTTCGGGGTACAGCCACCAGAAACTTCCCTGGGCGTCTTGTTGTCCGAGGGGCAGAAGATGGCAACCTCATTCCCTTGGACATTCTTGGCACCCGCGACTGTGCTGTCCCTGATGCTCATCTTTATCAACTTCATGGGGGACGGTTTGCGTGACGCCATTGACCCGACTTCGACCTCGGGAGGTAAGGCGTGAGTAAGAAGAAGACTGCAAGGAACTCGTTCCCGTCAAACGCACTTCCGGACCCCGAGGCCGACGCGCCAGTCCTGAAGATAGACAACCTGACCGTCACGTTCCCCTCAGAAGACGGGCCCGTCCACGCGGTTCGAGGCATAAGCTTTGAACTCCCCAGGGGTGGCGTCTTAGGAATCGTAGGCGAGTCGGGTTCAGGAAAGTCCGTGACTTCGATGGCGGTCATGGGGCTGCTGGACGAGAATGCGCGGGTGGGCGGCTCTGTTGAGCTGTTCGGCACGGAAATCCTGGGGCGCTCGGACGCATACATGTCGCAGATTCGCGGCAAGGTTCTGTCGATGGTTTTCCAGGACCCACTGTCTGCGCTGACTCCTGTTTACACGATCGGCGACCAGCTGGTAGAAGCTCTACAGATTCACCAGAAGATGAGTGCTTCCGCGGCTCGGGAACGTGCCATGGAACTGCTTTCTCTGGTTGGAATCCCGAACCCAGAGGTTCGGTTTAAGGCTTTCCCCCACGAGTTTTCAGGTGGTATGCGTCAGAGGGTCATGATCGCGATGGCGATCGCGAACGACCCGGATCTGATCATCGCGGACGAACCAACCACAGCTCTTGACGTGACCATTCAGGCCCAAATACTGGAACTCCTGAAGACCGCGCAAGAGGAGACGGGTGCAGCTGTCATCATGATTACCCACGATCTGGGGGTCGTGGCGGGGTTGGCCGACAAGGTCGCGGTTATGTACGCGGGACGTATTGTCGAGCACGGCACTGTTGACGACATCTTCTACCGACCCCGGATGCCGTACACGATCGGCTTGCTTGGGGCACTTCCTCGTCCTGATGAAAAATCAAATGCTGCTCTGGCGACCCTTGAGGGGAACCCGCCGTCGATGCTGGTGAAGCCAACGGGTTGCCCGTTCGCGCCTCGCTGCCCCCTTGTGACTGAAGCGTGCCTGGATGGGGAGCCGCAGCTGCTACCGATTGACGAGCCCGTACGGATTGAGGAAGAACCGACGGAGGTCACCGAGGAGCTCACCGGCCAAGTCCACACGGTCGCCTGCATCCGAAGCGATGAGATTCAGGACCACCACTGGACGTATAAGGACATCTACCCGATCCCGCGCGACATCGACAGGCAGGCTGGGCGCCGCGACCGAGCTTCGCGTGAGGACATTCTTCAAGTCACAGACCTGAAGAAGCACTTCCCCCTGATGAAGGGGGCCGTGTTCAAGAGACGCGTCGGAACTGTTTATGCCGTCGACGGTATCTCCTTCAAGATCAAGGCCGGGGAAACCATGGGCCTGGTTGGGGAGTCTGGGTGCGGCAAGACGACCACGTTGCTTGAGATCCTTGACCTGGTGAAGCCGCAAGCGGGGAGCATCGTCGTTCTTGGGCAGAGCACCGACAAGCTGAACCGTGCCGGTCGGAAGAAGATCAGGGAGGACCTTCAGGTTGTCTTCCAGGATCCGATGGCGTCGCTGGACCCGAGGATGCCGATCTACGACATTATTTCGGAGCCCCTAAAGTACAACGGGTTCTCGAAGGCGGCAGCGCGCGAACGCGTCA
>CAYFRO010000078.1:0-7055 GCA_964345565.1 uncultured Actinomyces sp.
GATGTTCTTCCAGTAGGTAGCGAACGAAGTTGGCTCCGATGAACCCGGCTCCCCCGGTGACAACAATGCGCATGTAGGCTCCTTGGTGTAGCGGCAGCAGGCCCGAACTGGCAGGCTCACGCCAGTCTAGCCGGGCAAGTACCTGGGGGGATCCACGTGGAAGTCAGTGTGTGCGCGGTCGTCGTCACGTACCAGCCGAACCCAAACGAACTCCTGGCCCTTCTCGAGGCCCTGCGTCCCCAGGTGAACGGCATGGTGATTGTCGACAACGGGAGCGAAATGCCCGAGTTCCTGCACGACCTGGCAGCCGACTTCGATGCACAGTTGATCCTGCTTGAAGAGAATCAGGGAATTGCCCGCGCCCAAAACCTTGGCATTGCGCTTGCCTTGGAACAGGGCTTTGACGCAGTGCTCCTCAGCGACCAGGATTCAATCCCAGCGTCGGACATGGTCAAACAACTCGTGGACTGCTTCGAAGACCCACAGAAGCTGACAGAGCTGCCCACACCCGAAAACAAGGTTGCCAGCCAGTTTCCCAGGTCCGCTTTCAACGGCCCTGTGGCTGCCGTCGGCCCGGTCCCCTCCGACGGCCGCGGGGACGGGTCAGGCGGGGATCTGGTCTATTCCTTCACGAAGTGGGGCGCGAGAAGAACAACCGTTCCTGGGCCAGGAGAAGTGCTGGCCGTGCCCTTTGTGCTTGCCTCAGGATGCCTGATTTCCAGGGAAGCGCTGAAAGCTGTTGGTCCCATGAATGAAGCGCTCTTCATCGACCATGTCGACCTTGCATGGTGCCTACGCGCAATCGAAAAGGGATTCCGCATCCTGGTTTCAGGAGACGCACGCATCTACCACTCGCTGGGAGACGACGTAGCAACGGTACCGGGACGCAAGCGCGCCGTTCACCTGCATTCACCCATCCGCAACTACTACATGATGCGAAACACTCTGCTGTTACAGTCAGCGTCCTTCTTGCCGCCAAGGTGGAAACGACGTTACCTGTGGTGGATGGCAAAGTACACGGGCTACTACGCCCTGGCGCCAGGGCGCGCACAGCGACTACCCATGATCTGCCGTGGCATCAAAGACGGCCTGCAAGGCAAGTCGGGACCGGTTAGCTAAGACTCAGGCCCTGCGCAAGAAATAGGTGAAGAACAACGCAAAGGCTACGGTCAGCGTCAGCATCGCACACAGGTAGGCAAGCGCGGCGCCAAGCATTCCACACGCAGGGACAAGCAGCAGTGACAGTACGAAAACAACGATTCCGGCCAAGGCGTAACCCAGGAAGACCGCGTGCTGACGCCGCAGGGTGGTGAGCGCATAGAAGAGGACTACGCTCAAAGCGTTAAAACCGCCACCTGCGACCAATACCAGCATCTCAGCCCTGTAGGGACCGACGTTTTCGGCATACATCCAGTCAAGCAATGGCACGCCGATCAGGTAGGTCGCAACCCAAACGACCACGAACCCCGCAACCGCACCCAAAAGACCGCGAAGCAACAGGTTTCGAAAAGCCCTTCGATTACGCTGCGCCCAGATAAGAGCCATGCGGGTGAGGAGCGGTCGGAACAGTAGCGTTGAAAGGAGGTTCACTGCGAAAGCAGGCATGAAAAGAATGGCGAAATAGCCCTGAGTTTCGTTGTCCATGTAGGTTGCGATCGCAAAACGAGGGGCATTGGACAGGTAAACCGCAAGGAACGCCGACAGGAAAAGCGGAAAGCAGGCAACTAAGACCTGTCTGATGGGAGCTGCTGCAAAACTCGGTCTGATCCCGAAGTCAGCCCGCGCGGGAAGTACCACCACAAGCAGCAACATCAGGACCGAAACACCAAGTGTTAGGAGAGTGGTGACCAATAGGTCCCCTGTCACGACCATGGCTACGCAGAAAACAAGTGTGGTAACGAACACTCTGGTGAAATAGGACTTCCCGGCTGAATCCAACCTGCCGAGTCGTTGCCACTCCCCGAAAAAGACGTCCTCGAACGCGTCAACGGATCGTAGCGAGGCAATGAGTATGACCAAGGTTATGTTCGAGCCTGCTTCGCCGCTAAGCACCGGGTACACGACAATCCCGACCAGCATCAGTAGGACTGTCACAGCGCGCAATGCCCCATAGGTTCCGAAGCTGAAGCGAGCCGCGACATCCGTAGCCTGGTAGGTCCGGACTTCGTACATTCCGAGGCTCTGTAGCTGCTGCCCGACGGCGAGCCCAAGCGCGAAGACCCCGGCAGCAGAAACCCCCGCGACCCTGGTGACGACCAGCAACATGATGACAGTTGAGGCCGAGGCCATCACTGAGCTGGCCGTGTTCCAGACGTAGTCACTACGCAGCTGAGACCTAGCCTGGGAGGACATTAGCTGGTGCTTTCAGTCCCAAACTTGCCAAGGTCAAGGATGCAGGGCCGATGGTTCTTGCGGTCTTCTAAAGCCGGTAGCTCCATGTAGTTCCCATAGCCACGGGTAAGGATCCGGTGGTGCTCGGCTGGTAGTTGCACAGTCAAGTCTTCAAAGGCCACCCCCTTGGTCGGGAACAGCTGGTCACGCGTGACAATCCAGGGGCGAGGGTCCATCATCGTGAAGTCGCTCATTGCCCGCTCGGGTTCGTCCTCAAAACGTCGCGCGGCACTCTCCCACTTGCTCTGGATCCAACGCTGCCTTACCTTGAAGAGCTTCAGTCCGTGGTGAACAACTGTTGTGATCGTGAAAACCAGGCCCCTCAGTGGCCCCTTTATTTCCAAGTAGGGCCTTGGCGTTCCTGCAAGAAACAGGAGACGACCCCAGAAGAATGTTGCAAAGCTCTGCTTCCTAAACTCTCTTTCCGTTGCCGGAAGGTTGTCTAGCGGGAAGATGTCAAGTGCAATAGGAAGCTGATAGGTGGACTCTTTGGCCCACTCGTGAACGTACTTAGTCCCCTTCAACACCATCTTTGTGTACATGTAGGGAAAGTCATCCAGGACCTTGAGGTTGTGCAGTTCGAAGTCGGCTCCCATAACCTCTGGAGCTTCGACTAAGAAACGCTCGTAGTCCGCGCGAGGTAGGCAAACATCGGTGTCGTCGTCCCAGGGGATGAATCCCGCGTGCCGTACAGCACCTATCGCTGTCCCCCCGTAAACAGCGTAGGGGATGTCGAGTTCCTGACAAATCCTGTCGAACTCTCCCAGGATCAGCGTCTGCGCACGTTGCACTTGCCGAAGCAGCTCCGGGTCGTCATAGTCTTTGAAATCCATCTAACAACCTGTCCGAAAGGGCGAACTGTTCCTGGGCCCAGACTACTAGGCGTCACCCGCTTCCAGAACACAGCCCGGTTCTCGCTCCCCTAAGCAGTCTGTGTCCGGGAGGGTTCCGCTGATTCCTCGCGTCACAAGAACTGCCAGGGCAACAAGCCCAAAACCCATCGCCACTGCCCCGAGAACTGTCGTTCCTCCTGTGGATAAGGCCCACGGCCACCACGTCCCCTGGGCGATGTCGACCAGCTCTCCCTCACCGATGCTCACACGCTCAATCACCTTTCGTAACGCTAACGCGTTCGACACAGAGGCAAGAATTACTAGGAACGTTAGCTGCAAGCCTGTCCCAAACAGCGGCTTGCCGCGGTTAGACAAGATCCAAACAGTGAAGAAGACGGCCAGCAACGGCAGCATGTAGCGCGGCTGGTAGTAGTTGACGGGATGCACGTTCCGTAGCGTCATAGAGACCACGGGCACTCCGACAATCGAGCCGAGTAGCACTAGCGCCGACAAACCCTTCCTCAACGACACGGACTGGGAGCCAGCGAAGATCAGTGCGCCTGCCACCAACACCATTGAGTAAGTCGACCATCCCTCCAAGGTGGTGTCGAACCATCCGGGGCCGGCGTTGATACCCCAGAAGCCAACGAAGTAGTCGGGTATTGACCGGAGGTTAGCGATGAAGACGTGCAGTTTCGACGCTTCTAGGTCAGCCGGCCAACCGACGGTGTTCGTTAGGCTGTCGGCCTGGTTTGCGATCCGGAACATTACTAGTCCGAACATGGTCGTCCCGATGGACCAGAGTAGGGGCACGCGCTGTTGCCGGTTGATGGGGACCAGAACCCAGATCGCCAGCGTCACAATCAGCAGGAAGAACGCGGCATCGGCGCGACTTGTGGCCGCCATGATGGCACCAGCGGTCATTAGCCCCAGCTCAGTCCAACGTCTCCACCCCGACGTCCTTGTCGAGGCCAGCAGAGCCGAACCGTAGACGAACGTTCCTGTTATCGCCCAACTGCTGGGGTTGTTCGAAGCGATGAAGTAGACACCCATGGGGATCCATGCAGCTATCGCCGCCACAAACATTGTGTATCGCATGCGCCGATCGGCGAAGGCTGCCACCAAGGCCGTCGTTCCAAGGCCGATAACCACGTTAACGATTCGCATGTTGACGATGGAGTCGAAAACGTTGGGGCCAACGAACAGGCTGTGGAACTTGTAGTACCCGGGCGGGTAAGTTCCGTCATCGAAACGCCTGGTTTCGGAAAGTGTGGAGTCGTCCAGGCCGTCCTGGCAGGCCGCACTCACTTCGGGATGGAACGCGTAGCAGGCTGAAGCCCGAGCCACCGATTCCGGGACGGTCACGGCAACGATCTGTCCGTCCTCTTCCCTGTAGTCGCAGCCTGAGCTTTCGACTGGCCAGGGGCACCAGATGCTTCCCAGATGATAGTCATCGTCAGGCGACGCTCCGGCAGGCGAAGAGATGGCCCACATCGTCAGGCCCAACGCAACCCCGAGAAGACCAACCGCCGCCAAGACACGGTTGATCCAGCGGCCTCTCTGACTCCCCGATGACTCGGGCGTAGCTGCGGTGTCTTCGCTTTGCGCCATGATGCCACTCTAGGACTCGACCGTGACTCTTTGCGTGTTCGCCACCTGCCATACTGTTTTCGTGATTGACATCTTCATCCCTTTTTGGGGGAAACCCGCGCATCTCTACTCCGCTACCCAGTCGGTTCTTGAACAGACCAGCGGCAACTGGAGACTCACGGTAGTTGACGACAACTACCCCGAAGACGTGAGCGGCTTCTTTCAGGAACTCGAGGATCCCAGAGTGCGCTACATCCGTAACTCGAAGAATCTGGGGATCGTCGACAACTTTGCGAAGTGCCAGGAGCTGGCGGGCGGCGACTACACCGTGATCATGGGGTGCGATGACCTGTTAGCCCCCAACTACGTCGCCACGATTGAGAAAGCCGCCAGACTCTGGCCTGGAGTCGAGATTGTCCAGCCCGGTGTGCAAATCATTGGGGAGGGTGGGGAGAGCGTTTTCCCCTTAGCGGACAGAGTCAAAGCTGCGATCACACCGCGAGGGAAGGGGCTGAGAGTAATAGGTGGACAGGAACTGGCGCGTTCACTGCTGGTCGGAGACTGGCTGTACTGGCCCAGTCTTGCGTTCCGTACTGAAACGTTCAAGACCGCTAAGTTCGACCCTGAATACCAAATCATTTTGGACCTAGGGTTTGTCCTAGACCTGGTCGCGTCGGGCGCTCGTCTTGCGTTGGAGCCAACCCTCGCCTTCTACTATCGCCGACACGCTGGGAGCCTGAGTTCCCAGGCTCTTCTTGATGGCCCCCGTTTCGCTGATGAGCGACGGTTTTTTGGGGAGCGCGCCAGCCAGATGGAACAACTTGGTTGGGAGAAAGCGGCCAGGGCCGCCCGCGTTCACCTGACATCTAGACTGCACGCTCTAGCCATGCTGCCCAGTTCAATTCTTAGAGGCAAAGGAGCACTTAGCCTGCTTCGTCACGCGTTCCGCTAGTGGCACCGTCTTCCGGGTCGCCCCGACCTGCCGGTTGATCTTGAAGCGCGTTCAGAATCGCGACGTGCTCAGCCAGTATCCTGGTTTCATCCTCAAGTCGGCTGATCTCCAAAGACAAATGCAAGGTGACCGCAAGGAGCAAAAGGATCGCCAAGACAAACAGAAGGTTCGATGGGATTTCCACGCCGAAGAAGCCCGCGACACTGTCTAGCAATGAGGGAAAAATCGCCAGAACCAATGACACCAAGCCAACACCAACCCACAGCGCAGCGTATTTCTCCCTTAACTGACGGTTGCGGAGCAAATAGAAAACTGCGCTGACAATCAGGGCAGCGATCGCGATGAAGAAGATGCGCTCAGCGCTCACGAGTTCACCTCGGTATTCCCTTTGAAGGAGTCGGCACGCCTAGTCATCGAAACGAACAGCGCAAACAGGGAACGCAACAGATACACGGTCGACTTGAGGGGGTTTTTCGAGGGGCTGCCGCCTTGCCTGGGTCGCATCGCAACCGGAACCTGAGTCACAGTCAGGCCTGAGCGAACGGCCACCACTAGGGAGTCGATCGTATCGCCCAAGTACTCGGCAGGGTAGTAATCGCAGAACTGCTCTATTGCTTCCCTATCGGCCGCGCGGAATCCGCTTGTGGTATCCGTCAGCTTGACGCTAGAAAGCCGCCCCAAGATGCTCGCCAACACCACCATTGCCCACCGCCTTGGCCCGCGCGCCTGGTAGTTCCCCTGATCCGCGAACCTGGCACCGATTGAAATGTTCGCCTCATTCAGTCCTTCTAGGACCTTCGCTACGTCCCGTGGATTGTGTTGGCCATCCGCGTCAACCTGGATGGTACGGTCATAATCGAAGCGTCTAGCGTACTTGTAGCCGGTCCTCATGGCTCCCCCTACCCCAAGGTTGTAGGGCAGGGATAGCACCGTTGCCCCATGCTGACGAGCTACCTGGACTGTTGAGTCTTGCGACCCGTCATCAACGACCAGCAGGTCAAGGTCAGGGTTCAGACGCCTAAGCTCATCCAAGGTTTCGCCGATCGTGGCCTCTTCGTTCCAAGCCGGCACAATCACCAGGGTCCTCAAGGAGCGAGCTCCTCAGTTGTCATCTTCCGCCAAGAGATTCAATAGGTACTCGCCGTAGCCGGACTTTAGTAGGGGTTGGGCGACGGCTTCGAGCTGTTCATCGGTCAGGAAACCCTTCCGCCAACCAACTTCCTCCGGCGCAGCAATCTTGAATCCCTGGCGTTCCTGGACGGTCCGCACGAACACTGCAGCGTCCGCGA
>CAYFRO010000079.1:0-3036 GCA_964345565.1 uncultured Actinomyces sp.
GGCGTGCGGCCCTTGCGGACCAGCTGCTGAATCGTTGGCACTACGTCTCCTTCTAGACGCCCACCGGCCGGACCTTCAGGCTGCCCATGGGCTTTGGCTGGTTTCAGCCACGTTTTCCGGTCCGCGGTTGCGCCCGGAATCGAAGTTGTGACTTGGTAAGGCCCTCTGGGCGCAATGCACCGCCCGGGGCCGGCGTGCCATGACTGAACGACACGGGGAAACCATGGACATCGGCCGCAAGCTATCCGCAAGCGGCAGTGCCCGTCCCGGTGAAGCAGGAGGATGACACCCGGAGCTCTAACGGTGAAGAGCCCGAGGTTGGCATCGCCACCGCCGCCAACACGGAGGATCCTTAGGCGAAAGGCCGAAACCTAATGCCAATGCGACACACAACCGGAAGACCCGACAAGTCGGGTTACCAAGGGAAAGTCTAGGGTTTCCGGCGGAAAGCGGCCAATGCAATTGGTGTGGGATGCGACGCAATAGTTAGCCTTGGCCACCGGGGCAACCGGTTGTGCCCGCTCAGTTGAAGCCGATCAGGTCTTTCGCCGAGCGGTATCCAAGACCGAGCATCCTGTCGCCGAAGTAGCCTTCGTAGCCACATTGCCACGTGTACCCTTCCGAGATTGTCCCACACGGCGCCGACCACGCAGTCTGTGGGCGATCACAGAAGCCCGACGCGCCTGTGAGCCAGGCGCGGTTGGCGAGCGTGTGAAAGGGGCGGTGGACAAATGTCCACCGCCCCTTCTTAGCTTCAGCCTACATTTCTTTGTGTCTCGCCTTTGCCTACAGCGGGAGCCCCAGCTTCTTCAGCTCTTGACGCACTGGCTGGAACTGGATGGCGACAAGCGCCCCCAGAGCCGTGATGCCAAGCCAGAACACAGTCTTGAAGAACCTCTTCATCTCAGACCTCCTTATTGTTCGCCTCACCTAAGAGTACGTGCAGACGGTCGGCCGCGCGAGCACTGCGCCACTCACGCACCCGTGGCAAGTGGCCACGGACGGACGCCAACCCACGCACAGCGACCAACCCACGCACAGCGACCAACCCACACACAGACACAACCCACACACAGCGACCAACCCACCCACAGCGACCAACCCACACACAGCGACCAACCCACCCACAGACACAACCCACACACCTGCGGCGACTCACGGCTGTGTCCACGCCTGAACAGTCGCAGGGTCCGCCAGCCCAGACTGCCAGGTGCCCCATCCGTCGGTGGCAACGTGCCGCAGGTCGCGATGCTCTTCCCCACCCGGCCAGCTGCCTGTCCCCAAGCGGCGCTACGGTGGTTCCTCCACAGACCGCAAGGTAATTACCAAACCTTTTATCGTTGTTTGGTTTGATCAGCGTAAGGACGCGGATTCACGGCGCGATCCAACGCCTCAAAGGATTGTGGGAGACACATTGCTTAAGACAGAGAGGGTAGGCCCAACACTCCACCCCGAGTGGGTCGTGCGTTCCAGTCGCGGCCAACAGATCAGACCAGACCGGGATCGCCGCTTCGTGAGATTGCGGCACGGGTTCGCACTGGACTCGCACCCCGTCCCCGAGGGCCTATCGAGCTGGGACCTGGCGCGCTTGGTCACTCAGGCGAGATCTCTAGCGTGCCTGCAAAACAGGGCAGGACAGGGTGGCATCCGTTTGGCTGGCGAGTGCGTGCTCGTGTCAGAAGGGCTCCCAACTTGGCTATGCGCACCTGACATCCAGTTCACTCGTAGCGGGCCACCCGTCAATCCCGTAAGGCTTCCAGCAGTAACCGTTGGCGAGCACACCGTGCCATCGGTGGTGGAGCGATCCCTCCCGATAGGAAGTCAACAGACTAGGTCTGGGGACCATCTGGCGATGCTGAACGGGAAAGCCAGCGAACGCCGCGAATCCCAGCTTGGCCGAGTCGCAGCGGACTTGGCTTTGGCAGAGCATCCGCTCGTCGCAGTCGTAGGGATTTCGAATCTGTTGTCTAGCGCCTTTCAAAACCCGACCCTCGGCATCACGCGGGAACTCGCAGTGGACGAGGTCCTGAACGTGGCTTCTACAGAGCTCAGGGCTCGGAGTTCACGGCGCCGGATCAGGTTGGCTCAGGCATCCCTTGACGCGGCTCGCCCAGGCATCGAATCCCCTGGTGAAGGCTTTCTGCTCTGGGCGCTCGCCGTGGTTCTGCGAGAAAACGACTTCTCAGAAGCTACAACCCAATTCAGGGTCCGCGCACCAAAAGAACAGGCCAATGGCGACTGGCTGCGCCGCACGGGAGCGCGTCGCATAGATGTCGCACTTCCCCGCCACAAAGTGGCACTCGAATTCGACGGAACCGGAAAGCTACGCCAAGAGTTCGCTCAGCAGGATTTCCTTGACCGACAACGCGCGTTGCGCTCCCTGGGCTGGGAACCTCTGCATATCGATTGGAGGATGGTTCTTGAACCCGAGCGCACGTTGCGTTACCTGCGCAACCAGCTGGAGTCAGCCGGTGTTCCCGTTCGTGGTGCGCCGGGACCACTTTGGAGGCCTCTACCGACAGAACTAACCGATCCTGCTCGACTCTGGGGTTTCAGTTGAGCCCTGAGACAGCGCTTCTGCTTACTCCAAGCCCAGTAGGCAAAAAACCCAGCAAAACAACACAAACCACGCCTACCAACACCCGAGCAAACAAACCCACACCTACTCCAAGCCCGGTAGGCAGCAGGACGACACCAGCGTCAGCTTGGGCAGACCCGCCCAGGAGACAACACGGAGAAAAGAACCCGCCCAGGAGACAACACGGAGAAAAGAACCCGCCCAGGAGGTAGCACGGGAAGAAGAAAAGCTCCACGCCAAATCGCGTAACGGTCAAGCCGGAAGCGCAACGCAAGGGGCATACGCCTTAGGCAACTAAGCGCTTGCAAGCTTGACCCAGGCTGGTCAGCCGAGCCTCGCGCTACGCAGAGAAGAGCTACTGCTGACCCGATAGACAAACACCAGGAACAACTGCTCACCCGACAGACAAACACCAGGAACAACTGCTCACCCGACAGACAAACACCAGGAACAACTGC
>CAYFRO010000079.1:3136-7014 GCA_964345565.1 uncultured Actinomyces sp.
TCACCCGACAGACAAACACCAGGAACAAGTTGCAGCCGCCCCCACTAAATCGTGGAAGCGCCACCGGGTAAGTAGACGTCCACCAGCCTAGAAGCGGCCCGAACGCAAACAACCCGCGGCCAAACCGGGTTAGGCGATTCGGCCGCGGGTTGCGGTTCAGCGGAGGCTACGGCGGGGGTCGGCCCTCCGCAGCTTCCACAGTGCTACGGCTGGCTGGAGAAACCCAGACCGAAGTCGATGTTCTCCAGAGAGTGCACGAAGTCCTCAAGGCCCCCGTTGTCCTCCGGCGTCACGTAGTCAAGCGGGCTGTAGTTCATTTCAGCCATGGCCTCGGCCGTCGGCTCAACCTTGACGTTGTTGTAGATCGCAAGGCCTGTGCCAGCCGGGATCAACTTACCCAGGATGACGTTCTCCTTCAGACCAAGCAGCGGGTCAACCTTGGCGTTCATCGCCGCTTCGGTCAGGACCTTCGTGGTCTCCTGGAAGGAGGCCGCCGACAGCCAGGAGTCCGTCGCAAGCGAAGCCTTGGTGATGCCCATCAGCATCTGGCGTCCCTTCGCGAACTGACCGCCCTCGGCTGCAACCCGGCGGTTCTCCTCGCGGAAAGCAACCGAGTCAACGAGCTCTCCAGGCATGAAGGTCGTGTCGCCCGGCTCCAGCACAGTAATGCGACGCATCATCTGGCGGACGATAACCTCGATGTGCTTGGAGTGGATGTCCACACCCTGAGAACGATAGATCTCTTGGACCTCGTCAACCAGCTGGCGCTGAGCCTTCGAAGCACCACGCAAACGCAGTACCTCTTTCGGGTCCAGGCGACCGGCCGTCAGTTGCTGGCCTGCAGAAACCTGTTCGCCCGCATCAACCAGAAGCTTCTGGCGACGAGTGATCTCGACACGGAGGTCTTCCTTATCGTCCTCACGCTTGATCACGATCACGCGATGGTTCGGGTTCTCATCATCAATCTCGATGGTTCCCGCAGCTTCAGCCATCACGGCAACACCCTTCGGAGTGCGGGCCTCAAACAGTTCCTGCACGCGAGGGAGCCCCTGCGTGATGTCAGAACCGCCAGAGGCAGCACCACCGGTGTGGAAGGTGCGCATGGTTAGCTGCGTTCCGGGCTCTCCAATCGACTGGGCCGCGATAATGCCAACGGCTTCACCGATGTCGACACGCTTGCCGGTGGCAAGGGAGCGACCGTAGCAAGCCGCGCAAGTCCCAACCGCCGCCTCGCACGTCAGAACGCTACGAACGCGGATTTTGGAGATCCCAGCAGCAACGAGTTCGTCAACGAGTTCAGTCGTGACATCAACTCCGGCAGGAGCGATAACCTCCCCTTCCGCGTTCTTGGCATCAGCAGCAAGGACGCGGGCAAGAGCCGTCGTCTCGACCAAATCGGATCGCACCAGCTCACCAGCGTCATTCGTCTCGGCAATCGGAAGTTCAACACCCAATCGGGTGCCGCAATCCTCGCTGCGAACAATGACATCTTGCGAAACGTCAACCAAACGACGAGTCAGGTAGCCCGACTCGGCAGTACGAAGAGCCGTGTCAGCGGTTCCCTTACGGGCACCGTGCGTGGCGATGAAGTACTCCAGAACCGTGAGGCCCTCGCGGTAGTTCGCCTTGATCGGACGCTCGATGAGCTTCTGCTTCGGGTCTGACACCAGGCCACGCATACCAGCAATCTGCTGGATCTGCGACCAGTTACCACGAGCACCAGAGTTCACCATGCGGGACACCGTGTTCTCAGAAGAGAAGTGCTCGCGCATATCCTTCGCAACTTCAGCTGTGCACTCGGTCCAAACGTCAACCAGTTCGCGGTAGCGGTCGTCAGCGTCGATCAGGCCTCGATCGAATTCCTTCTGGATCTCAGCCGCCTTCAACTCGTACTTCGCCAGGATCTCTTCCTTGTGAGGTGCGGGCTCAATGTCCGTGAACGCGATCGTCACGCCGGACCAAGTGGCCCAGTAGAAGCCCGCAGCCTTCAAAGCGTCAAGAGACTCAGCGACAAGCACGTTCGGGTAGTTGTCAGCCAGGTTGTTGACGATCTTAGAAAGAAGTTTCTTCTCAACGACCTCGTTCACATACGGGTAGTCGACCGGAAGTGTCTCGTTGAAGAGGGCGCGGCCAAGCGTCGTCTTCAGCTCGATCGGATCCCCCTCAGCCCAGTCCGAATCAGGCTCCCAACCGACCGGCGGGACGATGTCGTCAAGCTGAATGATGATCTCTTCTTGGAGCCCGATGATCCCGGCGTCAAACGCCATGATCGCTTCCGCAACCGAGGAGTACAGCGGCGTGAAGTCCGAATCCTTGTCAACCGAAGTCGTCAGGTAGAACAATCCGTAAACCATGTCCTGAGAAGGCATGGCAACAGGGCGACCGTCCGAAGGCTTCAGAATGTTGTTCGTCGACAGCATCAGGATACGAGCCTCAGCCTGAGCTTCCGCACCAAGCGGCAAGTGAACAGCCATTTGGTCACCGTCGAAGTCAGCGTTGAAAGCGCCACAGGCCAGCGGGTGAAGCTGGATAGCCTTACCCTCGATCAGCTGAGGCTCAAACGCCTGGATCCCAAGACGGTGCAGGGTCGGGGCGCGGTTCAGCAGCACGGGGTGCTCGCGGATGACCTCATCGAGGACGTCCCAAACCTCCGGGCGCTGACGCTCAACCTTACGCTTCGCTGCCTTCACGTTCTGCGCGTAGTTCTTGTCAACCAAGCGCTTCATCACAAACGGCTTGAACAGTTCCAGCGCCATCTGCTTCGGCAAACCGCACTGGGACAGCTTCAGCTGAGGGCCAACCACGATAACGGAACGACCCGAGTAGTCCACGCGCTTACCCAGCAGGTTCTGACGGAACCGTCCCTGCTTGCCCTTCAGCATGTCCGAAATGGACTTGAGGGGGCGGTTCGAAGCACCAGCAACCGGGCGACCACGACGACCGTTGTCGAACAGCGCGTCCACCGCTTCCTGCAGCATGCGCTTCTCGTTGTTGATCATGACCTCAGCGGCACCAAGGTCCAGCATGCGCTTCAGGCGGTTATTCCTGTTGATCACGCGGCGGTACAGGTCGTTCAGGTCGGAGGTCGCGAAGCGGCCGCCATCCAGCTGCACCATGGGGCGGATGTCCGGCGGGATCACCGGGATCTTGTCAAGCACCATGGACTCAGGCTTGTTGCCCGTTGACAGGAACGCATTCACGACCTTCAGTCGCTTCAGGGCACGAGCCTTACGCTGCGTCGAGCCCGTCGCGATTGTTTCTTTAAGGATCTCAACTTCTGCCTCAAGGTCGAAGTCCTGCAGACGCTTCTGGATGGCAGCGGCGCCCATGGACCCCTTGAAGTAGGTGCCGTAACGCGACTCCATTTCCTCGTACAAACGCTTGTCGCCCTCAAGGTCACCGACCTTCAGGTCACGGAAGCGTTCCCAAACAGCTTCCATGCGGTTGATCTGTGCGTCGTACATGCGGCGAACCTGAGCCTGCTCACGCTCAAAGCCACGGCGTTCGCGGGTACGGACGTCAGCCTTCGCACCTTCTTCTTCCAGGTGTGCCAGGCGAGCTTCCGCGGCAGCCATGATCTCGTTGATCTCGGCATCGCGCTTCTGCTCCAGGCGGACCTTAGCCACGTTCATCTCATCGCGGAGCATGTCGAGGTCCTCGCGGCGACCCTCTTCATCGACTTCCGTGATCATGTAGGCGGCGAAGTAAATGACCTTTTCCAGGTCCTTCGGGGCCAGGTTCAGAAGGTAACCGAGGCGCGACGGAACGCCCTTGAAGTACCAGATGTGCGTTACAGGACTGGCCAGCGTAATGTGGCCCATCCGCTCACGGCGCACCTTAGAACGGGTCACCTCAACGCCGCAGCGCTCGCAGGTGAT
>CAYFRO010000080.1:0-6885 GCA_964345565.1 uncultured Actinomyces sp.
TGCCGTTCGAAAGCGATGAGGACTACGCGCTGCAGCAGCGCTCACTGCAGTACGTCGCGATGAGCAGGGCGCGGGACCGGCTGGCGATCGTCGCTAGAGCGTGAAGAAGATCGGCTCCCAACCCCTGGCTTTTCAGCGGCATGACGGGCCTGCTCGCGTCGTAGCCCAGTAGAATCACGTCGACGCTGCCGTGTGGCCGCTCACCCTGGCTACCCCTGCACGTTGCTGACGTGACACGGGGCAGGTAGTCTTTAGTCGGTAGCGGAGGTTGAGGGCAACCAATAGGATCTCCACGCGCCAGTCCAAAAGCCCACGCCAAGGCGTGGGTTTTTGTGGTTCCGCTAGCATTATGGCCATGCTTTTGGCCTACCTGGATGAAGTCGGAGAACCCGGTGCGTTTGTCTCGAAAACGCACGCTCGCTTCAAAACAAGCCCTGGCTTCGGCTATGCCGGGTTCGTCCTACCGGAGTCGAACGTACGGGAGTTCGGGTCAATCTTCACCGAAGAAAAGCGTGTTCTCTTCGCTGAGGAATACGAGGCGGCCAAGAACCCGGGAGCCTGGGAGGTGAAAGGCGCCACTGTGTTCCGGCGTAAGACGCCAACGTACGCGCCTCAGAACATTCGCGTGTTTCAGAACCTCTGTCGCCAGCTCACTCGGCTCGGTGGCCGCCTGTTCTACTACGTCGACGAAAAGCCAAAGGGAACTCCCAAGCAGGTATCTCTGGACCAGGCTGTCGTCGAACGTCGTGCGATGGAAGAGGTCCTAAACCGTGTTTGCACCGAAGCGGATTCTCGTGATGAGAACGTCCTACTCATGGTCGACGCGATCAGCGAAGACCAGAGATCGAAACGACTCCCTAACATGTATGCGCACATTCTCGGACGCGCTGCAAACAGGCCAGAGATGCGTCGAGCTGTGGAACCTCCGGTACACGTGGATAGTGAGCTCAGCGCCTCCATCCAGTTCGCTGACTGGGTTGCAGCGTTTGTTGGCCGAGCTGTTGAGTATCAGTTGCTTGGCGATGAGGATTACCTTTGGGTAGGCGAAGCCCTCTGGAAGCAACGCTTCGATCTCTTCACGAACGAGTCGAAGCTACATCTCCTTCCAGATCGGTCCGTGAAGGACCTACACACGTGGGACATACTGAAGCGGGAAAGACCTCTTAGGCCCTCGGACTCGATCGCTGGCGACCCGGAGACCGCGCGGATTATGGAGATGGTGTTCCAGAAAGCAGTGTCACACAAGAGGGAGCAGTCCTAGAAAGACGAAACAAGCGGGCAATTTTGAAGCTGAGGTCAAGTCGGCTACCACCCGAGCTCGCGACCGACGAGGACTCGTTGCCAGGGAAAGACGCCACGACCAGGACTTCCTCTTCTGACTGCTTCACAGTGGCACCGCCTCTTCCAGAATCCGCTCAGCGAGTTCTGGCTTCAGAGAGCCCTCTATCACCAGATCGACAGGTGTCCCCACGATTCCGGAAAGACGTTCAGCGAGCCTAGCCTGCTCGAACAGGCCCACGGAGCGCGAAGTAGCGACTAGGAGATCCACGTCTGAGTCCTCAGAATCATCTCCCCGAGCAACCGAACCAAACACGCGCGGGTCCTTAAGTTCCGCCTGCGCCAGTAACTCACCCACCTGAGAGCGAGTTTGTCTAAGTCGTCTGCCGGTCGGGCTAGAGGAGTGGAAACGTGACAAGCGGTTCACCTCTGCTTGGGAACGCCCGACGGCGCGGGCAATGGTGTACTCAGACATCCCAGCGCGTTGAGTCGAGCGAACAGCTGACACCAGAACGCGCCTTCCGTCCGCCATTTGCTGGTTCGCTCGAAGGGCGGACCGCTCAAGCTCTTCGAAGTCCATACCCCATGATGGCATTTGCGATCATCCAGCCGCGGAGAGTTGGGGGCCTGACCCACCCGTTTTCAGGATCGTCTTCAAACGATGTCCCCAGAGTTGTGCAACAGGCTCAGAACACGTCGCCTGCGCGGGCAATCTGGTACGCGCGGTCGAACCTGGGCTTGATGCGGCTCCCCAACCCACCGATGTCAAAGATCTTCCGGGTTTCGCGGAGTAGCCCTTCTTCGGCGGCCCAAAGACGGAGCCGTCTTGGCCACAGGTCTGGGCGCAGGGTCTTATTGGACACTTCATGACGGTTCGGACACGTGGGTGATCTCGAACGGGATTGACCTGCTAGGCGTTAAGGGTAGCGAGGTCCTGTGGGAAGACCAGCTTCCCTCCGGCAGCAGCGAGGTCAACGGCTTTGACACGGAAACTGGACCCACATGGGCAATCTCAGGTGGCGTCCTCTTGGTGGCGACACCGGAAGCAATGCTGGCGCTCGACGCCCAAACCGGGGAAGAACAGTGGAGGATCGAAACCGAAATAACGTCCTGGGAGACGACCGACACCACCCTTATCATTGCCGCAGGCACCACCGTGGCTGTCCTGCCCTTCCCCGACCCTGACGAGTCGGAGCAACTCGAAGAGGGCCAAAGTGGACAACAAACGCTCCTGCTTGGCGCTGATACAGAGGTTATTGAGCTACCAACAGAGGCCGAAATCCTCAACTCAACACTGAACGTTCCCTTCGTCGATAAAGAGGTCGATGAAGTCAAGATAGAGCAGCTGTCTTTCGAGGACGGTGTGGCGCGTGAGCAAAACGAATGGGGTCCAGGTACCGAAACCTGGGCTCGCATGGTGGGGTACCCCATCCTTGACGGTGTTCCGCACGTCCTTCTCCGGTTCTTGAGCTCTGGTCCCGGCAACCCAGGGCTGTACAAGTGGACTGTACGAACTGACGAAGAAGGCAACCCCCAGATCATCTCCGTTTACGCGTACAACCCCTAAAAGGAAAACTGAGACCCGTCCTCTCACGCCACTCGATACGGCCAGATCGGGCGGTGGAGGTCGAAGACTTCTCTCACTCCCCGTCTGCGTCCAGCCTGATTGGAAACCCCGGTTGCGATTCGAGCCAGCCCAGCATTCCGAACGTCGTGACAGCCACCCCCCACCGCCTGTCTCCCAGCGGGTCGGGTCCCGTTCCCTGCCTGGACCGTGCAGGCGATAGGTGCGCGGGCCGAGAAACGAAGTCAGTCCACGCCTGGTCTTCCGTTAGCTCTGCCTCTCCCAGTTCCCTGGACCACTTGTTCACTTCGCGGGCGTCATCAACCAGGGATGGACTCCCGCGTTGCCGTCCGGAGCTGCTCCACCGGCATCTCGCTCAGGGCGTCAGCGTCGTCGTGAGGGGATCCCCCGCCAACGCGCCTGTACAGGGCCAGCAAAGCGATCAGAAGAATCAGCACCCAGACCCAGACCCAGACCCAGGCCCAGGCCCAGGCCCAGCGTCCAGGTCGCACGGCCCTCTCGACATTCGAACCTACCGGTGGAAGGGAAGAGACTGCGACAAAGACCGTGGGGACCGACTGGTCGGTCCCGCCGTCGTCACCGAAGTCTTGTCCGCCCACCCATCCCACCCACCCACAATCCAAGTTCTTCGTTGCAGACCAGGCCAGGCAAGGCAAGATCACTTCAGCAAACGTGAACATGCTCTAGTGGCAGACTTGGCGGAAGCCCGCCGATAGGGAGAGAACATGGACAAAGAAGACTTGCCGTTAGAAGGAGACCCAAACGTTGAAATCATCGGGTCTTCTCCCCAGCATCAGGAGACCCGCGGGCTCTACTCCCGCAAAGACAGACTTGGAGAGCGGCAACGCTTGGAACAGTTGTTGACCGCGGAGGAAGAGATGGCAGCCGACAACCCAGACGCCGGGGAGGACTACAAGCTCCATCTTGCAGAACTGAACTTCCAGCTTCTAAGTGCCTACGCCAGTGAACGCAACCCGCAGGCTGGGATTGAACGTGGACTAAAAGCCATCAGGATCCTAGAGAGCATCAACCGGGGCTCCGAAGAAGTGGGCGTGAGAATCGATCAGACTCTCAGTCAGGCGACAACCAGCATCGCTCAGCTCATGGACCAGACCGGGCAACTTGAAAACAGCATCGAAGTGCTCCTAAAAGGGGAGCTCGCTGGAAAGCGCCTCATCTCTTCTGGAGTAGCAGACGTCAACATAGCCGAAGAAGCCAGGATGTCTCTCACCAGACTGGGTTTTCTTACAGCGGCCTACATTACGGTTAGCGAGTTTGAGAAGGCTGTAGCGACAAGCCGTGACCTGGTCCAAGGCGCGGAAGACCTGTTCCTAAAACCGGGGATGGACAGGCAAGCCATAGAGGACCTTGCTACGGCGCACACGTGGGCCGCCATCGCTTCCGTGAGGGCAGGCCGGGCCCTTGACGCAGAAGCTAGCTTCGACAGGCAACTGGCGCTCCGGGAGCTACTACTCAATGAAGTACCAACGGATGAGACCGCAAACTTTGACTACGCCGAAAGCCTTGCGTCAGTGGGGGCCTGGGAAATCGGGGAGCTCGGGAAGGAAAGCGGGGTGGACAAGCAGCTAAAGGCGCTGGCAATCGCCAGAACTCTGGCGGCCATGAACCATGAGCAGTACGGGGGCTACCCTGAATCTCTCAAGCCTGCCGTGATCGAGGGACTCCACCGGGCCGGGCGTCACGACGAAGCCAACGAGCTCAGCGAAACGCCTGGCAACAATGACCCGCAAGCCTAGCCCTGAAGGATCGCAAGTTCCAGCTTCTCTTGCCACATGATGACTAGCCCTCCAACGAAGGGCATCAGTAGGAAGGTGATCAGGCCACCGATAAAGACAGGGATCTGGTCGTGCTGCCAACCCATGATTCCGACCACCGCGGCCACTATCCACGCAACTAAGACCAGAAGCTTGAGCAGGTTTAAGGATGAGACCATGAACAAGCTCGCCCCGAACCCAAACGCGATCATTGCCGCTAGCCCAACTAGGGCCTGAACCCACTGCCCCTGCCACGTGCCGATGACAGCAACGACTGCGGAACCGGTCATGAGCAGGATGAAGGCTATGGCGCCAAGCCAGGCAAGTTTCGTTCTAGGCATGACCCGATGCTACCCCGCCTGTGGTTGGGGCTGTGCAAGGGGGGTTCGCCTCGTGGCCCCCAAAAAAGCTCAAACGCCACGATGAGCCTGTGCCCACCGCCCGTGATCACAACGGATCCGCGACACCGGGTCGACCCAGAAACTCACGAAACGCGCCACCTCGGTAGAATCAAGAAGGGCGTAAACCCCAGTCCCGTCCACCGACGTGCGGAGAACACGATGAAGAAGACTTTTACTGCTGTTGCGGCGACCCTCGTACTTCTACTTGCGGGGTGTAGCGCGCCGTCCGAACCCGAAGCGGTCGTCCCCGCTCCCCTCCTCGACAGCGCTGATGGTGGCGAATACACGGGAGTTGCCGCGCTTTCGGTGGCGAGCGACTGCACGGGGACCGTCATCGACACGGGCGCTGATGACGCCCCGGCGTACGTCCTCACCAACGGTCACTGCCTGGGGATGGATGGGCGAGGCCCGAACGAGGTCTTGATTGACGAAGAGGGGTACGGGCAAGCGACGTTCTTCGCGTTCCACGACACCCCGGAGTCCGACAAGGTCCCCGTAGATGTGGCGCGCTTCGAGTACGCGACGATGTACTCGGTCGATATCGGCGTGCTACGGCTCGAAGCCACCCTTGGGGAGTTGAAGGATCTGGGGGTGAAGGCGCTCCCAGTCAACCCGGCCGGGGCCAAGTCGGGCACCAAGGTTACGAACATCGCGTTCCCAGTCACCGACATTGAGATGGAACAGTGGGCGCTTCGCAAGGGCGACTGCAAACTGGGCAAACAGACGGACGTCATAGAGTTCCGCTGGCTGTGGGAAGGCGAAATCGAGAATGACTGCCCGGGCGTCCTGGGCGGGTCATCCGGGTCGCCACTGATCGCGGACGGGAAAGTTGTTTCGATGATCAACACGACCAGTGGCGGGGTTTCGGCTGAACGGGGCAAAGCTTGCTACCTGGGTCAGCCGTGCCAACTGAAGGGGGACCAGGTTAAGTTTGTTCAGGACATGTCGTACGGAGTTGACCTGAGCGGGATTGAATCCTGCTTCCAGGGCGGCATCTTCACGCTGGGTGGGGATTGTCCGTTGCCCACCGAAGTCACTCCGGGAGTGTTCGGGGGCGGGACGTTCAGCGCCGATGGCACTGACACCGCGGATGAACCGGCCAGCATTTCACTGACTCCTCCAGAAGATGAGTCTGTCACGTACCTGGTGAAGACCGGTCTTGCGTCGCCCGCGAAGTGCATGGACGCTGGGTTCTTTGATGACGCACAGGAGTTCACGGTTGCGGCGGGCGACAGTCAGACGGTTGGCGTGACGTTGCCTGAGAAAGAGGGTTTTGAGTTCGCGTGCGTCAGGTCTGAAGGAGCGCTCCCAGCCATCGTGATCTTCAATGTCGACACGACTCCGCCAGCCGAGGGACCGCAGCTCGCGATTACAAGGTTTGACGACGGTGGGGTCAGCATTGATCCCCTGTTCGATATGCCGGAGATCGTGGATATCCAGTGGCTTACGGGGCCGGCTGATTCGACGAACTGTGCTGATCGCGACCTGTACACGCCGTACTTCCGGCAGGCCTTGATGGTGTCGGCAAACGAGTTGCCGCTAAGGGTTTGTTCTGTGGGCTTCGACCTGGCGGGAAATGAGTCGCCGGTGAGCGATGAGGTAGTGACGGCCGAAGCAAACTAGGCGCCTCAGCCTCCCCGCCTCATCTCTCCCGGTTTGGCCGCGGGTTAGCCACGTTCTCAGCTTCTTCCGGTTTGGCCGCGGGTTAGCCGCCGTTTCCGTCCGGAACGCCGGGGGTCTTTTAGCTGCTGACTCGCGGCCGGACCGTTGTTTGGGTTTTGGGGGTTAAATGGTTGTGAGGGAGGACCCTGGTTGGGTTCTCCCTCACTGTTTTGTTTGGTTTGCG
>CAYFRO010000081.1:0-6664 GCA_964345565.1 uncultured Actinomyces sp.
ACAACGCGACGCGTCCTCTCTGGATGCCGCCCCCGGAAGGGCTACCCTCGTCCATCACCCCACCCCAAAGAGGCTGGGTCGATCAGGCCGGGAACTACCAGATCGTGGGACTCGCTCCAGGTGACGCCTACCAGGTGGCTTTCTTTCCAAGGGGAACCGCAAACCTAAAGGAGCAGTGGTGGGACGGAGCCGAAGCGCAGAAGGACGCAACTCCGGTTGGTCCAGGCGCGGCGGGTGAGGTGATCCCAGAGATCGACGCGGCGATACAGCAGGCACCCCAGTTGCTTCGTGACGCTTGGCGCGGGCAGTGTGGTACTGGCCAGGAAGAGTTCTCTTCGCCAGTAGCCCTGGTGCTCAGGACTCCTGTTGCGCGTGCTCGTTGATTTTCTGGAGAAGGTGTTCCTTTAGGAGCGGGGTGCCCAAGAGATTTCAACCGCGTTCAGGGCCAGCTGGGCCAGGAACTGATCGTCAGCGCCCAGGTCGTCCGCGACGCGTTGGAAGTTTTCGCTGATGTAGCCACCGAAGTAGGCGGCGGCTATGTCCACCTACCGGAATGCTTCTGTGGACTTGCCCTTCAGTCTTAACAGGAACTCCTCATCGAATCCCATGTTTTTATCATGTCTGAAAATGCTGCTTGGGCGCGGGGCGCTGACACGCGGTGGGTTTTTGACCTCAAACCGGTGGCCCGTAAACCTGGTGGCTCTGGTTCAGGCGGCGGGGACAAGTTGCCTGTGACGGGGCCGAACTTGTGGCCGGTCCTGCTTGCGGCCGTAACCTTGTTGGCTGGCGGCACCGCGCTCGTAAGGACGGGCCGCGCTCACTGAAAACAGACAGTCGACCCCGCTAAACTGTCAACGAGCTACCAAAGGTGGTAGCCGGGACTTCTGGGGGCTACTTTGCTAGATCTTCTGCTTCGACACATCGACCCTGTCAGCATGCTGAAGTGGATCACCAGCCTGCCAACGCCCGAAGCCGAGTACCGGCAGATCATTGCGGAGAGGGCTGACGCCAAAGAAAAGCTGGCTGCAGCGACCACATTGCTCCAAGACCCCAACCCGAAAACCGCCGTGACAGGTGTGAAGGCCCTGGTTGCGATCGCGGATTCCACCTCTGGTATCAGGCGGCAACGTGCGGTGAGCGCCCTCTGCGATTACCTGAAGGGCGTAGAACCTGACCAGACTGTTAGCGAACTGATCTTGGAGAACTTCCAGCGGCACCTGCAGGTGGAGCAGGGGGACGTGGCCAGCCTGGTGCCACTAGATCCGGCGCTACCTCAAGAGTCGCTGTGGAGCGACTGCGCGTTTGACCTGCAGGACGCCACGTTCGTTTCAGACGTTGACTTGTCCCGCTGTGTCTTCCGGGTCCACGTTGACCTTCAAAACGCTGCCTTCACTGGGAAGGCGAACTTTGCTTACGTTGATTTCAGGGGAGGTGCGGATCTCCAAGACGCCACCTTCCAGGGACGCGTGACCTTCGCGAACACTCGGTTCGCAGGCCCGGTGGATTTCGAGAGCGCCAAGTTCTCTGAGTCTGCGGACTTCAAGGCTTGCCGCTTTCTTGCCTCCGCGGACTTCGCACACACCCGCTTTGAGGGCCCGGCGCGCTTTGAGGACTCCCTCTTCGTTGGTGCGACAGACTTTTGGGGGGCATGTTTTGCGGACTCCGCCGACTTCACAGGCACCCAGTTCGACGACACCCTGGTAGTTAGGATGTTTTCCCTGGACAACCCGGACTTCGACGGAGTCCGCTTTCAAGGATCGGTTAGCTTTGAGGGGTCAACTTTCGATTTTGGCGTAGCCTCCGAGCGCTAACCACGGTTTCCTCGGGCGCCCCTGGCGGGTACTCCTTCACCTGGGGCCTGATTGCCAGGAAGATGATGCTGGCGATCAAACCGCCCCAGATGACCGTCAGGGCCAGGATCAGAAAAGCGATTGCTATGGGGGTCACTTGCGGCCTCCTTTGGCTTCCATGCGGGAAACGTCGAACTGCGCTTGGGCCTGAGCCTGCGCCAACGCAGAGTGTGAGTTCGGGTAGGGCGGCCATGGCGTGAAGTCCATGGGGTTGTTCTTCCACGCCGTCAGGGTGAACCCAATGGCGGCAAGCACCATTACCAGGATTGGACCCCAACCCATGAACAGCAGGTAGGTGGAGTCGTAGTCCCCGTACGGGTTCTGAATCAGGTTCACGATGGTGCTCACCAGGATGTAGCCAAGGACTAGGGGAGCAATGACCGCGACCATGGTCCACCAGATCCAGCGGACCTTGAACGTGGAAAGCGAACTGAGGGACGTGAACAGCTCAGGTCCCGCGCGCCTGATCCAAAGGACCGTGATCACCATGACGACAGCAGAGCCGACGATTCCGATCTCGTTGACCCACTTGTCTAGGGTGTCAAGGGCGATCAGGCCGGTGACGGTGCCGAACAGGAACACGGAGACGGCTGCCAGTGGCAGGCCGAGCCCGTAAACAGCCTTGGTGCGCGTCAGGTTGAACTTGTCCATGATGCCCGCGAACACGACCTCGAGGATGGAGATCAGCGAAGTCATTCCTGCTAGGACAAGGGAGCCGAAGAAGATCGCCCCGAAGTACTGGCCGCCGGGCATCTCAGAGATGATGGCCGGGAACGTCATGAACGCGAGCCCAACCCCCTTCAAACCCTCCAATTCTGAAACGGCGATGCCCTGCTGGTGGGCGAAGAAACCAAGGGTCGAGAAGACGCCGATGCCTGCCAGGATTTCGAACGAGGAGTTGCCAAAGGCAACAACCAGACCTGGCGTGGTCATGTTTGACTTCCGGCGACGGTACGAGGCGTAGGTCATCATGATCCCGAAGCCCACCGAGAGTGAGAAGAAGATTTGGCTGTATGCCGCCACCCAGACTGCCGGGTTAGAAAGGGCCGCAAAGTCGGGTGTGAACAGGGCGTTCAGGCCGTCCACAGCTCCCGGCAGGAACAGTGCGCGGATAACCAGGATCAGGAAGGCGACGACCAGTAAGGGAATGGCAAACACGTTTAGGCGTTGGACACCCTTTGCAACGCCGGCTCCCATGACGGCCAGCGCGACAACCCACATCAGGATCAGGGGGATCAACACGCTGGGCTGGAACGCGGTGGAGAACATGGTGTCGTCGGGCACTCCCAAGTATTCTCCCATGAAGAATCCGGTGGGGTTGTCGCCCCAGCGCAGGTCCCATGAGTACACGAAGTAGCTGGAAGCCCAAGCCAGCACAGCCGCGTAGTAAAGGGCAATGAAGACGGAGATCATTACCTGGAACCAGCCAATGCCCTCTCCGAACTTCCCCGCTAGCCGTTTTAGCGCGAGGGGAGGGGATCCCCGGAACCGGTGGCCGATCGCGTAGTCAAGGAACAGGATCGGGATGCCGGCAGTTAACAGGGCAATCAGGTAGGGGATTAGGAAGGCTCCCCCGCCATTTTCGTAAGCGACGCCGGGGAAACGCCAGATGTTTCCCAGGCCGACAGCCGACCCGATGGCCGAAAGGATGAATCCTATCTGGCCTGTCCACTCACCCCTTTGAGGTGTAGTTTCAGTCTTTTTCAATGCATTTGTCTTTCTGGTTACTGATGTTGGCGGTCGCACAAGTCTATGAATCTCCAGGTGATGGCACATTTTGTCTCACTATTCGTTACGGCTCGGGATTCGGCCGACGTAGGCTGGGGGTTGCGAGCGCCTGAGCGGGCCGGTGTTAACAGGGAGAACAACATGCGTATCGAAGCGGAAGTGACTGATCTGGCCGAGCTTGACATTGATGTCGCGGCCGCCGAACTCCAGCTTGTCTTCGCAGACGTCGACGTTGCCGCCTTGGATGTTGACGGTCCCTGTGCGGAGGGTTGGACCATGGTCCGTGAGGGGGAGAGCCTGCGCGTTCGATCCTGTGAGGGCCCCGCGAAGCCCCGCAAACCGAAAGACGTGGTTGTCCTGTTTCTTCCCAAGGCCCTCAAACAGATGCCGCCCGTCCTGTCCCTGCGTTTGGCGGCTAGCAAGTTCCGCGGGGTGGGCGCGTTCCTGGCGCTTGACGCGGAGATCAGTGCTTCCGAGGCGGACTTTGCGGTCCAGGCGACGGAAGCCCGGATAGCGTGTGCGGCAAGTAAGGTCAGAGTCCAGCTAGAGGATGTGGGGGTCGCTGACTTCTCGGTTGCGGCCGGTGAGCTTTCTGTCTGGCTGAAGGGGGGAGCGCCTTCGTTGACCACGGTGGATGTTGCGGCGGGCTCTGCCAGCCTGATTGTGCCTCCAGTGCCGTACCGAGTGGAGAAGTCGGTGGCCCTGGGGAAGGCGAAAATCAGGGTGAAGGAGAAGGCGTCTTCGCCGAACGTGATCGAGGTGAGTGTGGGCGTGGGGAAGGTGGAGATCGAGGCACAGTCGATGCCCGCCCCCGACTTCTAGACAGCACCCCACCCCCCACTCCCAGAAACGGTTCGGCCGCGAGTTAGCCCCCGGTTCGGCCGCGGGTTAGCGGTGTAAAGCCAGCTTGAAAGGGCTGTTCCCAGGTTGCAACTCGCAGCCGAACCGGACCTGGACGGTGGGGCGTCCTTTTAGGCGACAACCTGGGACCATGTGCCACAGCGCTCTTCTTGGAGGGCCAGGCTCGCTAGGCTTAACGCACGAGCCATTTGGAAGGAGCCACCGTGGCGAACCCGATCCCGATGCAGGAGATGAACGACGTGCCTGAAGAACCACAACTTGCCCCCGAAGAAGAACCGCAAGCACAACTCGAACAACCCCAGGCCGAACAGCCCCAGGCACCGCAACGTCAGATGCTGAGGCCGCAACCGCAACGCCGCTTTTCAGTGGATGAAGCAGCGGGCTACTTCGGCCCTGATGAAGACCGCATGGACAGGGCCGCTGCAGACCTTGACGCCGCGATCCAACAGATCGGGGAGGACCCCACCGTTGACCAGCTTTTCCAGGCCGCGGAAATCCAGGCCCTAATCTCCATTGCTGGCGAACTTCGAAGCATCAGGGAGGCTGGCATCAGCCAAGGCGACGTTCTCTAACGACACTAGGTTGCCCGCGCAAGCCGACTCAACCTGCCTAGACCCGCTTGCCAGCAGGTTCCTCTGACCAATGAGTCCAGACAAAATCAGCCCTAGGGTGTGGTGAAAGCCACATTTTGGGGCTGGTTTCGTTGTATGCTTCGCGAAAGGTCCAATCGGTCGCGTCCCTTGGGACGTGCGCGCCGACTGATTTGCTGCCTGATGGGGTGCAGCAACCGGGGGGTCCTAAGATGCTCCGGAAACTAACCACAACCGTTCTTGCAACAGCTGCACTGTCGCTGGCTTTAGCAGGGTGTTCTTCTAAGTCCGACACCGCCCAGCTGGAGGCTTCTACTGCCGACTCCGCTGGAGTCGTGGTCGAAGAGGAGGTCACTAAGGGTGACGCCGCCGACAAACGTTCAGAGAAGGGTCTCACGGACAGCGAGGCGTGCGAGGTACTCACAGACGCAGCCATGGAGCTTGCAGACAAGGGATTAGAACTCCTGGAGAACCCGGATGACCTTGACCCACAGGACTCGATCGACCTGCAACTCGCGTTTTTGGAAGTGATAAAGGACGTAGGGGAAAGAGCCGCGTCGGACGAGTTCCGAGAGAAAGCTCTGAGGGTCTACGAGCTGGGGTTGGTCCGCGCCGAGTTCGACTATCGTCTCCAGATTGAGAAAGACACGACAGTCGAACTCCAAGAAGCTTTGGACGCTTCTGACGAGTACTTCGATGCCTACACAGAACTGGTCGGACTCTGCTCGCCCCAGTGAGCGGCGTCAGCCCCAGCCCTTTTAGTTGGAGGCGCCGGGGCTTCCCGCCTCAAGCCAGGCATTCACGAAGTCAGCTTTGATGCGACCGCGGGGCCCAACGGTCCCAAGCCCGCGTTCTTCAACGAACCTGGCGATGGCTTCGCGGTCTTGGGGGGCGTGCTTCGCCGAGGCGCTCTGACCCCGCCTGCGCGACTGGGATCCCCCGCTTTGCATTGCGGTACGTGCCATCTTTGGTTCGTTCTGGGTGAAGGGACGAAGTGCCTCCAAGAGCCTGTCGCGGTTCTCCGCACTCAAATGGAGTTCCCAAGCGTCACGGTCAACGGACAGGGTGACGGTCTCCCACTCCGTGAGGTCTTGTCCGTCGAGGCTGTCAGTTGCGATCTGGATGGTCCTAATGGCCACGGTCTGCTCCCTTGGTCGAAAGTCTTCGGCGACGTTCCAATACTCGATGATACCCGCCAGGCTAGCCGTCTGAGGTGTCCGACGTTCCCCCGTCGCGATTCCGTCACCCCAATCCCGTCACTCACCACTGGAACTCAGCTGCCGGTGTTTCGAGCTAGGCACTTTGGGACATTCGGGACCGACGGGCGAACGATCGGCAGTTGGTCTGACTGGCACCAGGGCAAGAGTATGTTTCGGGTAGTGAGAGTGCTCTGGGGGTAGCAGTTCGAAGACAAGAGTGTACTTCGGGTAGTGAGAGTGCATCTGGGGAGGGCTCCCCGCACACACCCTTCGTACCCCAGGCACACTCTTAGTTTTTTGGGGGCTCCAGGGCGAAAAAACCGGAACAGCAACAGAGTTCTGAAAACAAAAACCCCGGAATCTTAACGATCCCGGGGCTCCGAGCGGAGGATGGGGGATTCGAACCCCCGAGGGCTTGCACCCAACACGCTTTCCA
>CAYFRO010000082.1:0-6578 GCA_964345565.1 uncultured Actinomyces sp.
CTGGTCGCACGACCAACTGCAGTGGTCGACGGACTGACCGCCCGCTCCGCTCACGGAACTCTTGGCAGATCTGGGCGGCCGTGGTGGCATGAGGATCCTAGACCTCCACCGTCGCAGCGCTTATGTAGAGCGCCTGTCGGTGGCGGTACGACTGGGCAGCGTGGGGAGCGGCCAGGAGCCAAGAGAGGACGTGTAAACATTACGGCGTTTTGTTTGAACGTCGCGCGGACGCGCAAAGAAACTTTACATGTCCCCGCCCGCGCGACCGCCCAAGTTCCCGCGGCCGCCGAGGAAGCGCAGTCAACTCACTAGACAGCCTCCCCGCGTCACAAGGGCCCGCTGTCTCAAGAATCGTGTTCCAACAGAACGCACGAGGAGAACCGCGAAAAGATCAGGACGCACCACCGTCACCTACGCGACGATCACCGGGCAAACGGAGCGACATGTGCGTCATTGCCCGGCCCGCCTCTCAGGCAGCTTCGAGTCCTTCGTGCGCCCTCATCGCCGGTGATGAGTGAACTGCCCCGGGTGTAGTGCTGTCAAGCTGGGTCGACGTCGAACCACGAACCGCAGGCGCAGCGACCGAGGCAGGAACTGCTAACGCTCGCAACGTCAACACGACACGCGGAGCACCTTGCGGCCGCCTGACGTCGCTAGGTCTCCGTGCTGGGGAACGGCTCGGGGTCGGGGACCCGCAACTCTTCTCTGTCTTTAAGGGCGGGCATCGCCGCGGGACCCAGAACATCCCCCAACAGTTCGCCTTGAAAAACATTCGCGGACAGCTCTTCTATGCTCGGCAAGACACCTGGCGGGTACTGCGAGTTCGTCAAGAGGGTGTTCAGAATTCCCTGAGCGTAGGCGCGCAGGTGCGGGCCAGCCACGCCGTTCGCAAACTCCAGCATCACGTCTTTCGGAATCTCGTAGTCACTCGGCGCCAGGTAGTTGGAGGCCACATCTATCCAAAGTTCCTTAAAGGGTTCGGCACGGACTGCAAAGCGAGCTCGGAAGGACGCACGGCTTTCCTCAAGGGCAAACATTCCCGTTGTGTCCACCTCTGCGGCTCCGTCAGAGTCTGCGCCTGGCCAACTGAAAGATGGAATGAATCGCACCCCGTAGAGCGTGTCGTCTTCTAGTTTGAAGCTCTCGACTGCCTGGGCGAGAGAACCTATCACCACAGTCATGCCGCTAGGACGAAGCCATCGCGTGGGCCGATGCGGCGAGCCGTGGATTCGGTGCCGGACACTGAACTGTCCCACGACGAGTGCAGACTGCTGGTCTTCGCCGAGCCGAGGCCCAGGTATGCGGACATCCGCGCATCGGACTCCAGCGTGACCGTGACACGGACACCCGTCGCCAAAGCGTAGGTGCGGAGGGACGAGAGCCGAGGATCGTTTCCACCATCTTCGAACTGGGCCACAGCCGATTGGCTCTTCCCCAGCAAATCGCCCACTTCCCTCTGTGTCTGCCCGCTCTCGATACGCATGAGAACGAGGTCATCCTTCAGCTTGGAGAACTCTCGCGCATTGTGGGCAGCGAGGTTCCTCAAGCGTTTCAAGTCCTCCGGGTTTTGCTCACTCCCGTTCGTTTGGCGCATTAGGTTCTCCTTATTCCTCCGGTCCAGGCTACCACGGCCGCACTGGCGGCCGCGAAGACGGCCCGCGTCCCATGCGCCAAAACCGACCGGTTGCGCAGGTTCTGTCGCACCTGTGCGACGCCTCTTCGATGTCAGCATCCTGGAAGCTCTTCGTCCTCTCGGCGTCAGTCTCGCAAACGAACTTTTCGGCAGCCTTAAAGCAACCAATCGTCGCAGTTCCTTCGCGACTCTCGAGGTCTACTAGGTAAAGACGCAGAAGCGTCGTCCGCCCACCCGAAGAGCTCAAGGGGTCCTTGAGTTCGTAGACTCCATCCCCTAAGAAGGTCCTTTCAATGTCCGCGTCCAGACGAGGAATACGCCCAGCTATTGCGCGGGAAATCTTTTGTTCGACGACGGAGCGCCAGTCAAGTGCCACAAGCTGAGTTGGCGCGCCCTCAATAATCGAGTCGATCTCTGACTCCACCACTCTGCGGTGTGCTTCCTTGTATTCGTACCAGGCGTGAGGAGCGCCCCGGGTGTCGCAGGCCAAGGGAAACGGCGGACCCAGTTCGACCACTCTCGACACCTCCAATGCTCGCTGGGCTGTAGTCGACCTCAATGTATCGCGACGTGCCGTCATAAAGGCGGCATGGGGGCTGGCCTGTGGAGAACTCCCCTGCGGTTTGGAGTCTGGCGCGTCTCCCAGCCCACTCGGACTCCCTCCCAGGCCCCCGCACTTGCAAAGGACAGACCTTGCTGTCTCTCGCTCTGCTCTGCAGAAGCGGCGCCGGTCGCCACCAGTTCGTCGTCCAGCGCGCGCAAACTGTCGCAAGCTTGCTTTCGTGTCCGCTCGCGGTCATCGTGGAACCGTAGGACCTCACTACGTTGGAGCCGCGTGTGCGTGCCTACCTTGAAGGCCTCTGAACCGTGCCGGGTTTGGTTCCGTCCTTGACGGAACCAAACACGGAGCGCTTCAGTCTTCACACGGACCTCCTCAATCCATGAACAAGAACTGTCGCGCCGATTTCAACCAGGCCGCTCAGTTGGGGAGCCTACGCCGCTCCAGAGCTCTTGCTAAGGAGTTGCGGTTCTCCCAACCACTTCGGCAACCCCTCCGGAAATAAGGCGACGCGGCCCACGTAGCGGCCACATCTGAGGCTGGAGGACATTGCAGCGCTCGGAAAGGTCAGTGGCTTCTGAGACGGAGGACTCCGGTGGCGGGAAAACAGCGACACAAGAACCCAATAGCTCGGGTTTTCGACCGGTGGTGACCTCGCCGCGTGGCACGTACCGGACGACGAGGTTTCGAACGTAAGAGGGGCGTCCGAGAGAAACTCCGGCAACCGCGAAAGCAGGTCCTTAAGATCGCTCCGTCCTGCGCGCTGCAGGCCAACAGCCCTCCAAGCGCTCACCAGTGGTGGTCAGAACCGGTATTCAGCAGCTCTACTTCACGCCTAGCTCACTTCGTAGAGCCTCAACTGCGAGTTCAAGGTTCTGGTCCAGCTGCGCGCTTGCAGCCATGAACTCAGCTCCTATGAAGCGCCCGTCCCCTCTCTCCGCCCACCGCACCAAGCACTCACTGACTTGCGCGGAAAGAACCGCAAACTGCTCCCTAGTGCTGTCGGCCCCGATAGATCCCAACCGGAGAGTCTGCAGTTCTAACGCACTCTCAGCCGCGTACAGGCGCTCTATCGCTGCGGCAGCAGCTTGGTCGCTCTCATGGGCAGCGGCGCGCTGTTCCGGGGTAGCATCAGGCCCAGGTTCCTCCCTTCCTGAGACGTGCAGGCCCATCTCTGAAAATGCCAGTTTCATGGCGTGCGCCAGTTCCAGTGCCTCAAAGTTCTCCTTCCTCACGAGTTCTCGCCGTGCATCCAGTCGGGCGTCCTCTCTTGCAGACCGGCTGGTCAGCCAGGTTGTAAGGGATCCGAAAAGGGCGCCCACCAGCGCCCCGACCAGAGTCAACATCGCGCCGCCGTGTTGCTCCCAGAAACCTGCCGAGGCCGCCACGCCAGCCTGAGCAACCAACGCCGCCTCCACGCTCACCGCTGTCACAGCCTTCTCCTCACTCTCAAAGACGGACCTTCGATCTCAAGCTCGGTCTTTCACCGCGAATCCTCCAACTTCTTGCTACGCGTCCCTCGCAGCTCAGGAAAAGCCTGGATTGGCCAGCCAGACCCTCGAAGTCCGCCGCCCCTCAACAATCTTCGTGTTTCGTGAGGCCCCGGGACACCTCAGAGGCAGACAGCTCGAGCGAACAACTGACACAGACTGACGCTACAGCTGCCGAGCACTCGCATCGCCCGCATTCAGGACACTTAGGTTGTTCGCAAACTCGACACGTCCCGGCAGCGTCAACAGCCCGAAACGTCTCCCCACAGGAGCAGTCCAGTTCCCACGCGCCCCACTCTGCTGGAGCCCTTTGCGGACGCGCAGGGGTGACGACAGCAACAGCCAGACCACCGCGAATGGTCACATCCAACACCACATCTTCTCGTGCCCTGCCGCTCGAATAGCGTATGCCTCCACCGCCAGAGGTCTTGTAGCTCCCACGCACCTTGGCGCGTTCTACGGCCTCTGCGAGCATAGGCTGGTCCACGCTCCTGCCGGGACTGTACAGCTCGCCCGATGCACCCGAGTAGAGGACTGTTCCATCCGCAGAGCTCAGAAAGACTATGCGGTCTCCCGGCTCGTCGAGCGCCCGCACACAGCACGCGGTGAGGGAGGCCTGCGAGTTCTCACCCAGGTCCAGAATCGCGTCAGGAGTCACGCCCGAACCCAGCGCGGACTCCACGAGTCCAGCGGGCAGAAGAACACGCGAGGCGAAGACGTCGACCGTCGCCTCTTCAAAGGCCCTCGCCTTCCGTGCGACATCGGGCCTGATTTGGCGTTGCCAGACGTGATCGTTCCAGGCCAGGTGGTGGCCGAGTTCGTGCAGGGCAGTGAAGCTGTCCCTCTTAGCGTTCCAACTCTCGTATATCGTGATCAGAGCAGGGTCCTTACGCCCATCGTAGAGGCCCCCAACGTCGCACATGTTGGAAAGCAGCGTCGCGACCCACTCGACTTTCAGTCCCTCAACATGGTCTAAAGCCGCAATCGGCTCTTGAGTCGCGAACGAGGCAGCTTTCGGGTGCCGCTGCTTGAAAACGTCAACGAGGTGCGCAGCTGCCGCAGTGACCGAGATCGACGGTCCGACACCTTGGGGGACTCCATCCATCGCCATCAGAACGCTGGATTCTCTTGTAACCCCGCCAATGCAATCCGAACGCGACGCCTGCCCGCCTGCAATGATCCCTTGTCAGAGTCTCTCGCAGCAATGCTTAGCGAGTCCTCCCAGAGCTGCATCCGTACGCGACTCTCTGCAACACCGTTAGAGGCTGCTAGCTCTTTGATAGCGCTCTTGAACTCCGGAGAACTCACGACGCGCGCTTCGTCTCCCGACATGGGCACGAGGACGTCCTCCGAGCTTGTGCCCTGGGGAAAGAGTGTCAAGATCTTTGCCAGCTGCTGGTCTGTGGGCACGGCCTCACCGGCCCACAAACGCGAAGCAATAGCGGGCTCGACGGAGACGACGCCTTCGAGCCTTTCGGAATCAACCCCGTTCTCCTCGAGAACAGCCGAATCCAAGACGACTCCGCCACCCGCACTCAATAAGGCCAAGTCTCCTAGCCTCCAAGCTTCCGCACACACTGCACCTAGCGCGAGGTTCGCCTCGCTGTCTGTCTTTTCTTCGCAATAGTCGACACCTTCGGCAACCCGACCTGAGTGCATCGATCGGAACACCGCCTTTGTCTGGTCAGCAGTCAAAGCTCTACCGATCCGGCGGTCCAGCCCGGCGTTCACAAGGCCGAACTCCGCTTCCGGCCAGGCGACGAAAGTAGCGTCCTCTTCGACGCCAAACTTAAAGGCCGGGAATGACGCCACTCTGCTCTCGTTGGTGACCGGCCACGCGAGCACGTGCGTGTCCCGGACCGCACTGACCACCACCACCCCCACGTCTCGGCCGTCGCTGCTCAGGACCCAGACGTCCCCGACCCGAGGAGTCTGAGCTTGCCCCTCTTCAGGGATCGGCAACTCTGCTCCTAACGCATCCGTAACTGTCAACGAGACTCCCTTCCAAGCATCTTCGTGCGGTTCCAAAAACCGACGAGCTCATCCGTCTGCTCTTCGGAGAGCCTTCCAAGATACTTCAACTTCTTCGCGTCGGCGAAGTGTTTGTAGAAAATTGGGCGCTGACTCGCGTCAGTCCACCACCCTCCCTTGGTCAGGCCAATCGCTGGATCCGCAGGAGACTCTAATCTCCTTGCATCCTTCCCTGGGTGCGTGGTTCGGGTCAGTGTCACGGCGACTCTCTGCCTGCACTCAACCACAGCTATGGGCCTGGGCTTGGACCCATGTGCGTCCCCTGTCAGAGACGTCGTCGGGTCCGCGCGGTACACGTCCCCCACACTGACCGTCTTCCCCACGCAGTCTTCCACTATCCGCCTTCCAGCGTCTACGTTGAGCGCGCCCCTCCACAGACCCTTCCCTGGATCTCTCGCAACCGCGACTACGGACTTCACTGAGATCCTAACCGACACAGGCTCACCGCCCTCAGGACCAAGCGACGAGCGTCGCAGTCTGCAAGAGGTCCAACGGGAGCGCAGGAGATACTCAAGACCCAAGCGGGTGTCGCTATCGTCCTGAGCATCCTCCGGAGGCGCCAGGCCCGCCGGAAAGTTGCCTCACTCGTTTCAGCCTGGGTCGAACATGAGTACGCACCGAGCTCATCCGGCGAGTATTACCAACGCACGGTTTTCTTGCACCTCGCCAACGAATCCGACGAACCAGTCTTCAGGGTGGAGCTTCTCTGCGGGATCCAAACGGAGAAGGGGCCGATCCAGCTAGGTCCGCTCTCCGCGCCTCCGGTCATTCCGGTGCTGCCGGCAAAACGGGAGTTCACCTACGACATCGCAATGGGACTGCTCGGCTTCGGCGACTTCGCACACGACTCCTTCCGCGGCCTCGT
>CAYFRO010000083.1:0-6525 GCA_964345565.1 uncultured Actinomyces sp.
ACGCTCACGCCCGCGCCGAAGAGTCCCTTGCCGCAGCCCTGGAGGCAGCACAAAGCAACGCTGCGGAAAACGCCGAAGCCCTCATAGAAGAAGCTCAGCGCTGGGACGAAGAAGCCAGCGAACTCACCCAACGCAGCACGTTGAAAGAGCGGCGCAAAGAGATGGACAGACACAAGGACCAGTTGGCGCGGATGGCCTCCTCCAGACGTAGCGTCCGCCCACTCCTAATGGTCCTCCCAGAGAATTGGGGACGCGACTAGCAGCGCACACGTCGTCCCTGTTTGGCTGCGAGTTGTAACGCGACCAGCTAGCGTGGAACGCCAGGACGTGCTGGACATGTATTCCCACAAGCTCTGCAAGTGGAAGCCGGGGGACCTGGTCCAGATCACTTACAGCAGCGAACCCCTCGCAGGCGAGCATTTATAGAGCCTTCGGCCACGAAAGCGAAAACCCCCCTGGGGCCTGCTTTTCTGGGGGCTTCTGCTCTTTGCCATTGAAGTGGCGGCCCTCTGGTCAGGCACCACAAGAGACAGACGTCTGAAAGCCCTCATCGAATGACGGAACCTTGAGCCACCGGTAGTACGGATCCCGCAAGAGCCCTAAACGTGAAGCCGGCCCCTGGCCCAACGCAAACGTGCTACCGGAGCGGTCTGTGGGCCTGGACGTTCCAAGGTGGGTTTACTGGATGCGTTTGTCGGCAAGCGGCCCAGAGCTTCTAGCGGCCTCGGGGCAGGCGGCCCATCTCCTCACCGTCCGGGCCGGGACACGCACACCGCTCCCCTGTTTCGCGGACTCAGCGCGCTGGGGGTCTCCCCGCTGGGCCGGGACTGTACGTGCACGTACAGTCCCGTACACTTACCTCATGACGACAATCTCCGCCACCCTGGCCCGACAGACTTTGCCGGAACAACTGACGCGGGTCGAGTCGGGGGAAGAAATCGAGATCACACGTCACGGGCGCGTCGTTGCGGTGCTGGTGAGCCCCGAGACCCTCAAGCGACGTCGTGCGACGAAGGCTTTCAGCCGCGCCAAACGGATCGATGAACGGCTGACTGCTGCCCGGCTAGCACCCCTCAACGCGGGGGTGCTGCGCCCTGAACGGGCCGAAGAACTCGTCGCGGCTGTCCGCAAGGATCGCTCCTTCCGGTGAGCCCACTAATTGCTTTCGACGCCGACGTTCTGACCTACGCAGGAAGTCCCACGAACTCTGTTGGGGTGGCGGTCGCAAAGCTGTTCCAGGATCAGGACGGGCTTCCGGCTGGGGTTGGGTCCGCCCTGCTGTTAACTGAGGTCTTGTCTAAGCCAATGCGTGAAGACGATGATTCGGCAGAGGTGGCAACGCTGCTGGGCCTACTTTCCCGCCTTGAACTGTTGGACTTCGACCAGGCCGCCGCACGCTTGGCGCTGGCGCTCTCGGTTGAGTACGGCTTGCGGGCGGCCGATGCTGCGCACTTAGCCACTGCAATTGCCTCAGGGGCTGATTACTTCCTTACCAACAACCGCAAGGATTTCCCGAAAAGCATCGTCGAAATTGACGTCATCTATCCGCAGAACTTAGCGCAACTGGAAGATCTCACGTGACTCGAGACTTCTATCGGCCAGCCGCTTCCCGTAGCTTCAGCCGCCCGCGCCAAAGTGGAGACCGTAGGGACCCGTTCGCCCCGCTCCAAAGCAGACACATATCCCTGGCGGATCCCTATGTGGGCCGCGAGGTCAGCCTGGGTCAGGCCGGCTGCGCCACGCGCTTCGTACACCAGCTCGGCAACGTCCACCCCTGCTCACACTTCCGGAGTGAGGGCAAGGTATTCAGCCTGCTCATCGCTGGTCATGGCCGACCACTTCTTCTCCCTGGTCTCATCCCAGGTCGCCATTTCATTCCCCCTTCAAGTCTCTCTGTGCCCGTCTGGCACGCAGAATCTCGCGTTTTCGTTGTTCCGTTGCCCATGGACCCTGCCAGAGCGATCGCTCTGCGTCTTTCACGCAAGGAAACGCTGGACGATCCCGTCTAGCTGAACGCGAATCAGGGGGAAGTCTGCATCAAGATTCAGTGTGCTCACTCTGATCTCATTTCCACTCATTTGGTAAGTAGCCTGCGGTTGCTCATCCGCGTCCGTCTGCGCGTAGAGCAGCAGTCCGGAGACATCTTTGGGTCTCCCCTCCCTGAGGAGGTTCGCTTCCTTGTTCTTGACGTAAGCAAACACCTGGTAAAGATGGTCGGAGCGCACGGCCACGTTCCCGTGGTGGCGCTGCAAGTTATCTGTGTAGTACTTCGTGTCGATTATCAGGACGCGCCGGACCTCGCGGTCTCGCGGGGTCAAAGTGACGTCAGTCTGCATCGATGGCAGGAGTTCGCCCTGTTCGTCGTCTAGAGCCCAGGGAACGTACGAGGCCCGCGCTTCGAGTGTCTTACCGTGTTCGCGGCGAAAGTACTCCAAGACAAATCGTTCGTAGAGGCGGTGCATCAGCTTTTCACCAAAGTCCTCCAGATGCTCAGGCCCCGCCGCAGTGTCGTGGAGCCGCTCCGTGAGAACCAAGCGGCTGAGCGCAACCAACATCCGGTAGGTCTGGTCCTGACGAACGTAGTGGTGGTGCCACCGGATCTGGCCTGGCGACAGGGGGTCGACTGACCCCAGGTAAACGAGCGCCCTTCGAAGGTCCCTCTTGCGCTCGACGCTAGCCGCCGATGCAAGCAGCTTTTGGCCTGCCGTCTTTAGGATCCGGTTGAAATAGGTGTTCTCGGAATGCTCGTCAACGCTGCACACCAGTTCGTGGCGCATCAAAGCACCGCCCTTGATACTGGCAGAGGCGTTGATCTTCCCTCTGGGAACGGAGACGGTCCTGTCGTCCTCAACGTATTCGCGCTTTAACCCGCGCTTCACCTGCTCAGAAATACCCCGCGCCAGGACAGCCGCGAGGAGGTCGTCGGCATTCTCGAAGTGCTCGGAGCCGAGGTTTGCGTAGCCCCTACTCTGCAACGCGGAAAACGCGTAGCTCAGCATGTAGTAGACGTTCTTGACGGGAATCACTCCGTGGCCGCCCTCAGCCTCTTCGTCCACTCTGCCAGCTTGTCCGAATCATCGAACCAGTACTCCCGAAGCAGCGGCACCAGCTCGAAATCGACGATCCTCCTTAGCCTCAAGGGGCCTACGTCTCTGGCAGTTAGCCCGGACAGGTAGCTGTGACCAACCGCGAAACCGCCTCCCAGGGTCTGGTCTTCTTCGATGGCTCGGTTGAGACCTTTCACCGCGCTGACAACCGCATCAAACTGAGGGCTGTCCAGTTGCTTGCCGTAGCGTGTGAATCCTTCGGAGTCGAATGCAGGATGCACCGCGAAGAAGGCGAATCTTCTGCGCAACGCGTAGTCCATGATCGCCAGGCTCCTATCAGCCGTGTTCATCATGCCGATCAGGTGGACGTTGCTAGGAATCGAGAACCTCTCTTCAGAGTAGAGAAGATTCAGCTCCGTCTCCCGCTTATCCGCTTCGAGCAGCGTGAACAACTCCCCAAAGATTTTGCTTAGATTCCCCCGGTTGATTTCATCAATGATGACGAAGTAGTCATTGTCGCTATCGATCTTGGCAGCCTTGCAGAACTTGTAGAAAGGCCCCTTCCGAAGCTCAAAACCGTCGGCCTGTGGTCGGAAGCCTTCAATGAAATCTTCGTAGGCGTAGCTCTGGTGGAACTGAAGCGTCAGCAGACGACTAGTGTCTTCGGAGCCCATCAGAGAAAACGCGAGGCGCTTTGCCAGGAACGTTTTACCCACGCCCGGGGGCCCTTCAAGGATGACGTTCTTCTTGGTCCGGACCAAGTACTTGAGTGTCTCGTACTCCTCTTCGCTCATGTACACGTCTTCTAGGTAGTCAGATTTAGTGTACGTGGGATAGGCGACGGCCTTCTCGAAGATGTCTTCACCGTCTTCTGTATTGATAAACAGAGCTTCCAGCTTTTCCACGTACTCGGTGTACGGCGTGATGTCCGTCAAGGTCTTCATGACAGCTTGGCCCGGGTGGGGCCACGCCCCAACGTGGGTCCACTCCACATCACGGACGTTGGCCCTGTCCTCGCCTGCCTGCTCTTCGAACCGATAGCCGGACTTCACTATCCCTCTCCCGACGAGCTCGTGGGTCCCCTTCTTCGCAAACACAATGTCCCCCGGCTTCATTTCATTCGCGAACTGCCAGGTCGCATGAGCCCAGTTTTTGTAGGTCTTTGTGGGGTCAAAGACCTTCTTCATCGCATCTTTCATCTCCTCTTTTGACTCGTACGCGGCTAAATCTCCGATTTCTTCCCAACCGACCGAGATTTCTTGTCGCTCTTGGAGCTCGTCCCACAGGTACGCTTCTTTCCCCGGGGAGTACAGCCAGTACGTTGGGGTTTTTACGTCAGAGGCGACCTCCACATCCTTAAGACCTGCGTCCTGCTCAGTTGCCTTTTTCTGCTTGTTGACCGCCTCCGAGAAAGCCCACGCAAAGTACGAGAGTTCGGGAATGCTGGCAAAGGGGTAGCCACCTTCGCCAAGTTCCTGGCCGATCTCAGCGCTGATTCGTAAGTATTGCTTGCCGTCTGGCACTTCGGTTAGGTCCCCGATCAAGTCAAGCAGCGCGGGTGGCAGCCCTGCTTCCCCTCTAAGGAACCACTGGTTTCGACTGTCAAGACTCAGGTAACTGGAGGGCCTGGCCCAGTAGAGCCCCATGGTTGTCTTCCACCGGTTCCCCTTTAGGTCCTTCACCCGGTCGAAAGCTTCGACGAACCGTGCCGCGCTTTCTAAAGAAGGCTGGTTGGCGTGATCGAGAGCCGCTAAGAAAACGTCCCACAGGTAGCCGATGTCGTTTTCGCTGCGCTCAGGGTCTCCAGTGAACTTGTAGAAAGTTGCGTTGAGGTTGTTCAGGACCGGTACCCCGTCAAAGTCGCTGGGCGCTGGCGTCTCAATCCCCAGAGCGTCCCTGAAGCCCTGAACGACGCGGTCCCGGTTCGCGCCCGAGATCCCTTTGTTGAAAAGCCCGAAGACCGTGAAAGGGTCGATGTCGCCGGGAACGCCCGACGAGTCCAGCTTCGGCGAGGTCAGGCCGCACGAGTCGTAGACCCTGCCGATGAGTCCAATAAGTTCTGACCGTGAGTCCCTGAAGCCCAGCAGTTTGTCTGCGAATTCTTCGTAGAAAGGGACCCACGTGAGCCCGGGAGACTCCTCGATCACGTCGGAGTACCTGGGAAGGTCAACGGTAGACATGAGTCTCTCCTTTTGGACGCAACTTCTAGGGCGTCACCAGTACACCACGGGCACCCGACAGGTTCGTTGTAATGATCGTTAGGTCAGCGCCGCGAAGATCGAGGCTCACCGCTAGGAGCTACCACCGAAGCGTTCATCGAGGAAGCTCAGCTGGCACGAATGACCTTCTCCAGGCGTAGCGTCCGGGCATTTTGTAGATTTCAGAGATGGCGATTAGTAGATTTCGGACATGGCGAACTATCGACCTCGTGTAGTGGACGGGGACTTCGTGAGCGGATGGGAGCAATGGGGGCGCTGCTGATTGGCGGCCCAAAGCCGTAGGAAAAACATCCGCGGCCACTCGACTTGGTGCCGCCGTCATCCGTCTAGACCGACCGTGCTTTCCTGGCACTCACGGTCAGTGTGACACGGTCGAACCTCACTGGTGCGGATGGCGTCCTACAGACGCAGCCTCGCTTGGTCCTGATGGTTCTTCAAAGCGATTGGAGACACGACTAACGACTACAGCAGTGTCAACTGCAGCCGCTTCCCGGTAGCTTCAGCTACCCGCGCCAAGGTGAAACCGTAGGGGGCCGTTCACCCCGCTCCAAAGCAGACACGTATCCCTTGCGGATCCCCATGCGGGCCGCGAGGTCAGCCTGGGTCAGGCCGGCTGCGCTACGCACTTCGCAACTGTAGCCCCGCGATGAGTTCGGATCGTGTAGCTTTAGCAACAATAAGACCGGTTCCGCTACCCGCCTCGGTGGGAGTCCAGGGCCGGTCCTCGTTTTTCTCCTTCGGCCAGGAGCGAAGGACCTCTAGAAAGGGTATTGCTCCCCGAACAGCTGCGCCCGTGATAGCGTCGAAGCAACCGTTCGGCCCGCCTCAACCTTCTGGTTGGGAGTGGGCTGGATCTATTTTCGGAGGTCCGACTCCGCGAACGCGGGGCTGCCCGAATGTAAACGTGACGTCTGGTCGAACGCAAACGTGCTACCGCGCTACGCACGCGCGCTCTGAGCTTTGCTGCGCGCCCCGGGATGAGGATCCAGTGGATTCCGGAAAACATTCGCCTTCATGACGGTGCCCGGTGGGATACTTCTATGGGTGAGCCGGCGCACTCAGCTTCGCGACCTCGCAAAGTAATGCGTTGAACACGCGGCCCCTGCTTCAGAAGTTATGGAAAGAAGGCACAAAGCAGTGACCTTAGCAGCGACCTCAAGTGACATGGCCAGTTCGCGACGAGCCTGTACAGTTCAACCAAGTGATTGGGGACGCGACTAGTGGCCAGCTACGACTCCATCGCAGTCACGGGTGACTGG
>CAYFRO010000084.1:0-6371 GCA_964345565.1 uncultured Actinomyces sp.
CCTTGCAGGAAACACTGGACTCGGTGGACCTGCTCCGTGCTAAGGGCCCTGACACGGTCTTGGTCACGTCGGTGCTTCGCCCTGACCGCGAGGAAGACACGATTGAGATGGTCGCGGCGAACGACCAGGGCGCCTGGATCGTGCAGACGCCTCACCTCCCCTTCAGGGCGAACGGTTCCGGGGACGTAACGGCAGCCCTGTTTTCTTCGATCTTGGTCGAAACCGGGAGCATGTCCGAGGCCCTGGGTAAGACGGCTGCCATGATCTTTGAACTCCTGGAAAACACGTACAAGTCAGGGGAACGCGAGCTCCAGTTGATCGAGTCCCAAGAGGCCTATGCGAACCCCAAGTACTCCTTCGAAGTGAAAAGGATTCGCTAACGGGGAGCGCTAATCGGCGGTAAGCCTGCGGTCGGCAAGACTAGGCTAAGGTCAGCTACGAAGAGCTGCAGACCCATCACGAAAGGACGCCCATGTTCCCCATGGACTTAGAAGTAGCAGTCAACAATAGCGGAAGCGTCGCGGGCGCTATCTTCTTCACCCTGCTTGGTATCGCCTACCTTGCTTTGTTCATCGGAGCATTGATTTCAATCGCGAAGTCGCCAAACTACACGGGCGGACTGAAAGCTCTTTGGATTCTGGCCTGCTTGGCCATGCCGTTCGTGGGCTCAATCGTCTGGTTCATCTGGGGTAAGAACGGTAACAGTCGCGTCGTCTAGCCCGACTCAGCGGGTTTCACGCCCCTGAGCCCCGCGCCGCATGAGGCACAAGACAGGTGGGTGCCCACCGAGCTCGGCGCGTCCTTGGATAGGCTGAGCTGTAGAAAGGCCTCTCCTTGAACAACTCTCGCTTCTTCACTGTGCCCGGTAGCGACCGCACGTACGACCGTAGCTGGATGCTGGGCGTGCTGCTGGTCTCCCTTGCACTCACCCTGCTCCAAGTCAGTTCGGTCAATAACCTGCTGCCCTCGATCGAGAGCGCCATGTCGGCGTCCGAATCGGGGATCCAACTGGTCCTTTCTGGCTATGCCTTAGCTGTTGGCGTCGTGCTGGTGCCTGCGGGGCGCCTTGGCGACATATTCGGCAGGTCGAGCCTGTGGGTGATTGGACTAGCTGTCTTCACCGTTGCCTCCCTAGGGGCGGGTTTCGCAGGAAGCATCACCGTCCTAAACCTCATGCGCGTCTTGCAAGGCATTGGTGGCGGTCTCTTTTCCCCGCAGGTCACAGGCATGATCCAGCAGTACTTCCAAGGGCGTGACCGAGCCCGCGCCTTCGGTTACATGGGCCTGGTGGTTGCCGCGTCGGTGGCAGTTGGCCCGCTACTCTCCGGAACGCTGGTGGGGATGCTGGGCGAGGACCCGGGCTGGCGTTACTCGTTCTTCATTAACGTTCCTATAGGCCTGGTCGGTTTGCTGGCCGCCTGGAAGTTCCTACCGTTCGGTAAGGAGAGGCGCACCATCGGGAAAGGTGCGCAGGCGGCAGAGCTTGAGTACGAGGCTCGCCAGGAGGCCGCAGGGCGCCCCGTCCCCAAGCGAAAAAGGCAGCGGATCGACCTGGATCCCGTGGGAATGCTACTCCTGACCGCAACTGTGCTCGCGATCATGATGCCTTTTATCATCCATGGTGTTTGGTGGCGTTGGTGGCTACTGGCTGGCGGTTTCGTGTTGTTGGGCGTGTGGGTTGCCTGGGAGACCTGGTACGGCAACCACGGGCACTTCCCCATGGTCGACATGAAGCTGTTCAAGATCCGGTCCTTCAGCTACTGCACGGCAATCTCCGCGCTACAGTTCCTAGGGAGCTCCACCATTTTTGTAGTGATGGCGCTGTTCCTGCAGGACGGGCTCAATGTTTCAGCCCTTACCGTTGGAATCCTGGGACTCCCTAACGCGATCGCGTCAGGCTTCGCCGCAGTTTGGGCAGGTAAGCGTGCCCTGGAAAAGGGCAAAGGGATGCAAGTTTTTGCCCTCGCATTGATGGTGGGGTCCCTGGTGGTCCTGGCCGCGGGGTTCTGGGCTGTGATCACCTGGGGATGGTCGGTGTACTGGCTCACGATCCCACTGATCCCGATGGGTTTCGGTGCTGGCACTATGGGCTCAGCGAACCAAACCCAGACGATGAAGGACGTTCCCGCTGCGCATGGAGGAACAGCCGGCGGGTTGCAACAGATGACGCAGCGCATCACTACGGCAATCGGAAATGCGGTGATCACGGGCGTGGTCTTCTCGGTGTACGCCGGAGGCGCTACCGCAGATGGCTGGTTGTGGGGAGCAACCGCAGGCCTGGGTGTCATCGCAGTGTTCCTTGCGGCGGCGCTGACGCTTGCGATCGTCTTTTGGAAGAGGGCAGGCAACCCCGCCAAGGCCTAGTACGGTTCGATCCACAGACGCCAAGCCCGGCTCAGGAGCATCAACCGGAGCGCCCAAAGGGGTGAACGCCATGAAAGCCCGCAGCAATGGGTCAGGTTCGGGAACTATCTGAAGACCAGCCGCGTCCCGCTACGCCTCCAGAGCCTTCCCGCGCAGTTCGGGCAAGGTCATCGCAGCACCCGCAGCAACAACGAAAGCACCTGCAATCACGCCGAACAAGAGCGACTTGTTGCCGCTGGGCATCCCTCCGACTGCTAGTAGCGCAGTCACGATGAACGGGGCAACGATGGATGCGATGCGTCCGAAACCCGCAGCCCAGCCAGCCCCGCTAGCGCGCAAACGGGTCGGGTAAATCTCCGGAGTTATCGCGTAAAGGGCGCCCCAAGCCCCAAGGTTGAAGAAGGACAACAAGCAACCTGTCGTGATGATCAGCGCTACAGTCCCAGACATCCCGAAAGCAACGGCGCTAGCCGCAGACCCCACCAGGAACAACGCCAACGTCGGCTTACGACCCCACTTTTCGATCAGCAACGCAGCGACAGCGTAGCCGGGGAGCTGGGCCAGGGTAATGATCAGCGTGTACCCGAAGGAACGAACCAGGTCAAAGCCTTCAGCGTGAAGGATTGATGGGATCCAAATGAATGCCCCGTAGTAGGCGAAGTTGACCATGCACCACACGGTCCAGATCGCCACCGTTCGACCTCGCAAGCCCGGCGAAAACAGGAACGTTTTCTCCGAGTGTGCCGTCTCCTCATCTGCAACAGGCTCCGCGGCTTCAGCTGGAGTCCACCCGGTCTGCCGTGCAGAATCCTCAAGACTTTCAACGACGGCTTCAGCTTCCTGGTACTTTCCTTTCGAAAGAAGGAAGCGGGGCGATTCCGGGAGTCCCGCCCTGATATAAACGGCGTAAAGTGCTGGAAGCGCACCGATCCCGAAAGCTACGCGCCATCCCCAGTCCCCCAGCGGGACAACAAAGTAGCCGACGATTGCGGCAATTGTCCAACCGAGCGCCCAAAACGCCTCTAGCCAGACGACTATGGATCCCCGTAGCCGTTTGGGAGACAGCTCCGAAACCAGCGTTGAAGCGATTGGTAGTTCAGCTCCAAGACCCAGCCCCACAACCACCCTTAGCAAGATCAGCACCAGCACTCCTCCCGCAAACGCGGAGGCACCGGTTGCGACGCCGTAGACGATCAGTGTCAGCGTGAAAACGTTTCGCCTGCCGATGTGGTCGGCAAGCGTGCCACCTAAAGAGGCTCCAACCGCCATACCTATGAAGCCCGCAGATACGACCCAGGACTTCTGGAAGCCCGTCAGGTCCCACTGAACCGAAAGCACGGCGATGATGTAGGTAATCAGACCGACGTCCATAGCGTCGAATGCCCAACCAATGCCTGACGCGAAAAGCACCTTGCGGTGCCTGGGTGTGAACGGCAGGTCGTCTAGTCTCTCTAAAAGTTCCGCGTTCTTCAGCTGCTGTTTCGTTTCCGTCATGCCAGCCGTCCTTCGTTCCTTGTCCTAAACCAAGCTGGCGCTTGGCCAGTCGAAGTCTAGGCCCGAGGCGCAGGTGCGCGGCCCCTATGTTTGCAAGGTGGCGCAAGGCTTGCAGCCTACGTGACAGAGCGAACCGCAAGAGGAAGACCTTCGCTCGCCCCGGCCCCACGTCAGTGAGGTTAGAGACCGCACAGGGACATGACAGCGTTCACCAAGCCTGCGATCACGCCAGTCCCTTGTACAGATCGTCCCATTCGCTCACAAAGCCCCGGGCGAAACGGTGTCGCGTTGATCGCGTGGCCGGACCGACGGTCGAACCTGAAGCGCTCAGCTGACCCGTTCAAGCGGCCCATCGAGAGTGCCCCGATGCACCAGCAGAGGATCGCAGCGGAACGGGGCTGGACCGGAAGCGCAGAAGCGCATGAAAACCAAACTTGCCGAGGAACAAAGCCAAACGACACCCCTTTGTATCCAAAAGGGGTGTCCAAGTGGTTGTTTAGTGACCCTTTTGGATAAAAACCGACGTTTTGGTGAACGTCAAAAGGTTGGCTCCAAGTGGGTGCAAAAGAGAGTGGGGGGGCTGCAACACACTTCCCATCTGGGGAACGCACCTTTGCCGCAGCGCTCATCGCGGATCCGGCCTGAGCCAAGTATCTGAGGTAAACCACATGACTCGACGCTCAATAGAAGACATCAAGGCCCGTGCCGACGAGTTCGCCGATGCCTTCGAGGACTACGACCCGAAGCCCGGCGACCAGGATGGCGGTCAAGCTAGCGGCCTGGCGACGCGACGTCGCCGAGAAAGAACTTGCCGAAGCTGTGCACGCTGCGCGCGAGCAGCGACTCTCTTGGCGCGAGGCGGGCGAGGCGATCGGTACCAGTGGCGAAGCCGCCGCCAGCGCTACGCTAACCGGACCCACGACGATTAACCTCGAGGTGAACTCGTCACAAAATCGGCCGCTATACAAGCGGCGTAAACCCGGAGAGACCAACCAAGCCTTCAGGTGTCCCGAACACTCAGTACATGGGGACCAGGTCGGGTAACGTCGACTGCTTGTGCCGCCTGATCCCCACCGCTAGGAAGGTGCCCAGAATGCCAACAGCCAGCCAGGCCAGCAAGGTGGAATTGAGCGCGGGGCGCATCAGATAGAGCGCGATCGCACCGACCCACAACGCGAGACTCGCGAAGTAGGGCGCCAATCCGTAGCCGTAGGTCGGCACCTCATGGGCCCGCTCGGTCACAACTTCCACTGGCGCAGCCGCGACCGAGCTTAGGTGCTCTCGTTCGGCGGTGTTGTAGCTGGGGATGTTTGCGGCGCCTTCCGCCAGACTGTCGGCGAGCTCGCCTCCACCTTCCGACAAGATCCCGAGGCTGTCAGACAAGGTGCCCGCAGCGTTCGCAGCGTTCCCCGTCCCGTCGGCAAGTTGAGTCGCGCCGGTGACGAGGGCGCTGGTCCCGCCCTCGAACTGGGACGTCCCGGCGGCCAGTGTCCGCCCCGGAAGCGACCCGGGCGGACCCGTCCGCCAGGGTGTTGGAAGCCTTGGCGGCCCCCGAAATTCCCGCGGCTAGAGTCCCTAGTCCGGTCGAGAGGGTCCCGACACCATCTGAGACCTGGGCTGCGCCGGCTGACAAAGTGTCTAGGTTTGCTGTCAGCGTGTCGGCACCGTCCGCCAGAAGCCCGGCGACCCCGGCGGCCTCTTCCGCACCGACCGCGAGGTAGGCCAGTCCGGACTGAGTCTCCACATTGCCAACCAACGTCGTGGCTCCAGTGGCCAGGTCGGCCGCAGCAGCGCCAACCTGATCCGTTCCGGCGGCGACATCTTCGGCGCCAGCGGCCAGTTGCGAAAGCATGGCTATGCGCTGAACGTCGTCAAGCTGGTCGTATTGGGCCAGCAACACTGCCAGCCCTTCAGACACCCCAGAGGCGCCGGCCGTAGGTGCGGGGACCTGCTCCGCCAGAGCACTGGCTCCACCCTGGAGGGTTTGGGCGCCGGTAAGAGCCTGGGCCACACCCGCGGATAGCCCGGATGAACCGATCTGAAAGTCCGTGATGGCCGTCGCGAGGTTTTCGGCGCCGCCAGCAGCGGCGACGGTACCGTCGGCCACTTGGGAGGCTCCCAAGGTGAGGTCAAAAAGTTCGTCGGGAAGACCGCGGGTGCCGTCCGCGAGCCGGTCAAGTGCGCCGCTGAGCTGGGTCGTACCGTCACGAGAGGCGGCGGCCCCCGAAGCGAGTTCGTGTGCTCCGGCGCTGAGTGTGGAAGTGTTGCTGGCCAGCTCCGCTGCCCCGGATTTGAGGTCGTCGGTGCCGGCGACTAGTTCGGACAGTCCGACGACTAGCGCACTGGAGCCGTCGGCGGCTAGGACCTCACCATCATGCAGGTCCGTGGCACCGGTCGCGGCAGGCACTGATCCAAGCGATGACGGGAATGCTTGATTCCGGGGATGCCGGTCAGGACATCACCATTGCCGACCTCGCCCGCTCCGCCGGAGTTAGCCGGCCCACTTTTTACCA
>CAYFRO010000085.1:0-6242 GCA_964345565.1 uncultured Actinomyces sp.
ATCAGCCCAAAAGAGGCCCACGCAATTGAGGCCATGTAGTTCACCCGCAGAGCTGTCTCCGCCATGGGAACCGGGTTTCTGCTCCTCCGACGAACCTTCTTCTCCCTCCAGAACTTCGGAAGGATCAGGAGGCCACCGTTCGCCCACCTTCTGCGTTGGATCACGAGGGAACCGAAATCCGGAGGGGTGGAGGAATACGAGAGGCGCTCCGGATAGTTCTGCAGGGTCCAGTCGTATAGAGCCAAGTCGATCGAGGACTCCGTGTCCTCGATGACCGTTCTGTCCTGGATGTAGGTGGTCACGGTCAATCCGCCATCGGAGTTGACCACAGCTATGTCGTCAAGGGCTCGCTTGCGAATAACTGCGTTTGCCCCGACCCAGAAGGTAGCCCCGTAGTAGGTGAGCCCCTGGTGCAGCAGGTGCTGAATGTCCGTGGTGGCGGCCGCGATTCTCTCCATGCGCGTTGGCGCACCGCGATAGGAAGAGTACGGAGTCTGAATAACCGCTATCCGCTCGTTAGTAGGTAGCTCCAGCTCGTAGACCAGCCGTAGACAGTAGTCACGAAGCAGCATGGAGTCAGCGTCCAGCGTGAGCAGGTACTCCGAGTCCGGGATCATCAAGTCCGCGTACTGGCCCTCGGGGACAGGACGCAGCACCACGCCTGCCGGGGTCTCGACTCTCTTCCACTTTCTTCCCATGATGGAGATGTACGAGTTGAGGTTCATGGCCTTGTTCGCCTCATGCGACAAGGACGCATACCTCTTCCTCTCGAAGGAGGTCATGGACGCCGAGAAGATGCGGATGAGTCTGGTGTACATCTGCTCAACCCGTTCGATAGGTATTCGCTCACGATCTTGGATTGCTGCCTCGACAGCCTCCAAGGTCTGACGCAGGTCCTCCGCCAGTCCCTCCAGGATGTTCTCCACGAAGAACACATCCGTGTGGTCCACCACCGGCCAACTGTGGGCTTTCGTCGAGAGCCATTGGACGGCCGCTCGGTATTCCGTACACAGGTGCGCCAGGTCCACGCCTGTCACCAACGCGGTGCCCTCAAGCTGGACCATCGCCTGGCTCCTGGCCGCCTCAAAGCGGCGTCGCGGAGTTGCTAACTCGGCCTCTATTCCGTCACTCAACCTGCGGGTCGCCCAAAGATCAGAGTTGCGTTGCGGGTCCCTCGGGTACGGCGGGTCGTCAATCAGTAACACCACTCTAAGGTCGGGAAACTCCTGGAGTGCGGCCGACCACAAGGTCTTTTCTACGACCGGTATTTCTTCCACGTAAGAGGGAACCAACACGGTGATCCCGTGGTGGTAGGTGTCGGAGGAGAAGTGCCTATCCAAGATCTCCCTTGGCACCCGCTTGTGGTCCCGGAACCTGACCAGTGCGCCTTTCCTTGAGACCAGATACATCATGGCGGAGAACGCCAGGGCTGTGACGATGCTGGCGTACAGCAAGGCCTCAAGCACCACCCTCAAGGTGGTGAATTCGCGGTTGATCCACATGTCAATCACGGTGGTTGCCACGTACATCAGCCAAGAAAAGACCGTCACGACAATAGCCAGCCGACTCCACGACATCTGGGAGATGGATGGCTTTGCATGCAGGATCGGCAGGGATGAGGTGGAGCGCTCCGCCCCCCACTCACGCCGACCGCTCTGCGCCTGCGGCTCTTCAAAGGATTCGAGCGCTTCGTCGTTGAGGACCTCTTGATACTCTCCGATAGAGCGGTGCCTGGCCACGGATGCTCCTTTCGTGCCGAAACTGCGCAATCAGAGACATTGCTCGCCCATTTGGAATGCTGAGAATTAAGAATAATGTGTAGCAGGAACCGAGCGCCAAGGAAACCATAAGAGGCAACATGAGCAAGCGATTCCCAGGTATGCGCTTCTCAGTGCGGCGTCTCCTAATAGCCATGTTCGTCGCGGTGGCCGTTGCTGTCGGGGCAGTTGTCGCGATCGCCTACCAGTTCCAATCTCTCAAGCCTCTCAACACCCCATGGACCGGCGGCTACGTAGACGTTACCGAGACCCCCACCTTCGAGATCGAGACAGCTACCGGTTCAGGTCAGCGCAACCCCGTACTGTCTTTCATCGTTTCAAACGATGGTGACTGTGAGGCCACCTGGGGTGGCTACTACACACTCGATGAGGCAGAGGACACCCTCGACCTCGACCGACGCATCGCCCAAATCCACAGATCGGGCCGCACTCCTGTCCTATCGTTCGGTGGACGGGACAATGAGGACTTGATCCAAGCCTGCGACTCCGCCTCGGCCAGCGCCGCAGCGATGTGGGCGGCTGTGTCCCGCTACGACATCAACACCATCGACATGGACGTCGAAGGGGACACGCTTGCTTCGCCCGAGGACCGGACGGAACGGGCCAAGGCCGTCAAGGAGCTGGTCGACATGGCAGCTGAGGAAGGCACCGAACTCGCGGTGTGGCTCACCCTGCCAGCGGACGTAAACGGACTCACCAACGACGGTCTGACGACAGTAGACAGCTTCTTGAAAGCAGATGTGACCCTCTCCGGCGTGAACCTGATGACCATGAACTTCGGTATCCCGTCCACAGAGCGTTCGATGGCTGCCATGAGCGAGGAAGCGCTGGAGTCAGCACACTCTCAGTTCACCCGCGTGCTCCTGGCCAACGGCACGCTCGTAACACCCCAGCAGGTCTGGACAATGCTCGGCGCCACACCCATGATCGGGCAAAACGACGAGGCCGACGAGGTATTCACGAAGCAAGACGCGGTGGACCTTCACTCCTTCGCTCAGAACAAGACACTCGGTCGGCTGTCTTTCTGGTCACTGAACCGCGACCGATCGTGTGACTCGAACTACGCAGACTTGGGCACGGCCGTCAACTTCTGTTCAGGCGTCAACCAGGAGCCCCTGGAATTCGATGGGATCCTCAGCTCCCAGAGAGAAGGAACCGCCCACCAGATCCCAGAGCGCGACCTATCCGATGAGGAAGTGCAGCCTCAGAGCCTCCAAAGCGGCGGAGTCGATGACCCTGGGACCAGCCCCTACCCCGTGTGGAAGGCCACATCGACCTATGCGGCTGGAGACAAGGTGGTGTGGAGGCACAACGTGTACACAGCCCGGTGGACGAATCGGGGGAACGCTCCCGATGAGGTGGATGAGAACGGACAATCTGCGTGGCGCCTGGTCGGTCCTGTGCTGGAAGGGGAGGAGCCTCGGCCTAGCCCGACTCTGCCGGAGGGCACCTACGCGGACTGGTCTCCCGAAGCTATCTATAACTCAGGGGACCGAGTTATGTTCGACGGCCGGGGCTACGAGGCGAAGTGGTGGACTCAGGGAGACAGCCCGGCCGCGAGCGCGGACACCGAGGCATCACCCTGGCGGATACTGACCGATGAAGAAGTCGAAGAGGCCGGCGGAGCTACGACAGGTTGAGGCCCAAGGTTCCCAACCTAACCAGGAACTCGCTGGCCGATACCGGGTTGCCGTAGAGGGGTCCATCGGCGTAGCGGACCCCAAGTTGATCCAAAAACTCAACCTCTTCCGTGGTTGATACACCGCATACGATTACTCTCACTCCGGTGCTTGTTATCGCACTCAGGTACCGCCCCATCGCGTCACGCACCCGCTTCGTCTTCACCCCAGCAAGGAGTCGGTCGCTGACCTTCAGTGCGAAGACCGGGTACCGAATCATGGAGGAGAGCTCCGAATAGCTGGTGCCGCTGTTGTCCAAAGCAATTAGTACGTTGTGATCAACCGCGTATGCGGCAGCCTTGTTGTCGGTCTCTTCCGGGGCCACCCGCAGGGTGTCTGCGTCCAGTTCCAGGACGATCTCCAGTTCCGGGTTTTCCGTCCGGATCCTCTCAAAGTCGGAGGTGAACTCTCTGTCAACAAGTTGAGCCGGAGTCAGGTTCAAGTGCAGTCGCCGCAACTCTGGACAAATCTGGCGGAAGCGGCGCATGTCCGCCACCGCGTGATGCATGATCTGGATCACCATCTTCGTTCGCAACCCCAACCGGGCCGATTCAGATCGGAGAAACTGCACCGAGAGCGAGCCGTACACGGGGTCCGTGTAACGCACGGCCGCCTCGACAGCAACGATCCTTCCGCCGATCCGGTCAACGATTGGTTCATACACCTGGCGCAGACGATCGCCACGAATCGCCTCAACGAGCGCCGCCGTCGGACCGGTTGCAGCAAGGCGGGCTTGTGCGCCTGCAACGGCATCCTCCCCTTGGAGCATCTCCGCTCCGTTGGCTTCGTCCACCGCCATGTTGACGAACTTCCGCCGTGACCGATACATCTGTCCGTCCGCGCGCTGGACCAACTCGGCCATCTGACCGGGCGCCTCCATGCCCGCAACCGCTGTTGTCTGAGCGAGGACGACCGAGACCAGACCCTTCTCTGTCTCCACGGGCTCGCCCAAGCCGCTGTCATACTCCCACGCGATTTCTGTGACTTCCCTGCGGCTGCGCAGAGAGGTCACCAAGACCCCAAATTCGTCGCCCGCAATGCGGTAGACGCTGGCGCCTGGCCACTGCTCCGAAAGGGTCCGCAGGCGCTCCGCTAGCGCTCGCAAGACTTCGTCCCCCACCTCAGGGCTGTACTCCGCGTTAATGCGCGCCAGGTTCTGCACGTTGATGAAGATGAGAGCCGCCAGCCCCCGCTCCGCGCCGCTTTCCTGTACGTCGACCAGTTGCCGGCGCAGCGCCCGGTAGTTGGGAAGCCCGGTCATCAGGTCACTGGCGGAAAGCGTCCGAAGCTCCTCGATTTCTCGGTCCGTCTTCACGGATGTTCGCGCGATCGCGGCAAGGGCGTTAACGAAACGTTGGTCCGAAACAGTGAACGGCGGGGTGAATGGACCGCGGCGCACCACGGCAACAAACGCTCCCCGGCCGTCCTCGACAGGCTCCGACACCAAAACGCGTCCCCCGGTGGACAACCTGCGCATGGCCGCGCGGGAACGAGTCGTGCTTATCTCAAAACGCCGGAGTCCTTCCTTCAGCTTCTGTTCGGTCTGCTCCTCCACAGGCGGCGTGGAAGGCCACGGCAGATCAACCAGGGAAGTGGTGAGGATCCGCTCACGCTCAGAGAGGCGCCAATAGCGCGCCGTCGACAAGGAAACCGAAGAGACCGCGACTATTCCCACCACGATGAACACGCCTGCTGTAAATGGGCCGGTCACCGCTAGGACACCAAAATCCCCTGGAATCATCTGGGTGAGTCCATATCCGATGACGCCGCCAAGAGCTTGGGTCACGGTGATCGCGAGGATCCGAGTCCATGCCAACCCGGACAAGAGCGCACCTGACCGGGAGCCCAACTGCACCTTCGCAGAAACCATCGTCGTGATCATGACCGCCAAGAAGCAGGCCAGAACAGACAAGACGATCGCGACCGCTTCTCCGTTAGGGTTCAGAAATTCCATCGGCTCACCGACAGCGGGAAAGGTGGACCGAATGTACACCAGCACGGCACCAGCGACCGCAGCCACAAGGGAGCAAGTCCCGACCGTCGAGGCAATGCGCTGGGTCCACGCGCACCCCAGTACCGCTCCGATCACCCAAACCCCGTAGGTCACCCACGCATACTCCGGTCCGAGGTAGAGAATGGTTAGCGCCAATGGCCCGATTCCCAACGTGAGGCCGCGCGTCCCCGCTGCAACAGGCAGACGGACTGCGCTTGCCAGGATGAAAACCACCAGTGCGATCAATGCCTGGGGCAGGACCTCCACAAGCAAATGCCAATGCAGGTACAGGGGCGCGGCCGCGCAGGCGAACGCGACGAGTAACCACACCACGGTCCACAACGCGATTCTGCGTTCAGGCACCGACACGTCAGTCTGGTACCCCGCGGGGTCCGAACCCGTTTGCTGTGCGACCATGCATGCCTCCGTCCGCGGCGGACGTCACCTTGACTCCGCCCGGGCGACCGGGATCCACCCACCCTTCCGCCTGCCCATCAGGTGAAGTCTGCCACAGGACAACGAGAATTGAGGGCCCGTTCGGTATCCGGATCGGGGTGTGGGTGGGCTCCGCGCAACGTGCCATAGTACCCCAACCAGACCTGCAGTTTTCACATGCTCCTCCAAGGTTGGCGACCTAGAGTTGCCGGGTGCCACTGATAAAGAGCTGGAGAGCATCCGCCGCATACAAAACCGCCCTTTCCGTCATCGGTTGGGTATCGATCATCGCGACCCTCGGTGTTTTCGACGGGCACCCTTCGTGGACGGCGCTGGAGATGTTCACAACCCAGAGCA
>CAYFRO010000086.1:0-6187 GCA_964345565.1 uncultured Actinomyces sp.
TGGGGGCTGCGTAGCAGCCGTGGGTCCCATAAAGATAAGGCTCTCGGACACCGCTTTGTTTGGTGCGAGCGTAGCGAGCAGGGAGCCTGCGGCTGCGCTAGCAGCCGCAAGCGTTACCATTCAAGCAAGTTGGGTGCGAGCGTAGCGAGCAGGGAGCCTGCGGCTGCGCTAGCAGCCGCAAGCGTTACCATTCAAGCAAGTTGGGTACTAGCGCAGCGAGCATAAAGCCTGCGGCTGCGCTAGCAGCCGCAAGCGTTACCATTCTAGTCTGTGTTGTCATTTTTCTTCATTTTCTTGTTGTCTGCTCTTGTGGGTCATGTGTGGGTCTGTAGCAAGGGGTTTGGAAGGGAGTTAAGGGTCTGCTTTGGGGGTCTTAGTTTTGGGAGTACCCCAAAACTGGGTGTTACACGTTGTGTACCAACTATTTATAAGAAATATCTTTGGCACTCTAACGGCGGTGCTACTGCACCGCCGAAAGCGCATTCTGTTTACAACTTTCTTCCTCAGTTTTCTCTCAATCTCTGAACTCTAAGACTTAGGTTTACTACGTGTGCATCGAAGCAGTGTCCGTGTCAAAATTTTGCAACGCAAAAAGGCCGACACATCACGTGCCAGCCTAATTGTAGTTTTCGCAAAAATTAAAAAACCTGATAACTTATGACATTAACTCATTATATCGAATATGCATTCATCTTTCACTTATGATATTTTCTAGAATGGGTCACCGAAGATGTCGTGAAGTTCATTCACATCTTTTTGGGTCTGTATCTCATTCCGTTTGATTGTCTCATACAATTTTCTTATTTCATCCTTATATAGTTCTATTCTTTTTTCTATCTGATTATTCACTTTTCGTCTTACATCTATATATCTGTCGATTTTAGCTTTGCTGAAATCAGCAGTGATTTCAGACTGTCTTTCTGCCCATTTTCTGAACTCTTCTACTGTCTGCGGATGGTCTTCTTTATATTCTTTCACTCGTTGTCTCTCTAATGAGTGATTAACCATTCTGCCATTATACATTTCATCGGGAACCCACCATTCACCATGCTCTTTGCTGATTTCAGCAGCTACTTGTCGGCAAGCTTCCCGATATTCTTCTGACAACTTTTCGTCTTTGCTCTTAGCTATCAGTCTGTACATCATTATTTTTTCTGTACGGCTCGGGTCTTCTGTCTCTGTAAGTCTCTTCGGCTTGTAGTGTGAGTGCAAGAACTTGGTATTGAACAGTTGCAGTTTTTTGCATCGATTTGTTCTTTCCTTCAGCCTTGTTGGTCCCTTGGTTATCCACTTGGCATATATAAAAGTGAAAAGCCACTCAGAACAAGTGAAGAAAGTGGCAGCTAGGCTATCTAGGTTGTCGAAGGCATTAAGCGACAAATCGACTACATGGTTATCGCCAAGGTCTATCCATTTTCTGCCTTCACTATTCATCGAAAATTCAACTCTCCATATATCTATCATCTTTGCGCCTTCGATTGGTATCTCTTGATCAACTGAGGTACCCGGTACCACACACACTTGTTTCGTGCGGATTTCAGTTTCTTTCGTTTTCGGGTTCCGATACTCGTATCTGACTTTCTGCAGGTCGCATAAGCTAGCCTTGACCCAGGTGTCTTTGATATAAAACTTTCCGGAATTGTTTTCAAGTTCGAGGGTCTTGTTATAGAGTTTGGTGCTGAGCGCAGATTTCGGGCTACCCCATTTTAAGGAATTCCAAGTTCGGCCAGTCTTAGTCTCTTTACCATGGGCTCCCAAATGGATAGGGATTCGCCAACTATCATCGCCATCTGAGGAGTGAGCATCAATTTTCGATTGGTGTACCTTCCAAATCTTGTCCTTCATATACTTGTTGGCTAAGTCTTGGGGTATCATTCCATTATCGAATATTGTTAGGTCGCAGCACACGTCAACTCTGGATATGCCTTTATATTCATATCCATATTTTACGATGAAGTTTGTTAGCTGCTGCACTGGCTGTGGTTGATAGAGGGTTCGGTTGGCTAATCGAATATGGCATGATTCGGGCTCGAAGATTCCTCCATTCTGCTTTAGGGAGTAGGGATTTCGTTCTATTTCGAGGAAGGGGTGATGGCCGTTCATCAATGTGAATTTCTCTCTGTACTGAGGTGTTCCATATTCTCTTTCTTCAACCGTCCAACCCAAAGCTTTGAAGTACGCAGCATTCATAACAACCCCTTTTGGCTCCAAGCAATACACTGAGAGCCAATCTAAGTTGATGCACTTGATTTTGTTTGGTGTTGTTATGAGTTGCTGCATAAGTTATATTTTATACTTATAAACTTATCGTCTTATTCAATTTTTTGTTGAGGTAGATATTAATCTCTTTTGTGATTAAATCTCCTATTATCTTTAGTTCTTTGCCGTTATTATGTCGCATTTGATAGACTGCTAGTTGCGAAATCTCGTTGAACTCGTAATCTAGCAGTCTATATCCATCGAGAGCATAATTTCGGGCGGTGGCATTCGCCACTCGTTCAATTTTGTTCTCGTCCATATTTTTATCTTATAATGGTTTCACTCCTTTTAGTTCCGGATGGCCTTGCACGTCCGGATTATTTTCTTGCGATTGTTCCTGGTGTCCTCCACACAACTCTATTTCTTTTACGAAGAGGTTTACACCAGTTTCTATCTTGTGGGTCTTTGGGGATGAGTAAGTAACAAAGTTTGGTGTTCCTCGAAGGAAGACTTTAGCTCCTTTCTTCAGATATTCGGTCAATCCTTTACCGTCTCCGTTTAATGAGCATGATACCCACGTTGTTTGCGTGGTGATTGCTCCCGTCTGACGGTCTACCCATTTTTCACTGTGCGCTACTCTGAAAGAAACAAATTTGTTTCCGTTGTAGTTTTTGATTTCCGCGTCGGCTCCAAGATTGCCGACAATTTCTAGTCTAATCATAATTTTATTCGTTAATTAGTTCAACACTTTTTTCATATTCATTTATTATAAAGTCTGTCACTTCTTTATACTCTTCAACAGACTTATTTTCAAACATCCAATTCTGCATATTTATTGTTAGACAAAAGAATGCTATATCTGAACTAAAGTTCAATATACATGATTTCTTAATTATAAGGTTAAACAACACCTCATAATCAGCTGGAAGATAGTTCATTAATATTATTCCTTCTTCTGTGATTTCAATCACTTCTTTTTTACTTTTTCCCATGTAGATTTTCTTTTTTGTTCTTATCATATTTTCTGAATATTACATTATCGTCTCGAAAAGGAGGAGAACATGCACCAACAATCGATGCATGACAAAGTTTCTGATGCTTGAAATAGCATCCTCGGCAACTATCAACTGCTTTCACGACTTGCAATCTTATGCCATGAAATTTGACTATTGCCCCAATTGTTAATACTTTCATTATCATTGCGGTTAAGAATTAATGCTTGTTGTTCATTACTTAGGTTTACTTCGTTAGCAACGAAGCAGATGCCGTTTCAAAATCTTGAATATAGATATTCATAAGCGTTGCCACCATATAACTTTAGTTCTTTCCTCAAAATGCAACATTTAACCATGTCATTGAGGATTCTTCGGGTTGTTGGCTTACTTACCATCAGCTTGGAGGATACATCAGATACTCTTAAGTAAGTATCTTGTTCTAGCAAGTGCATCACTTGCTGAGCGAATAATTTTCTATTGATCATATTTCACGATTTAGCAGTTCGAGGAGATTTCGGTGAAACACGAATGCCCTAAGGGTGATTAAGGTAAGCAGAAACACTTAATTTCTGATATCTGTATCAGAAAAGAAAGAGGCCGTGAAACGAGGATTTATTTTCGCTTCACGGCTATCTGCTATCGTGCGCCAGTTGCCGTTCAAAGTCGCTCCTCAGCGTTGCTTCTATCCTCAACTGACGGTGCAAAGATACGATTTTATTCAGTACCGTGCCTAATTTTATTCGATATTTTTTGCTGCCACACCCGATATTTAACACAAATCACTAGAATTAGTATCAATATTGCAATTATCGCCCAAGGAAGGAGGGTGTAATTGTTAACGTGTTTCGCTACTTTTTTCGGTGATTTTTGGTATATACTTACTGCAGTACTGTCTGAAATCTCAGATTTTGCACTTTTGGCCGTCTTCGATATTACGATTTTGCCTTTTCGATGTCGTTTCTGATTTGGCGGTTTTGGAGAGTTGGACGTATCTTTTGCTTCCGGCTTACCAATCTCCCTGGTAGCGTCAAAATTATCTATCATATCATAGACGATAGTGATAATACTGCTATCATTAGCAAAAGTTGTTTTTGCTATTGATGATGTCGTTTGTACTTTTTCTTGCTCGATGGTCTGCTTAGTCTTGCAGCCTATTAGCGCAATGAGCAAAACTATAAAGAGGAGTTTTTTCATTTGGCTACGTAATTAAAGTTATAATGATGTCTTGGTGTTTTCTCCATGTCCCATTGTACGTGCATCCATATCGATGTGGCCGAGTGCTCGAAGAGAACCGTATCGACTGATGGCAGTGTTTTCAAGACTTGGAATATTGCTTTCGCTTCTTCCTCATCCTTTACTCTGAGGTCGGCTGCATTTCCTTTCGTGTGCCATGAGTTGACAACACCACCTACGGCTTTGTTCAAAGCTGCACACCGATAGCCACTAGTGATAATAATAGGTGTTTGGAGGATTCTTCTTAATGGATCGAGAACCATCTGCACACCATATTGTATATTTCTGACTACTTCATCACTTGGTGTATTATCTATTTTCAATCGCTTAGCGGTTGAAGAGCGTGTGAATTCTTCGAGAGTGAAGAAGTCACTTTTTATCGTCTTTTGATTTATTACTTTCGCCATACTGATAGATTTTATAATTGATTTGATAGATTGACGCTGCAAAGATTAGAAGCTGAGCGATAAAGATTAACACACCCGCTTCGATGTTGTGCGTCATACTGATTACTATACTCGTAATACCGATAGCTATAGCAGCAGCTATACAAATCACGGCAGAAGAGAATTCGATTTTGTCTTTAGTGTCTTGATTCATTTTTTCTAGGTATTTGATAATAAAAGGCTGATACCCAAAAACCAGGTATCAGCCTAATTTGTATGATAAGAAACTCTAGCGACAAACGTCTCTACTACTCTAAACCGCCATCACCTGTACCCTGGAGGGTTACGTTAACAGTGAACTTAGCAGTGCCGATTGCAACTTCAATAGTGGCAGATTGGTCTGTATCTGTTGTATTTTTGTTTGTAATCAGTCCGCTATTTGTAACAGAGCAGTAAGTGTCTCCGGTTTTAACTGTACATGTTACTGTCTCGTTGTTTGGGTTCGAGATATTAATCTGTTCAGTTCCGGCATTTGCAACAGTGTAACTCAGAGGGTTAACTCCTGGCTTTGGTTCAGTTGCTTCAGCATCTCCCTGATTAGCCATAGGACCGTTATTCAAAATGAGTTCTGTGCCGACTGGGTATGTAGCAAGCTGATTTGCAGTCTTAACACCGCTGATTACATCATCAGCGACAATCATCACTGCATCAGAGCGTAACCAACCATTGTCGTTCTTGCGAGACTGTATCACGGCTCCGAAGTCTGCTGCACCAGTCTTGATAGTGATAGCATTGGCAGCAGTGCTCATTGTGATAGATGCTTGGTCGTTGTTGGTGCTGATAGTGAAGGCATCAGCAGGCTTTGAAACTGAGCCAGATTTATCACAATAGAGACGAACGATGTTGAAACGCTCAGCCTTATACGTGTACACACCATTTGAAGTAGTTCCTTCACCGATGACGGTACAGAATGTAATGAGGTCGTTGCGCTGAACACCCAAAGCAGAGTAAAGACCTTCTGCAGTTGTGAAGTCTGCGCCTTCCTTTTCGCCTACGATTTCCAAATTCGATGTAGCATCGAGCCTGTAAGTGAAGCCAGGAAGAGAACCGCTTGCCAGGATGAAAGGAAGTGGATTGATATCACCGTCCTTATACTCGTTGAAAGCTACTGAACCCTTTGCTGCTGCAGCTTGCTTAAAGCGGTTGAGGTTGCGAGAGTTGAACTGACGCATACACTGCATACCGCTTGAGTAGCCCTCGAAAGAGTGGTCGGCGATAGACTTCAGCATCTTGTATGCTGCGCCTACAGTTGTCATCAACATGCGCTGACGCATCTGTGATTCAGTGCGTGGGGTCTTAACATCGTACACACGG
>CAYFRO010000087.1:0-6114 GCA_964345565.1 uncultured Actinomyces sp.
TCGAACAGCCTGTCGACCCATGGGATACCGATGGTCCCTGTATTCGATAAGCCAAGCTGTTCCGCTGTGATTCCCAATGCCTCCGTTCCGGAAAAAAGGGAAACGACCTTGTTGAACACCTCTTTATCATTCAGCGGTATCTTCTGAATTGTGACGCTGGTCATATCCTGTAATTTTCGCAGCATAACCAGAGGCCTGACTTCCATCACATCCAGCGACATCAGCTCATCAATCATGGCTAAAGCGTCAAAGTGCGTAACGGTTTCCTGAGAGACAGATATGAAACTGACAGGGTGCTGGAGCGGCGTGAACTGGTATACGGAATACGCCCTTGGCAGGATAATCAAACGCGTTGCGTGCATGCGTACAGTAGAAACCGCGTCACGGAGACCGGCGGCGAGCTGCAGTTCTTCCGCGGTGTTCAGCGTCAATTTCCTTTCTGTTGCATATGTACTTACACAGTTGTGGGCTGGCGAGTATAATATCGAAAGTGATGGAACGACCATTTTGTTGATAGCCCCCGCATGGTAGCAGGCTTCACCTCCAAGAAGTTCATTGATGAATTCTATTGCTTTAGACAGACAGTTGCTGGAAAGAGTCAGAACAATATTCGGAAGTTTACTCCCATCGGCGCCCTGAAAGACCTCCGCCGGAAGGCCGAAGCCGTCCCGCCGCATTTCCGCGCCGCATCTGGGACACTGCCTGAGCGGCAGATCCATGCCGGATCCGTATTTCTCAGACACATCCGCTTCAAAATGCTTACATTTTGGGCAGACATAATGCGGCGGCAGAGGATTAATTTCCGTAACGCCCAGGAGAAACATCACAAAGGACGCGCCCACCAAGCCGCGATAACTGACGATATTGCCCTCTGAGCGCAATCTGGCAGCCAATTTTGCGGTGATCAGATACAGCGTGGAGAAATTATTGCCAATGACTGCGCTCAATTCCCTGTCCATGCGCTCTTGAACGAGCTCTGGCAGCGCCGAACCATATATATCCTTCGCCTTTTCTGTTACCAGTCCTTGCAGCTCCTCTTCCGCCCCCGGCAGACAGGGCAGAAAAGTATTCTTTCCCTCAGGATGCGGATAAAATACGCGCACATCGCTAACCCGGTCTGCAATCCGATTTGGATTTGTGATCACGATCTCCTTTGCTTTCTCCTCCCCCAAATACGAGAATTCATCCAGCATTTCATCGGTCGTTTTGAGATACAGCGGCGGCTGATTCGCATTCTTTTTTAGTATCTCACGGTATATGGCGTCGCCAGGTTCCTTAAAATGCGCATCTCCCGTAGCGCATACGGGTTTGTTCAGCATCTCGCCAATCTGCACAATCTTGCGGTTAATATTGCGCAGTTCTTCGTCGTCTAAGAACGTACCGTTTCGCTTCAGGAACTTGTTATTGCCGATGGGCTGAATCTCCAGGTAGTCATAGAAGGCGGCGATTTTCTGAAGCGTATCGTCATCGCTGCCCTCCAGTATAGCACGGAACAGTTCGCCGTTTTTGCACGCGCTGCCGATAAGCAGGCCCTCGCGATATTTCCGAATCAGGCCACGGGGTATACGCGGCTCGCGATTATAATAATTCAGGTGCCCTTCGCTGACCAGGCGATACAGGTTTTCCATTCCTTTTTGTGTGCAAGCCAGCATCGTGATGTGGTAAGCGCGGTTGCTCGCATCGGTCGGATAACAGGTGTTGATTTCAGAAAGCATCGAGATGTGGTTTTGAGAACGCAGATCCGCCAATGCTCTGAGGAATATTCTGCCTGTGATGCGAGCCTTACACATGACGTTATGCCCATCGGGCAATGATATACCCAAATGCTGGCAGACAGAAGCCGTCCTATACGCTGCTTTATACTTCTTAAGCGCTGGATACTGCTTGCGCACCAGCGCCATCGTATCCAATACCGGATAATGGAATGGAAGACCAGCCGCACGAAAGGCGCGCCTGATTAACGCGATTGCAAAGGGCGCACAATGCGCCACAAGGACCGCGTTTTTACAAAAATCCGCAAACGCAGGCATGACGTCCGTCAGCTTTGGCTTGTCGCGCACCATGCTCGATGTAATGCCGGTGATCTGCGCTGCGTGCTCGGGCACACGGCGGCCGGGATCGATCAACTCTGAGAATTCGGCGACCTCTACACCGTTTTTGATGCGTACCGCGCCAATCGCGATGATCTTATCCGTGTGCGTATTCAGTCCGGTGGTCTCCACATCCAGCACGACGTAAGTCGCGTTGTCGAGATTGACGTCCTCGCCTCTCTCCACGATCTCAGCGCCGTCGTTGATTATATAGCCCTCGCAGCCCGGGATCAGTTTGATGCCGACATTCTTGGCCGCAGCAAAAGCTTCAGGAAACGCCTGTACTCCGCCGTGATCGGTAATGGCGATGGCTCTGTGTCCCCACTGCGCCGCCTGTTTAATCAGATCCGAGGGAGTTGCGCAGGAATCCCTCACGGAAAAGCACGTATGCAGATGCAGTTCTACACGTTTTTCAGAGGCGATATCCTGTCGGGGAGGATTGCCGGCCTGCAAAATATCGAAGTTCATTTGCTTTGTCTCCTTTATCATCGTCATACTGCTGATGCAGCGCTCCGTTTTTTAACAATATCCGAAAGTCCTTCCTGTTTTATCTAACCTCATCCGCTTCACCTTCTGTTTTATCCACCGAATAGAATTCTTTCATATCCTCCAGCCTCAGACACGCCAGTCGCCCGCTCGGATCGCTGCAGCCGCAGTCGATGCCGATGCGGCGGTCGCCGTGCCAGACGCGCATCGGGTCAACCTCCTGATAAAATACCGTCGGTGTATGCCCGAACACGAGCGTCGTTCCTTCGGGCAGGGGCGTATTCGCGTCAACGCGCGACCAGACGGCAAATTCTGTATCGGTCATATTCGCGTCCCTTTCCTGCGAATACAGGGAAATCGGCATGGAATGCGTGAGAAGATAGTCGATATCGTTCACTCGGGCCCTTGCCTCTATGGGCAGCTGCCTGAGATAATCCCATAAAAAGAGCATCTGGTTTGCAGACAGCTCGAAATATTCCATCAGCGTTTCCATGCCGCCGTTTAGGATCCATGCCTCGGCGTCACCGCCGTCGACGATGCAATCGCGCATCATCCATTCATGATTGCCCAGCAGCAGCGTTGCGTTAGGCATTTGCAGCAGGCGAAACATCAGCGCGACGCCTCCCACGTTGCGATCGATCACATCGCCCAACACATAAAGATGGTCCTGTTCCTGAAGATCGATCTGCCGCAGTATGGATTCGAAGCGGTCAATCCGCCCGTGAATATCGCTCATCACATAGATCATACGCATCACCTCATAAGAAATCCTGTCATCGCGCCGATATGTTGTGTCTCAGAAAGGACATATTGCAGTCTGACAAAAAGGTAACGCTTAAAGCTTCCTGCACTCCCACCAAATCAGCCGGAGACCGCGATACTGCAATTCAATGATCTTTTTCGCTTCCATGGCGTTGTTTGCCGTCACAATCTGTGTGATTCGCCGGTTGTTTACAGAAAAAACGCACTTGTACTGAGCTGTCATTCTGTTTTCCTCCTTTGTTATCGTCGAGAACAATCTGCCTTTTAATGCGCGCAGCTCAAATTTGAAGCACCTGAAGCCTCTCGCTTATTCTCATCGCCGCATATATAATATACCATATCGAATGGGTAAAAAACTGCCCATCGGTAGGTTGACTCCGCGTTTACCGCATAATATAATTCGGACAGAAGGTGAGAACATGACTGCGGCGCCCAAGAAAATGCTGATGCTGGCAATACTGGAAACGCTTCGCACATACACGGATGCAGAGCATCGCATGCGCCAGGCGGATATTGCCGCGCGCATTGAAGCGGATTATGGCTTAACCGCCACGCGCAAAAGCATCCATGTAAACCTGACGGAGCTCGTGTCGGCGGGCTATCCGCTGGAATATAAAGACGGCTGGTATTACGAGCATGAATTCAGCACGGCGGAATTGAATCTGTTGATGGACGGCCTGATATATAATCCGAACATCCCTTACGCCCAGTGCCGGGAGATGGCGGCGAAGGTTCGCGCTCTGGGCGGCAAATGGTATAAACCCGCGCCGGGACAGAGCTTGAACCGGCCCGCCAATCCGCAGTTTATGTACAGCCTCGACGTTTTGCACGAGGCGATCGCTGCGCGCAGGCGCGTAAAGTTTCAGTATGGCGATTACGCGGTGGACAAGCGCCTGCATCCGCGCCTCGACGAAAACAGCGAACCGAAGGAATACGAAGTAAATCCGTACCGAATCGTGATTTCCAACGGTCGCCATTACCTCATCGGCAATGTACATAAGTATGACAACGCAGCGCATTTTCGGATTGACCGCATCATGAATCTCGAAGAGACGCGCCTCCCCGCGAAGGAACCGGGCGAGGTGCGCGGGCTAGATGGCGGGCTGCGTGTCTCTGAGTACCTGACCGGGCACGCGCATATGTTTTCCGGAAACGTCATACAGGCGAAGCTGCAAATCCAAAAGACCATCATCAATGAAACGCTGGACTGGTTTGGAATGGACGTAACGTTCGCCCATGAGACGGCGGATACCGTTGAGGCAACGGTGCGAACGGACGAAAACTCTCTGCATTACTGGCTGAAAATGTACGACGAATTTGCCAGAAGGATATAACGAGAAACAGAAGGAGGGCTTGATCATGGCTCAGGACTGGCTGCACCGAATTTCTTACGAATGGGACGTTTCACGCAAGCTGCTGGACGAGGGCTATCTTTCCATCGGCTGGGCGCGCGTCGCGAACAGCGGCATCCAGAACGTATCGACTGACGGATCGGATATGAAGGATTTTGACAGTCTGCTGGAAAAGTACGAATATCCGAAGGATCGTTCCCGCTGGAGCCTGTGGCGCTTCTGTCGGTTTCAGAAGGGGGACCGGGTGGTGGTTCCGCTGTTCGATGGGAAATTCTCCGTTTACAGGGTCGTCGAGCCGGCAAAGTCCATTTCAGAATTGCCGGCGTGTCTTGCAGATTTTGAATCGACAACCGGAGAACGCATTCTTCTGGGAAGCGACGGGCTGCACAGGGGAGAGGAAAACGGAGGAAGCGTCGACCTTGGACTGATCGTTCGGGTTGAGCGGATCACAAAGGAAGACCTGTCGCGCTATGATTACGCGGACAGTGCACTGACCGCGCGAATGAAGATCAGGCAGACAAACGCGGAAATCAGCAATTTGCGCGAAAGTATTGATAAAGCAATCAAAGCCGGCGAAAAAATGAGACCCGTCAAGCTCTATGCGGAATCAGTCAACAAACTTGCTGAGGTACTTTTAGACGCGATAATGCGGCATAGCTCGCCGCAGAAATTTGAGCGTCTTGTGAAGTGGTACTTTCAGAAAATCGGAGCTTCTCAGGTATCCATCCCCCCGAAGAAACCTGACGATAAACTGGATGAAGCAGACGCGGACGTTATCGCAGAGTTTGACGCGCTGATGACCACGTTCTATATCCAGGTAAAAATGCACGATGGAAAAACTTCAGACTGGGGAGTTAAGCAGATTTCTAAATACTACGAACAGCACGGACGGTGTATGGATGGTTATACCGCTATCCCGTGGGTGATTTCCTCGGGTACAGGGTTTTCTAAAGAAGCAGTCGCGCTAGCGCAGAGAAAGGGCGTTCGGCTGATTGACGGGCCTGAATTTGCCAGAATGCTTGTTGACGTTGGCATCCTGAACATCGATCAGGCGTTTGAAGCCAGAAACGAGCAAACTTGAGCATTGACGGATCTATGCAATTACGGAAGGTACGAGACGAACTCCGCCATGTGAACATATAAAACATATGGAAGTCAACGCTTAATCAAGCTTTACAGGCGCGTCCGTCGGGACGCGCCTGTATTTGGTCTTGAATTGTCAAGTCAAGTGCAGCACCGCACCATAAAAGACTTCCGCCGGTGATTTCCAGCCAAGCTATTTCACGATATTTTGGACGAAACCTTGTATTGTGGACGATACCCAGCTATCGTCCAAAGTAGGGTGCATTCCATGATAAATCTCTGATTTCAACCCCGAAAAGCAGTCATGAGTAGACTAAAAAGGGCCGGAGAGTGGAAGTCGC
>CAYFRO010000088.1:0-6086 GCA_964345565.1 uncultured Actinomyces sp.
ACCCAACCTCAGTCCCACCGAAGAACCCCGGGATTTTTGCCTGCAGGTCCTCAAAGATCCAGGACGCAACAACTGCAAAAACACCCGAGATGACACCGACAGTCACCGCACGCTTCAGCTCAAAGGGCGAACCAACCCCGAACCGCCTGGACCACCACACCAACGCTGCCGTGAGTCCGCCGTAGATGACGAAGAAGGCGATGACGGTGAGCACGCTCAACCACCACGCCACGTGCGGTGCTTCTTTTGCTGAAGTGACGGGCAGGAAAGCACCAACAATGTAGCTGAGGACCATCCCAACCAGCAGTGCACCAAGCGCAAGCAACAGCGGTGCCAGGAAACGGGTCTTAGTGGCCTGGGTCGAAGATCGAGTACCCCAAGTTGAGGTAGTGGCAGAGGCAGTAGCAGAATTCTCGTTCATCCCGCGTACTCTACCGGCTCCCACGGCCATAAACACCACGCCACCCGACGTGACGCCACCCAACCTGGCACAAAAGTGACTCTTCACAAAAGGAGCTGTGGTGGGTGCCCCTCTGGCTGGCAAGATGTAGGTGTCTAAGTCCGCATCCTGTTGTCCATAGGGTGTGTGTCAGGTTAGCGAGCCGTGCTTGGAGTCCGCATCTCGTCCGGATGCTGACGAGGTGAGGGTCACCGATCAGGGTTGGCCCATGAGCGGGGCCGGGAGGTTTTGGTCTTCGAGACGCGCCTGGTCCATGCTCAGCAGTGGTGTTCGGCTTGTGGGTGTCAGGGAAGGTCTCGCGGGTCCAGGCAACAGTCGTTAACGCATCGCCCTAACGGGTGTGTTCCGTCAAGTGAAGCTGTTGGTGCGCCTGCGCCGCTTCACTTGTGTGGGTTGCGACTTGTATTGGTCTGAGCAGGTCCCACCCGGTTTGAAGGGGTGAGGACTACCGTGGTGGATGAGCACGGTTGGGAGCACAGTGGGTGGCGCCCGACCGGTTCGTGGCTGTGATTGTTGGCTTGGCTCCCAGGGAAGACGGCAGACTGGCATGCCTGTTAGACGTGATCCCAGGCAGATCCAAGAAGGTATTGAAGACTTGGTTGCAAGCCCAAAGTGTTCGGTTCCGCCTCAACGTGAAAACCGTGGCCATGGACGGGTTCACCGACTACAAAAACGCGGTGCGAGAAGTGCTGAGCAGTGCAGTAACAGTCATGGACCCCTTCCACGTGGCCCAACTCGTGGATGACAAGATCACCGCGTGCCCCCGGCACCTCCAGCAAGAAACCACGGGGCGGCGGGGCCGCAAAGGTGACCTGCTCTGCCAAACTCGCAGGCTCCTCCTAACTCGTAACCGCCTCCTAGAAGGCACAGCCGCCACCAAAGTCGACCAAGTCCTCACCGACCCCAAGTACGCTGGCCGGGCACGAATCTGGAGCATCTACCAAGCCGTCGTCACGGCTTACGAAAACCCGAACAAACGCCAAGACAGCGCCAAACTCGCTAGCGTCATCGACGCCCTCGACACTGAGGTAACAAAGGGGATCCCCGAGTTGCGGTCCCTAGCCAGAACCCTACGAAGACACAGGACCGACATCCTGTCCTTCTTCACCCACCCCTACTCCTCCAACGGTCAACTAAGCCATCAACCGCAGACTCGAACACCTGCGCGGCATCGCCCTGGGATTTAGAAACCTCGGTCACTACATCATCCGCAGCCTCCTGCCCACCGGAGGATTCAAACACCAACTACAGCCCCTTTTGTGGAGCGCCGGGAAACCTGCTGGTCAGGAGGAAAGCCTGCCTCCCCTGAAGCAGGCAAAGCAGGCTGCGTCGCGGTACGTCCCACTGCCAAACGTGCGACTAACTCGCGGCCAGACTGTGCAGGGAAAGCGTGCGCTGAAGACGGTTGGTAGCGGCCACTGTCAAGGTAGTGTGACAGGAAGCGACGGTACCCATTCAAGGGATTGTGACAACGATGTCAGCAAAAGCCAACCGTACAACCGGCCGGACTGCCAGCCGCGGGCGCGGGCTGCGACTACTGATGGCCACAACTGTTATGGCGTTAGTGCTACCGATGGCGGCGTGCCAAAAGGAAACCGGGGGCGCGATTGACCCGGAAAAGTTGGCTCTGAAGGACGCGATCTCAGCTGCGGGCAGTGCCAACATGGATGTCCAAAGCGTCTCGATCATAATGCCCACGCCCTCACTTGATACGCAGGCTAGTAACGACGCGATGATCGCGGCAACATCCTCGTACGCCTACGCGGTGATCCTGTTTGACGAGTTGATACAGGCGGGCGAATCTGGGGACTACTCGACCTTCGATCTGGAAGCCATGCTGGCCCAGGTCCGACTCGCCTACCAGGAAGCCGAAGTGCAGGTTCAGGTGGCGGCAGTAGCGCTACAAGAAGAGTTGGGCTCCAACTGGCGCGACCTTGACCTGCTAGAACCCATAGACCTTGAAGATGACGGTTGGGCGAGCGCTGCTCTGGGCCCGGCGACGCCAGAACCCGTGGCGTTGGGGGGCGCCGCGTCGGGCGAACCCGCCGCGTTTACCGCGGAAAAGGATGACGACGGGCCGGACGACGGTGGTAACGACGGCTGGGGAGAAGACGTTGGCTGGGAAGGCGGCAGGGACTGCGGCTGGCGCGGTTGCGCTGACAGCGGGAACCATAGCCCTAACACTGCAAGCCGTCGACTTGGCCATAGAAATTGTGAAGGGCGGGGCAACACTGTTCCAAGGCGTGGATGGGAACACCGCCGTTGAGCTTAACCCGGCGCAGGACGTTTTCAGCGGCGCGGCCCTAATTTTCTCTGCGGGAACAGGCGGCCAAGGGTTCGCCGAGAGCGCGGTACTGTCGATTTACGACTTCGCCACCGGAAAAGTCCCTCCCGGATCGTTCATGAGTGTGAATGCGGGCGGGGTCGGGCAAGACGGCCAACGTGTTGTGGACGCGACCATGGTTCCCCCGGGCGCGACCTCGGAGCAGACCTTAGAGAGGGCCACGGCAGCTGGACTGGACCCGCTGGGGACTTACGTCGACGTGGCTATCGAACAGAACAACCGGGATGCCGTGTTGCGGAGCCTTGAGAGACTGCGGGACGCGTATCGGGCTACTGGGAGCTCGGGGGCCGGGCAGGGGGCCGGGGGCCTGAGCGGTGAAGCCCTTGTGTCCGCCATCATCGGGGCGTACAGCTGCTACATCCCTGAAGAGGACACGTACGACACGCTGACAGTGAGCTCTGCAGGCGGGGGCAACATCTACGTAGTTTTCGATCCGGAAGAGCCTCCCCGACTCCTTACTTCCTCAGGGGCGGGCGCTTTCCAAATGAACCTCTCGGCGCAAGAACTCAACTGTTTCGGGGCGACCGCTGATGGGACATTCACTTTCGCCGTCACGGATAGTGGGGTTGAAGCGACAGGGGTCGTGAACTTGCGTTCCGGCGTGGAGTCGGAGTCCCATACCTACTACTGCGACAATAGTGGCTGAGCTGGGCGACGCGGCGCAATTGATCTAGACTAGCCCTCACATCAAAATGGGTTGCATCCCGAGAAGGTAATGTTGTGCGAAAGACCCACTACATCAAAAAGCGGGAAACACTATGTCTTACCGGTCTCTGAAGTCGATCTTCCACCAATTCGATAAGGATCGCGCGGAAGCCGAAGAACAGAACCGTCGGTCCTCCCCATCGGCGGTGCATTGGGAGTACAGGATTGGCGATCACCAGATGTTCACCCTGGTGACGGGGGACATTGCGGTGCTACTAGAACGCGCGATGTTGACGGAGCGGGAGGCTCTTGACCTGTGGCAGCGGCTTCCCGGGGTAACTCAGATGCACTACCTGAACTCAATGATCGTCGAAGAGATACAGGCAACCAACGACATCGAGCGCGTCCATTCGAGTCGGCAGGAAATCGCCGAGGCCATCGAATCACTCACCGCGAGCTCCAAGACAAAGTCGAAGCGCTTTCGAGAAATGGTCCGACTTTACCTGGCGATGAGCCAGCAACAGTTAAGCAAACCGTCAGACCTCGACGGCATCCGGAGGCTGTACGACGAAGCGCTTGCCGGTGAAATCCAGGACAACGATGCCCCCGATGGGAAACGGTTTCGCAGCGGTCCTGTGCACGTCACGTCGGGAATCAGGACCGTGCACTCGGGCGTCGTACCCGAGTCGGCGATCGACGCGGGCCTTTCCGCAATGCTTGACCAATCCGAAGATGACTCCATCCCGCAGCTTATTCGCGCAGTCGCCGGACATTTCATCTTCGAGCACGTCCACCCCTTCTACGACGGTAACGGTCGCCTGGGACGACTTCTGTTGGCACTGGACCTGAGCCAGGTTCTCTCCCCCGTCGCCTGGCTGTCACTGTCAGCAACTATCTCGAGTAGCAAGGAACAGTACTACCGAGCGTTCGCTGACTCCGAGCATCCGCTGAACCGCGGTGACGTGACAACGTTCGTGGAGACGATGTTGAGCATCGTTACTGAATCGCTCGGTAGTCTGCGCCAAGATCTGGCTGCACGGAGCGCCCAGCTTGACAGGCTTAGGGAACGGATGCAGCAACTGGCGACTACCGGCCCAGACCTGGAAGCGGAACTACTGGAAGCGGAACTAGACGACAACCAGCGCGCCGTGCTCTTCATCCTGGGTCAGGCATCGTTGTTCGGGCCTGAGGGAACCGTGATGCTTGATGACCTAGCGCGTAGCATGGAGCGGTCCAAGCAGTTCGTCCGTCCCTTGACGTTAGAGCTAGAAAGGCTAGGACTCATCCAGACGGCCTCCAAGCGTCCGCTCCGCTTCCTGTTGACTAGTCAAGGACGCCAGCTCCTTGGTCTTGCTGCCCCACCTGTAGTCGCCGATCCCAGCTAAAACGTCCAGCGGCATGACGCGTCCCACTGCCTGGTCTGCGGTCGAATGTGGGGTTTCGGTCTGTGTCTAACTCGCAGCCAGACTGTGCAGTGCCGGCTCAGCGAGACGCATGCGGTGCCCTTGGTGATGTTGGCTTCTTGGCTGAGTGGAGCCACTTGTGGAGCCGCCTGTGGGAATCGAACCCACGACCTTCTCATTACGAGTGAGACGCTCTACCGACTGAGCTAAGGCGGCGTTTACGAGGCTGGTGCCTCGAAGGATATCTGCTTGCGGCTTGTGGCTGCTTGCTGAAGTCCGAAGTTGAGTATATCGAACAGTACGGCACTAACTAAGTCCCGGGGCTGGGACGCCTGACACAGTGTTGGCGCTAGTCGCAGACCAGGCCGTCTTCGGGCACCTTCCCCTTGATTAGGAAGTTGTCAACGGCTTTGATCAGGCAGTCGCTGGCGTCAAGGCTGTAAGCGGTGTGGTCCCAACCCTCAACCGTGATCAGGACGCCGTTCTCCAGGTCGTTCGCAAGGTTTTCTGACATGAAGTAGGGGGTCGCGGGGTCGTTGGTTGTGCCGATCACCAAGATCTCTGGGCTACCGGGCGCCGTGATCTTGTGCCTGGTGACACGGCCTTGCACAGGCCAAGCGGCCATGCCGGCTGAGGGAAAGCCGAAGTCTTTGGTAAGGATCGGGAAGCGTTCAGCTAGCTCGTCAGCCTGAGCCTGCCACTCTTCTTGCGTCCCGACGGGTTCGTAGTCCAAGGCGTTGATCGCGGTGAAAGCATCGGAGCTGTTGTCCCAGTAAACGCCGTCCGAGCCGCGGGAGTTGAAGTAGTCGGCAAGGAACAGAAGGGTTGTGCCGTCCCCCTTGAAAGCTTGGCTGATACCGAGTGTCAGTTGCGGGTAGATGTCCGTGCTGTAAAGGGAGCCGATGATGGCGGTGTAAGCCTGGTTGACGTTCAGGTCGCGGTCGGGGTCCGACGTCTTCAGGGGCTCGGCTGCTACCGAGTCAAGGAAGTTGACGAGTTCGTCTTTGCCGTCTTCTAGGGTTCCGTCAAGGGGGCAGGCCTTGCTGGTCTGGCAGTCCTCGATCCAGTGGTACAGGGACTTTTCCATACCTTCTATTTGTGCAGCGGAAAGCTCGTTGATTGAAAGGCTGGGGTCCACCGCCCCGTCCAGGACCATGTGTCCCACGTTTTCTGGGAAGAGCTCAGCGTACTGGGCGCCCAGGACCGTGCCGTAGGAAAAGCCCAGGTAGTCGAA
>CAYFRO010000089.1:0-5994 GCA_964345565.1 uncultured Actinomyces sp.
GTTTTCAGCAAACTCAATCTTTCACCCTCGACATCAATACTACCGTCTCAACATGGCTCGTTTAAGAGAATATATCGATACTTTGCTGATGGCTACAAACGCATTTTTTGATACGGGTTGCACCTCGGTTGCAAAAAGTTGCATTTTTGATTTTGGGTTGCATTGAGTGCAACCTTTTTTCTTTATGCAACCCTAACGGAATCTATAAACATAAAATCGCAACTTCTTGCGACAAATGCTTGAACTTATAAACAAGACTATCGACATCGTGGCTGTTCGGTGATATGATGTAAAAGTCGAAATATAAACAGGAGGTGCGTAGTATGAGAATGAGCTATAAAAAGCTATGGATTATGTTAGTTGAAAAAGAAATATCTCAAGCTACGCTAAGAAAGGATCTCAGCATAGCAACCGGGACAATGACCAAGTTGCGTAAGAACGAGGAAGTTGCCCTATCTGTCCTTTTGCGCATTTGTGAATATTTAGATTGTAATATCGGTGACATATGTGATGCGGTACGAACAGACTCTGAATGAGCCTTGTTTTTGTGCGGCATTTTTATTATTTTGTGGAGGAAATATCATGGCTTTTTGTTCTAACTGTGGTCAGCAACTTGACGACAAAGCTAAATTCTGCTCTGCTTGCGGTGCAGCAAGACCAGTACAGCAACCGGCAAACGAAAACACACGCAAAACCGTATACGAGGGAGAAATCCGCAAATGCCCCAATTGCGGTGAAGTGATTGATGCCTTTACTGCAAAATGTCCTGCTTGCGGTTTTGAATTAAACAGTAAAAGAGTCAGTTCGGCATTGCAGGACTTTATTAAGGAAATAAACGAGTGCGAAAAGATCATCGCAAATAGCCCGACTTCAGGAAAGAGCGGATGGGCTTCGTGGAATAAAAGTAAGCGTTTTTGGTGGGTTGTGTTAAACCTCTTCTTCCTTTGTATTCCTTTGGTTATCTACTTGGCTCTGCCGTTGGTAACAATGAAATCGACACCAAAGCTGACCACGGAAGAAAAGCGAATGGCTTCGTTGATTGAGAACTTCCCGTTCCCCAATGACCGAGAGTCCATTTTGAGTGCTTTGGTTTTTGCAAAGGAAAAAATCGATTTCATCTCCAAAGAAACCATAAATCGCAAGACGGCTTATTGGATGCGGCTGTGGTGTGCGAAAGCAGAACAGTTAAAACAAAAAGCAGATTTGCTTTTCCTCAATGACCCAATTGTTCGTGATAGCTTTAATGAGATTACTGCCGACGAGAATCGTGTGAATAAAGTCATTAAAATCAAGGCGATTGTTGGACTTGTTCTTTTGGTTGCTGCAATTATCTTCTTCTTTGTTCGTAACGGCACTTTAGATGATTTAACGGTTGCAAACACTGTGGTTGATATTCCAGAGACGGAATTGAGTGTTCTTATGCCTCAAATCGAAGGCGGTAAGGGCGAGGTTGTTACCAACAACTCCGAATATTTCACCGTTAACTATGTTGGCATTTCCAGTTCTGAATTTGAGGCTTATAAGAAAGAGTGCAAGGACAAAGGCTTTACCATCGATTGTGAGAATACAGGCTCTCTCTTTGATGCCTATAACGAGGATGGCTATAACATCAGAATTACATATTACGATTCAAAGATGCACATAACTGTCACAGATGATTTAGAAATGAGAACTATTGTCTGGCCAAGTTCAAAGGTTGCTGATTTGATTCCTGTACCCGATTCAGACTATGGAAATATCTCCTCTTCAAGTGACACCTGCCTTATCATTTATATTGGTAATATGACCATTGACGACTATGCGGAATATGTCAATGAGTGTATCAAAAAAGGCTTTGACCAAAAGATGTCACAAACAGACGAACATTATCACGCAGATAATAAGGATGGCTATCACGTGCAGGTTGAATATCGCGGATTTAACACAGTCTTTATTAGAGTCGATGATTAATCAGAAAAACGAGGTGTAGAAAATGGGATTATTTGATAAAAACAACCGCAAAGGCGGATTGATAGACGAGATACGTTGTGATGAACCTTCGTATCTAATTTGGAAATGGCATCCTTCTGGAGTGCAATCCGAGCAGACCGTGCGCGAAAACTCCATTCGTTGGAGTTCCTCTCTGCGAGTTAAGGATGGCGAGGTTGCTGTCTTTGTATATAAACAGAAAGACGGCACAATGCAAGACTTCATTGTTGGTCCCTATGATCAAACGATAAAAACCGCAAACTTCCCGGTTCTTTCAAGCATTATCGGTCTTGCCTATGAAGGCGGTACTCCGTTCCAGGCAGAGGTTTATTTCATCAACCTTGCTCGAATTATTCAGGTTAAGTTTGGTGTGCCTTTCTTTGATGTGTACGACCCGAGATTTGCAGACTTTGGTGTTCCCGTGGCCGTTAGAGGTACCGTCAGCTTTGGTATCTCTGACTATCGTGAATTCATCAAATTACATAGACTCAGTAACTTTAACCTGGATGACTTCCAACGCCAAATCCGCGATGCGGTCAGCCGTTACGTGAAAGATGCGGTAGCAAACGCACCTGCCGCTCATAACATTCCGTTGGTGCAGATTGAAACCAAAACCGCTACCATTAACGATGCAGTTGAATACGATATTTCCGAGCGTTTAAAAGAAACCTTCGGTGTTGTGGTTTCGGGTGTTGACATTGGTTCTATTGAGATTGACAAATCCAGCGAGGGTTATCGTCAGTTGATGAGTGTAACCAAAGATATTACGGGTGCAACTACAAGAGCAGAAGCTGAAGCGCGTATCCGGGATATCGCAGAGAAACAGCGTATCGAGGCAGCCGATTACGAAGAGAGTCTTCGTATTGCCCGTGAAGAGGGCGCATACGCACAGCATATGCATACTCGTTCTGCGAACATTGGTGCTTACCAAGTCGAGAAGCAGGCAGAGGTTGGTGTTGCTGGTGCAGAGGCACTTGGACAGATGGGTGCAAATGGTGCAGGCACAATCGATATGGGCGGTGATGGAGGTAGCGGTATGGGATTTAATCCGGCTGCAATGATGGCAAGTATGGCTGTTGGTGGAGTTGTAGGTCAGAATATTGCCGGTGTTATGGGCAATGCAATGTCGGGTATGAATCAAGCAGGTCAGCCCGGTATGACACCTCCTCCCATCCCTGTAGTTGCATACCACGTTGCCGTTAATGGTCAAGCAACCGGCCCCTACAATCTACAAGTGTTGCAGCAGATGATTATGGGCGGTCAGCTTACTGCAGATAGTTTGGTATGGAAAACAGGTATGGCTAATTGGATTAAAGCGGGAGAAGCAGATGATTTGAAGGGGCTGTTTGCTCCTCCTGTACCGCCTGCTGAATAAGAATTCTAACTTGGAGGTTACATATATGGGCATATTCGGTGTTATTGGAAAAATGGCTGGCTCGAAGATTGTAGAGAAGGTTGAGGATGAACTCACGAAGAAACAAAATCGTGAGCAGACCAGCGGTTATTGCAAATACATAAGAACTAATTTAGCACGCGTCAGTAAGATGATTACTGAATTGGAGTGCGAAACAAAAAACCTTATTGAGCAGATCCAGGCGAAGAAAGGCGTGAAGCTTTCTTTTAGGGAAAAAGGCGAGTTCAGAAAGGTTAAAGAAAAAGCTAACAAAAATCTTGAATACTTGTACTTGATTAGGGATTTCTTTACCGCCCTTGCAAAGAATGCCAGTGGCTTGATTTTGAAGAATGAAGAACTGATGTTGGTTACAAAGTTCGCACCATATTTCGACGGTGTCCCTGTTCTCGATGTTGATGATGACGAAGACAGTGATGATTCTGTATTGGGTGCTTTCAAGGAAGTAGGCCAGGAATTGAGGGAAGCATTTATTTCCTCTAAGAAAGGCTCTAACCACTTTGATTTTGACGAATACCTGTATCGTTATACGGAGAAGATTGAAGAATACATTATGCCCGATATCGTCAGCGCGATTGAAAACTTCAACAATGCAATGGCAGCACAAGACGCTCCTGCCACTCCTGCTGTGGATACATCCGTAGCATCTGCACCTGCTGTAGCTACTGAAGAAATAGAGTGTCCTAATTGCCATACGAAGTTGGCTGCGAGTGCTAAATTCTGCCCGGAATGCGGCAATAAAATCGAAGTAAAGAAGCCCGCTTTCTGTATTGAATGCGGAGAACCTTTGAATCCTGGAGCGAAATTCTGCTCTGGCTGTGGCTCAAAAGTAATGTAAAACAAACGAACTCCTCACTGCTATATTGTAGTGATGAGTTTTGTTTCATTCAGCGTCATCCGGCACAACTTCCTTTTCTTTCTCGGTCGGAACGACTATGGAAATATCCTCAAAACAATCCGGGGACTTAAAGGATCTCCGAAGGTAATTATGCCCACCATCAACCGCACAGGCACCGCAACGGCAAGTGACATAATCGTGCCTGTATATGGACTCTATCTCATCACCGCAGATTTTACAACGGATGGCGTTCTTTATGATTTTCATACTCTTTCTCCGTTCTGTAAAGTGCAATAGACAGACCTTCAGAAAACGAAAGTCTGTCTGTTTTTATTCTCCTATTTTCGATGCACGGCGAAGGTCGAAAACAACGATTTTTTTATCCTCGACCAACCGACCGGGTATGCGGTATGATTTGCTGCTGTCCCAGCCAAACTCTACCGTAAGGATTTGGCACAGGCGCATACTTTCTAATTCCAAACTGCGTGTTCCGTGATAAACGTCTTGTGGAACACGATGCGAGTGAAAATCTTTCTTTTTATACGGGGACAGGATTAGGGAGTTCCCATCATCAGCAATCAAAAAACATACATACTTCGGACTTCCAATGCCACGCAGAGCATCAACAAATATGTGAATGCAATTATTTCGGAGGTAGAACGATATGTATGTATCTTCCATATTTTTATCCTTCCTTTTTTGTCTTCCAGCTTTCCGCACTGCTAAAATCAAACAGCATCATTACTTTTTGGTTAGCAGAAACCAAGCGACCCACGGCACGATAGTTGTAATCCATATCCAAGCCCCACGCCTGGTATACTTGATCACCGAACCTCTTGGATTCCATATTGCGGATACTGAATTCTTTGGTGCCCTTTATCCACCTAATGCTGTTTTTGTCGGATGAGGTAACTGGCAGTACGATGAGGCATTTTGTTTTGGGATTCACCTCTATACGCACGAACTCACAGTTGTTCAGAGCGGAAAGCACCAGTTTGCTGAACGACAATTTAGTCGGCCAAATGGTACACGTCGCATCACTTTTGCGAGGAAGATGGACAAACATATCGGAGGCAACAATCTGAAATCCCTCCAATGAAACTTCCTCAATAGGGCTCATTACGCTCATATTAAAACCTCCTTACGTTTTATCTGTTATAATATAGCCATCGGCAAGGTCTATTTTGTAAGACTCTTCGTGCTGCTCTACAGGGGTGCCAAAATACTCTCGCCATTCACCGGGCAGATAGGACTTTGTCTTTTTGCCTTTCACAAACAACTCAAAATCGGTCAATTTGAAAAGGTATAACATTTCACCATCGCATACCGCAGGCTTACCCATCATCTTATAGCGGTATTGGGCATCCCATCCCATAAGGTCAAACACTTTTGCTGCGAAGATCTTACAAAGCAAATCTCGGTTCATGAGTTCCTTTTCACCGCCACCTCGTGCCCACCGCAGTGAGTCCGGGGCGTCGGCTTCACAAGGGCGGACAATGAGCCTCTTTTGCTCCGGGTGAATTAATATCTGTATGTGGGTGACCCCAGGAAAGCGCCTCAAGCAAGCCATATTAAACTTAATTCTGCTATCCCAAATGGTAATAGCGGGTTCACGGGAGTGGGCAAACAGCTCCGCCTTTGTGACTTGATAACCCGCGAGGTTCACGAGTTCTTCCATTTCCTCCGGTTTATTCTCCAAAGCTACGCTGTTATTAAAATAGTGTTCAGGTTGGTTCTCCATCTTCTGTTCCATTTCCTCTCATAAGATTCTCAATTG
>CAYFRO010000090.1:0-5396 GCA_964345565.1 uncultured Actinomyces sp.
ATCGCAAGCAGGATGACCTTCATCAGGTTGTCTTTGCCGCGCGAGTGGTAGATCTCGAAGCCGTAGCCGGCGAACGAACAAATGATCAGTGCTAAGAGCGTTGTCACCACAGCGTTGATGGTCGAGTGCATCGTTGCGGGGAGTAGACCGTGACCGTCGATTGATGGTGCCGGCGACCTGGTCGTTGACGATGGTGCCAATGTACTCATCCCACGAGTTGGTTTCGACCATCACGCCAGAGTTCACGAGTTCGGCGTACTGTTCCAGGACCTTGCCGACCTCGGGGCTGTCGAGCGTCGGGTTGCCCTCGTCATCGAAGAGTGAAGCGGCGGCGGACTGCAACATCATCATGATCATGTCTGCTTCGCCGCGAACACCGGACAGGAGCGGTTTGCCAGTCTTGTCTAGGACCTGCTTGCCAAGCTCGATGTACTCCTCGTACGTGATGTCGGTGAAGTCATCGATCGAAAGCCCAGCTTCTTCCAGGATGTCGATGCGCATTGCGTTGACGGCGGTTCCAGAGTCGAAGGGAACAGCGTAGTGCTGGCCGTCGATGGTCGAGTACGCTACGACCGATTCGGGGAACTCTGAGAAGTCAACGGGTCCGCCCGTCATGTCGCCGAAGACGTCAGGGTAGTTGATGACGTTCTTCTATGTGGCGTTGTTTTGGATCAGGAAAATGTCGGGGAGCTCGTCCAGGGTGTCCGACATGGCCAGCGTGGTCAGCTTGGTCTGGATGTCGTCCCAGGGGGTCTCAATGATGTTGAGTTTGAAGTCAGGGTGATCCTGTTGGTAAACCTTTTCCGCTTCCTGCATTGCGTAAATGTTGAAGGCGGGGTCCCAGGTCCAAACGGTTAGTTCGTTGCCTTCAGCCTTACCTTCGTCGGGCTTGTCGCTATCGCTCTTATCCCCACCACACGCTGCGAGCGAAATGGCCAGGGGGGAACGCGGCAGCAACGGCGATCAGAGGCTTGATCCGAGTTGTCCTCATTCTTAGCTTCCTTCTGTTAGGGACGAGTTCCCCAGAACCGGGTAGTCCTGAGGGTTGATAAGGGGCTGCCGAAGCGGCGTCCTTACCTGATCGACCAGCATTGATAACGTTACCAACGTCAGGACTAGGCAAACGGAAACCAATGGCGAGGACCACAAAATTAGGTTACAAACCCGCAACGACTCTCTGCCCGCGCGAGTTGGGCGGGTCCAGGTAGCATGCAGTCATGACGCAACCTGAAGCGGCGCCACCTCGTCGGAAGGGACCTTCCCTGGCCGACGTGGCGCGCTTGGCGGGCGTCTCCCCGCAAACCGCATCCCGGGTCTCGACGGGCTCCGACCAGGTCACCGAACAAACCGCGGCGCGGGTTCGGGAAGCAATGAGGGAGTTGGGCTACGTTCCTAACCACGCCGCGAGGGCACTGCGACACGGCGCTTATAAGGCCATCGGCGTTGTTACCCAGCAGCTTGAACGCACGGGTGAGTCCCTCACGATCGGCGGGATCGTTAGCGAGGCGGGCAAACGCGGCTACTCGGTCACCGTTGTGCAGGTGAGTCAGCCGGAAACCTCTGATTTGCAAGAGGCCCTAGCTCGCTTAGCCGCACTCCCCATAGACGGCCTGATCATTGTCCGCATCGGCCTGGCAAGGAATGAGTCGGTCACCCTTCCGCCTAACCTCCCCGTTGTCGTCTGCGACTCTAAGCTGGTCGGGTTCTATCCCGCGGTTGTAGGGGATCAAGTCCAGGGCATCCGGGACCTGATGGATCACCTGAAAGCGCTGGGTCACCGCAATATCCACCACATTGCAGGTGCTGCCGACTCTCACCCGGCGGTCGTGCGGCAACTCGCTTGGCAGCAGAGCCTGCTCGAGGCGGGGTTGCCGCCGGGGAAGCTGTGGCAGGGCGACTGGACGATGGACTCGGGGTATCGGGCCGGTCTTGAAATCGCTAAAGACCCCGATGTTACCGCGGTCCTTTGTGGCAACGATGAGATGGCGTTCGGGCTGATTAGGGCGCTGAACCAGAACGGTCTGAGGGTGCCTGAGGACATCTCTGTCGTCGGTTTCGACGGGTGGGAGCTGAGCGAGTTTTCGGACCCGCCCCTCACAACCGCGCGTCAGGAGTTCCGGGAATACGCTGCTGAGGCCGTCAACATCCTTATTGACGAGATCGAGGGCGAGGCCGTTGCCCCGCGAACGCCCAAGTTTGTGCCGGTCAACGTTTTGTTGCGGGACTCTAGCGGACCGGTCTCAGCGAAGCGCCAGCGGGGGCCTGTTCAGCCGGCGTAGCCCCTTTGACGTGCTGCACCCCGTGACCTGACACCCCTGACCTACTCACCCCCTTCGGCCTGCCAAACCCCTTCGGCCTGCTTGCCCTCTTTGGCCTGCCAAACCCCTTTGGCCTGTTTTATGAAGACCTGCTAGACGCCTCTGGTCTGGCTGGTTGCGGATTTCCAAAGCCTGTCTAACTTCTATGACGTTTGTTAGCGGCCCCTGGATGCCCAGCTAAGATCTGGCCTAGGGCGCTTTCGCGACCTGTCTCACAGGAAACAACACAGCGTCGCGTGGATCCGGCTAAGGCCAAGCGGGCCGGGCTGGTTGCGGCGACTTCACTTGCAGAGGGGCCAACAGTGAATCCTGAGCTCAGTGCGTTAGCGTCGAATCCGGCAACGTCACCCGAGACCCTGTATTGGCTGGCGACGAACCACCTCGAACTGCAGCCCCTGATCTACCAGAACCCCGCGTGTTACCCGGAACTGCGCGTCTGGATTGCGGAAGAGGCCGCACTTCGGGCTTCCGCTACCCAGGGTGGGTGGGCTACGCAGGATGAGTGGGCTACGCAGGATGAGTGGGGGACCACGCAACAGTGGGCAGCTAACGGACCGCAGCAGGCCTCTTGGAAAGCTTCCTCGCTCCCGAAAGCCTCTGCGAAAACGGGGGTTCCCACGGGCGGGCTGATCGGTTGGCTGGTTGTGATCGTTGCCTTTGTGGCAATAGGAGCAGGGATCACGGCTCGCGCGGGCGGTTCTGTCCCAGTCTTCGGCTTTGGCGTCTCCAGAGAGCAAGGCTGTCAGAACCTGGTGGATGCTCTGGCTGACGTTGCCGCTGACCCAGAGCGATTCTTGAGGGATGAGCCCGACTATGACGCTTATGAACTCGAAGACTTCGATGCTCTAATCAACGACTCCTTCAAAAGCCTTGGCTCTTCTATGTCCGCGGCCATGGATTACGTGTCTAAGCAGATTGGTAACAGGGAGGTCCGCAACGCATGGGACGACTACGCGGATCTGGTAAACCGCGTCGCAGACCCGGGCTACCTTTTCGTGACCATGCTTACTGAGCAGGACTTCTGGGAACTCATGGAAGAGGAGGCCCGGTTACTAAACCGCCTGGACACGCTGTGCCCTAGCGTCGACGTGGAAGAGCTCGTCGGGCAAATGGGAACCGGTTACCCCTACGACTAGCCCCTCCAACTAGCCACCTCCACCTGGCCCCCTCCACCTGGCCCCCTCCAACTCGCCCCCTCCACCTGGCCCCCCCGACCGGCCCCCCCCGCCCCCTCCCCCCCCCCGGCCGCGGGGTGTCACCCAGCCCCCCCCGGCCCGTCGGTTCGGCCGCGGGGTCCGCCCCCAAAACCACCCCTGGAGGACGATTACCTCCGATAACCCGCGGCCCAACCGCACGCACGCGGCACGTCTGGTTCGGCCGCGAGTCGTAGCTCTGACACCGCCTGGGGGAGGTCTTCCGGCAGCAACGACCACGCTGTTCTAGGCAGGCAAGGCTTTTGGTGTGGCCCTCTACACTTCTGGGTATGAACGGACTACGTGGGGCTCACAAGTTCCTGTTGGCTGGCGCGGCTGCGCTGTTGGCGTTGGGTGCCGGTTGCTCGTCTGGGTCGATCGATCCCGCGACCCAAAGCGAACCAGCCGAGCACCTTGAGTTTGACAGTGTTCCAAGTGCTGTCGAGATGGTTGCGTCAACGCGAGCTTTGGGTCTTTCTGTGTTGGCCGATCACGCGAACGATACGATCGTGACATCGCCTGCCTCGACGGTCATTGCCTTGTCGATGCTAGGGTCCGGCGCGACGGGCGAGGCGGAAGCTCAGTTCACTGAGGTTTTAGGTGTTGGCGGCCAAGACCGAGACAGGGCGGCGAACGCATTGATCGGAAGTCTTGAGCCGTTCGCAACGGATCTGGACAAGGTCGACCTCGATGCTCTGCCGGAAGAACCGCGGGTTCACTTGGCTAACCAACTGGTCCTCAACGATGGGTTCACGCCGAAAGCGAAGTATTCCGAGTCTTTGATGAAGTGGTTTGGTGCTCACGTTGCCACCGTGGACCTCGCTTCTGCTTCAGCTAAGAAGTATTTGGATCAATGGGTGCGGGAAAACACGGCTGGGCTCATTGAAGAATCGGCAGTGGAGCTTTCACCTCAGCTACGTTTCGTCTTGCAGAATGCCGTCTTGTTCGTGTCAAAGTGGCAGTGTCCGTTCGACGCGGCCAACAGTGCGCCCGCTGACTTCACACTTTCTACCGGAGAAGAAATCACTACAGAGTTCATGACCGCTCAGCTACCCATCCGATACGCAGAGTTGGATGGGTGGCTGATGGTTGAGCTTCCTTATGGCACCGAGGGGCAACTTGTGGCGTTGTATGTCCTGCCGCCTGACGGGGTGGAGCCCACAAGTCTGACACCGGAGATGGTGTCGGGTTTGGAGGACCATTTGAATGTGGAGGATGTGGTGGTGAAGATCCCGAAGGTCGACTTGCAGTCGTCCTTTGACCTGGTCCCCTCGCTTGCAGACATGGGGCTCACTTCCGTCTTTTCGGCGAGCCCTCCGGCGCTACAGTACATTTCCGAGGGAGGAGCTGAAGGCGAAGAGGAACTAGTTGTTTCTCTGATAAATCAGCAAGCACGGATCCAAATTGACGAGGACGGAACAGCAGCAGCCGCTGTTACCGAGATAGCTGTCGAGTCCACCGCGGCCCTTGAAGACGAACCGCCTGTCCCCAAGTACTTCACTGCGGACCGTCCCCACCTAGTGTTGATAACGGACGCGTATACAGGGTGGGACCTATTCCAAGTCTTAGTGAACGACCCACGCAGCAACTGAAGCAGAACTCGGCCGGAGCAACGTTCGCACAGTTTCGTTGAAGCGTGGGTTACGCTCTCCCGGTCTCGGCTTCTCCCGGTTTGGCCGCGGGTTAGCCGCCGTCTGCGCTTCTTCCGGTTCGGCCGCGGGTTAGCCACCTTCTCCGTCCGGAACGAGGCGGTTCTCCGGGTGCTAACTCGTGGCCGAACTGGGTGGGATCTCGCGGCCGAGCCGTTGGTTTGGTTTTTGGGGGTTAAACGGTTGTGAGGGAGGACCCTGGTTGGGTTCTCCCTCACTGTTTTGTTTGGTTTGCG
>CAYFRO010000091.1:0-5137 GCA_964345565.1 uncultured Actinomyces sp.
TTAGCATGAAAAAGGTAACTACCTTTGGCGACAAAAGCATAATTCAAACTAATTAAAGTATGAAACAAAGTACATTTGAAGAAAAAGAAGTTCCGTATGAAATTCTAGAAAAGTTCGGGTTGACACATGAGATGATTGAAGATTTACCACTGTTCGCTTTAGACGATATTGCGAATGGAAAGCCATCGCCAGTTCTGCCGATTCGAATCAAAGATGAGAATGGTCATACCGTGAAAAGTATGTCAAAGTTCGCACTTGTCCGCTTAGACGACAAGGTGGATGTTATGTTTTACCCTGTGCTCAGATATGCTCCATTGGACCAATTCAATAAAAGTCAACAGGAATTGTTGAAAGAAGGCAAAGCCGTAATTGCCGATATTACCACTCCTGAGGGCAAGGAAACCAAAGCCTTTGTTCAGATTGACAACGAGACCAATCAGGTTATGGCCGTTCCTACACCTGTCATTGGTCGCAATCTGCAGATCCTATCAGATGAGTTAGGACTCAGTTCTGGCGAGTTGAAGGTCATTCAGACTGGAGATGCCTTGACTTTCATTTCCAACGACGAGTTGGTTTCTGTAGGCATCGACTTGAACAATCAAACAGGTATTCGTTTCGCAGGAAGTGATGCTCAGAAATGGAAGGAAAACGGCAAGCGAGAATGGTCAAAGTACACCTTTGGTTGTTATGGTTGCTGGGTAATCGGAGACGATGGTTTCCTTGACTATATTCCTGAGGAAGAATATACCGAAGAACTATGGAACGAGCAAAAGAAGAGCGCAGAACGTAACGCTGCCGTCCACCAAAGAAAATAATCACTTAAAAATCAAAAGACAAAATGAGTAAAGCAATTTATTACCCAGAAGACGTGCTCATCGAGAAGATGCAGCGAGGTGAAATTGGTTGGCTAGGATATGTCAACCATTTCAGTGCAGAGTGGCAGGAAGAATACGAAGAGTATTGCAAGGTCAATTCTCTGACTATTAGTGATGAAACTGCCGAACAATTCGTTCATCACAAATCGCAAGAGCTAGAAGAAGCACTTGCAAACGGAGAAGCCTAACCTCAAAAATTCAACTATTTATATGGCGATAAGAAAACAAACAAATCCTCGAGAAATGGACTTGCAACCAGAAATGAGAGACATGCTCATGCGTAATGGAATGCAAGCCCATATTGTTGTAGCCGGTGACGGTTACAAACTTGCTGTGATGGGACATGATTCGCCGTTGCTAACCTACAATCTAACAGAGAAGCAGATGCTGGCTCTTACAGATTGGGGAACCAACTATGCCAACAAAAAGGCTTACAATGTTTTCACCAGCATAGTCGGTAACGATTTCTACATGCCACGCAGTTTCGTAAACGCAAGAAATGCAAATGGTAGAGTTGCCATGGGGCTCCATGGCTATCGTATCGGAGCTGGAGAATATGGTCGTACAGGTTGGGATAGACATTTTCTTGGATGGACACCTCGCAGACAAGACGGTTTCCATCTGAGAAGAGTCGGAGGACAGTTGTTCTATCCTGGGGCACCGATGGTTGCTGATCGTCCTGATGGCCGTCTCAAACCAGGCGAAATGCGATCTGGTTCTTATGGCTTTTACTATAAGGGACAGCAAGCACAAGCCGTTGCTCCACAGGCCGACGTATTGGAGAATCTACAAGCCGTGATTACTCCTACACCAATGCGCCCTCGTAGTCAAGAACCAGCCAAGCCCTACAATGAGCTTATCACGTCGCAAGTCTATTTCAGTAATGAAAAGTGGCAAGAATGTCTTCAGTCACATGGTATCATCATTGATGCCCAGAACAAGATGCTGACTATTCAATCCACCGCCACAAATTCAGATATGGTGTACAACCTTCGTGAAGATGAACTAAAGGCATTGACCAATAACTCGCTGAAGGAAGTATCATTGGACAAAAGATTGGAAATCCTCAATAACGTCATCAAGGACGATTTTTCGGACAAGGTCACTTTGGCTATGCTCAACAGCAAAGATCAGTTGGCTATCAATCTCAAGCCAGAGGTAAAGCAAGAACTAGAAGCACGTATGCAACCAGACGTTGCAGACGATGTTGACATCAGGCAAGAAATGGTCGATATGCCGCTCGATAAGAATGTAGGTGTAGTAGATGGTCGAGAACTTCAAGAAAACAAAGGTTGGTTTCGGGAAGGAGCACATGGCCGAGAAGTTGAAGTTGGAGAAATCAAAGTAGAGCCAACAGAAGGCAAAGACAAGTTCAAGATGACGGCTGTAATCAATGGCGAAAGCATTAGTCATGAAATCACGAAAAAACAGTATGACAAGTTTATGGCTGTTGATGACTTTCACCGCATGAAGCTCTTCTCTAAGATCTTTGGTGAAGTGGACATGAAGAATCGTCCAGATGGAGTTTCTCTAGGTACCAAAATCGGTGCAGCTCTGTTTGCAGGTGTAGCTGCTATGGGTGAACTAGGGCGTGGAATGGGACATCACCGCCCCGAAATCTATATGGAGCACCACCACTGTGAACCTCGAGTATATTTCAAACCAGGAGTAGATACGCCTGGTGATGTGGCAGCCCGAAATTTTGAAGCTGCCATCAACGCCGAACAAGCGCATCATGAACTCCGCCATGGCATGTAATAACCCTAAAAAAGACAGTCAATGAGTCAACTAAATTACGATGACTTCCTTAATCGTATAAACATCCAAGACGTATTGAAGGACGCAGGCTATCAGCTCAACCGACGTGATGGCATTCGCTATCCTTCATACGTTCGAATAGACAGTGATGGGCATCGAATCAAGGGAGACAAATTTATTGTAACAGCTAACGGCAAGTGTTGTTTTCAGCCACCTGCCCAGAAGAACTATAATGTAATCGGATTCATCAGAGAACACCCCGAGCTCTTCAAAGAGTATCAGCCCGGTATGTCTGCTGACCGATTGGTCAATTTGGTATGCAACCGACTACTGAACAACCCGATTATCAATAGACCCTCTGTAAACATAGCAAGTGAACGTAGTGCCAAACCTTTTGACATTAAAGATTATACTTGTCTTACATTCGATAGGAAAGACTTCAGCACACAGAAGCCTTTCTATTCGTATTTCAAGACTCGTGGCATCAGCCTTGATACCCAGAAAGCATTTGCCCATAATTTCTTCATTGCAATAAAGGAAGCATCCAACAACAAGACCTATACAAACCTTGCATTTCCATTACGTAAGCCCAACGATTTGAAAACCATTGTTGGGCTAGAAGAACGTAGCCGTGCAGACATTAACGGCAAGACAGCCTACAAAGGCATGGCTGCTGGCAGTAATGCAACGCAAGGACTGTGGATAGCTTCACCTATGGGCAAGGATTTGAGTCAAGCAAAGAATGTGTATTGGTTTGAGAGTGCCTTTGATGCGATGGCATTCTATCAGATCAAGAAAGAGCAGCTTGATGACACCATTGGAGGTTACGAGTACATGCAGAGCGAAGGAACCTATAATGGAAGTGCAGAAATCAAGGAGTTCACCCGAGAACTATTTGATTTGAAGAAGTCAGTATTCGTAAGCACAGGAGGTAATCCAAGCATACAGCAGTTCAAGGGAATGCTAGCAGAAACGTCAAACGCCAATCATCATTTGTGCTTTGACAGAGATATGGCAGGTAGAATGTTCGCAATGAATTTCCTTATAGCCAAAAGTGGAAAGAACTTGAAGCATTTCGAGTCCATTCAGAAAGACTTTAAGGACAATCGTTTCAGTCTTAATCAGCTAGCCGAAGAACTTCATATTGATATGACATTAAGAAACGATACATTGGGCGAATACATGAAAACGCTTAAGAATGACAGCATATTCTCTGGAAATGAAGATTACTTACCTAAAGAGCTCCTCGATCTCTATGGCACTTATGAAAGCAATGCGATAGAATACTACGCTGCAAAGCAAGGTGGCCTAGTATGCAAGGAAGATCTGAGTGATATGGAAGACGAATTAAAAAAATCCAACAAAGCATATTCCGACGCATTGAGGAATGCTGTTAAGGAATATCGTGCTCAGGAGGACGTCAAAATCTACTATGAACCTTGCGAAGAAAGCTATAAGGATTGGAATGACCAACTTCTGGATAAAAAAGCCTATTCACAGACCGATGAGATAGAAACTGCTCTTGATGCCGATGGCAATGACGTGGTAATCGAAAAAGAGGAAGACTACGAGAAAAAAGAATCAGAAGAAAACGAAGAAAAGCAGGAAGAGAAGAAACATTCCTGGTTTCGACGTTAACAACAATCAAACAAGGATAATATGAAGAAACAACTCATCTATAAGACCATAGTTATACGCCCCCATTGGAAGCAGTTCATCATCAATGAACTGCCATTGTTAATAATTTGTCCAATAGGATTGATATATGCCGGTATTGAGGACATGCCTTTCCGTAATGTGGTTTTGATTGTCAGCCTTCTTCTTACCCTGTGTTTGGTCTATCGGTTCTTCTATCTACGTTTCATGAAATTCCTTGTAGGAACAGAGCAGCTTGTAATAGAGCAAGGCATATTCCAACGAAAGATAGAATATATCGAGCTCTACCGTGTGGTTGATTTTCGAGAACATCAAACGCTGATACAACAGCTGTTAGGGCTAAAGACAATCAGCATCTATTCAGGAGACCGTACCACACCCAGACTTGACATAATCGGGGCTAAATCCAGCCTTGATTATGTGAGTGTTATAAGAGAAAGAGTAATAACCAGTCGCAAGAACAACGGAATATATGAAATCACAAATAGGTAAACTGTTGACGCTAGTGCTCTTCTTTTGTCTCGGACAATATGCTCATGCGCAGTTGACTGCATCCAATCCTTTGGAATGGGCAGCATTGGCAGAAGGCAATGAACTAATCAACAGCCAGATTGATAGTCAAATCAAAGGACAGACTCAAACGGCAGCCATGCAAAATGCCATGGCAGCAGAGTTCAATCAGATCCATGAATGGCAACGCAAATACAGCAAATATCTGAAGTCGGCCAGTGGATATGCATCTTCGTTGAAGGCCTGCACACATCTCTACAATGATGGAGTGCGCATCTTCATCACTTTGGTAAAGATCAAGCAAGCCATAGGACATAATCCCCAAGGCATTGTAGCTA
>CAYFRO010000092.1:0-5134 GCA_964345565.1 uncultured Actinomyces sp.
TCCCAACCCGCGACCTGGACCTGCGACCCTTCTCCGATCACTTCCCCAGTCGCGAGGTTGGCACCACTGACTGGGAGCGTGAAGGTGACGGGGTCCTTCGAGTAGTTGAAGAAGAACGCCAGGTCTCTCCCTGCCGCGTTGCGTCCCCGTCGCACGGATACTTTGCCTGCAAGGTCTTGTGCCCAGTCGGTGACCCCAGCATCGCCTGCAACCAGCTGGAAGACCTGGGCTAACACGTCCTGGGAAACCATGGCGCCAACATGGGTGGCGCTCCCCTTCCCGTACCGGTTGCGGGTGACCGCAGGGCCGTGCCAAGCGTAGTGATCGTAGGACGCCAGCGTCTCCACAGGAGAATCTTCTGCGGGGACAAGGACCTCCATGAAATGGGTGACATCTGGGTCCGTCCCGGAAGCTCTGTCCACCTGGTCGCCGAGGCTGCCCTCAAGTGAAACTTTGACACCCGAGGGCCTAGTGAACTGATCGTAGCCGAACCCAAAAACGTCCGTCAGGGAATGAGGTAGTCGGTCAGGCCAAACCTTCACGTGTTCGTCAGTAACGAAGCTACGGAAGGTGCTGACAAGGTTCCCCCCTTCCTCGACATAGCAACGAAGTTTGTCCAACGTCTGTTGGGACGCGACGTAAAGTGCTGGGGCAACAACCATTGAATAACCAGCTAGGTCGCCCTGTTCAGCATCGACAAAGTCGACTTCAATGTTCAGGTCAAACAGTGTGTCGTAGACCCAACGTAAGACGTCGTTGTACCGGATGGATTCCCCGACCTCCGTTGGGAACCCAGTGTCGATCCCGAACCAGTCCAGCGCAGTCAAGGACTCGTTACTGACCAGGATCGCGACTTTGTTGTCCTTCTGGATCCCGTGCAGATGGTCCCCAGCCTCCGCGAGTTCTTTGCCGATCTCTGCTGCTTCCAAGTAGGTCGGGTTCGGCTCAAAGTCTTGGCTAAGGACTCCCTTCCAATAGGTTTCGAAACCGTTGTGGCTTGAGTGCCAGTGCCAGTACATGACGCCGTCGGCGCCGCTGGCGATGTGGCTGAGCGCCTGGAGGCGCAGCTGGCCCGGGTAAGGAAGCCACCCCATCTGGCCCTGAGCCTGGGTTTCTAACACAAGGTAGTTCTGTCCCCCTTTTACCGAGCGGGTCATGTCGCCGCCAAGGGCGATCTCCCTGCCAGTCAAGGCGTCCTCGGTCGGGTGGTAGATGTCCGTACCCGCAATGTCCAGGACCTTCGCGACCTCGAAATGGTCCACGGCAGGTTGCAGTCCGTAAGACCAGCCCGGCCCGAAATCGAAGTCCAAGTTGTGGGTGATGAACTGATCGTCTCGTTTGTACTCTCTCACCAAGTCCGCTTGCCACGACAGAAACTCGATCACCAGAAAGCGACGGAACCTGTCCCACTCCGCACCCAGGGACCCGTTGATGGTGCCTCGTACGTCCGGGAAGTCCTCCCACGCGTTCACCCAATTCGACCAGTAGTCAAACCCGTACGCTGCGTTGAGCGCATCGAGGTCATCGTTGAACAGTCCTCGAAGGTGCTTCACGAAACGCCGTTGGACGTCAGGGGATGCGGTGTCGAAATACTTCGTTTCGTTGTCGACCTGGAAACCGATGACGCACTTGCGGGTGGCCGCGTGCTCCATGAGTTTTCGGATGATTCTCTCGGCGTGTCATAGGTAAGCAGGTGAAGTGATGTTCATGATCTGGCGCGCCCCGTAGCGTCCCGGTCCCTCACTGGTTGTTGCCAGAACTTCCGGGTAGGACTCCACCAGCCACGTCGGAACCGCGTAGGTGGGGGTACCTACGATCACGTTGATTCCTGCGGCGTCCATGGCATCGAGGGTGCGGTCGACTGAGGAGAAATCGAAAACGCCCGGCTGGGGCTCACACGTCGACCAGGTCGACTCTGCGATCCGGACGGTGTTCATGCCTGCGGCGCCGATCATCTCTATGTCTTCAGAAAGACGTTCCACCGGCATGTACTCGTCGTAGTAGGCCGCGCCGAAAATGGTCTCACGAATGCCCACCATTGGTTCTCCCTATGCGCCCTTATCCGTTACCGCCGGTCTCGATCTCTTCGTTGTCCGGCCGCTCCTTGGGTTGTTCCAGAGTTACGGTTGTGGATCTTGGGCCGACGGTGCCCAAAGTTCCAGGATGACCCGCCACGATCCCGCGAGCGATCAGCTTCGCCTTGCCGCTTTGCAACTTCGCCTTACCGCTTTGCAGCTTCGCTTTGCCGTCTTCGACCATCTGCTTTTTCAGATCTTTGCGTTCGGCGAGGGCGCTCGGGGTGACCTTGTCCTCGTCCGGGTAGTTGTCCGGCAGCAACGCAGCGTCGTAGGGAAGAGGGTGGTTCTTTGTTCGCAGGTAGGCGCCGAGTAGCACCAGTGCCGCAGAGGCAAGCAGCCAGATCAGTAGCACTGCGATGGTCTTCGGGATGATGCCCGGGGTTCCGCTCCCCGCGATCAGCGCACGGAACGACAACTGCGTGTAGGTCATGGGCAGCCACGGGTGAATCCAGTTAAAGAACGCGGGCATCGTCTCTACCGGGAATGTCGCGCCCATGGAAGCGATCTGGAGCAGCAACAGCACAATGGACACAAAACGCCCGCGGTAGCCCAGCATTGCAATGCATGCTTGGTTCACCGCCACGAACGCCAGCGAGGCCAGGATGGCAACCGCAACCATCCCCCACACGTGAACCGCGTGCAATTCGACCAGCCAGTTCGTGAGGAGCACAGCCAGCGTCGCTTGGATGACTGCGAAGACAGCAGCGGTCCGCGCGGGCCTCACGGCGGCCATCCACCAGGTTTCGCCGGGTCCGGGGCGGCGGTCAAGGGCCGGCAGAACCAGGAAGATTGCAATCCCACCGATCCAGAGCGCCAACGAAATAAACATTGGGCTGAAGCCAGCACCCGAGTTGTTGACCTCGTTCGCTCGCACCGGTTCGACCCGCACCAAGGTGGATGAGGTTTCCGCGATCTTCTCTACCTCGGCGGGGCTGTAGTCCGGGATTCGCTCCACGCCGTCACTGAGTCCCTCACTGAGCTCTTCAGCGCCATCCACCAGTGCAGGACTTCCTTCGGCAGCACCGCGCATCCCCTCAGCCAGGGTATGTAGTCCCTCACTGAGCGCCCCGGCACCAGTAGCCACCTGCCCAGCGCCACTGTTCAACTGGCCCACGCCGGCCACCAGGGTCGGAATCTTGCCCTGCAGCTGGCCGGTCCCGCTCGCTATGGCTGCACTGCCACTTGCCAGTTGACTGGCGCCGTCCTTCAGAGCCGCAGAGTTGCCCGACAGAGTCGTCAATCCGTCGTCGATTGCGTTGACCGCGCCCAGGACCGTTTGGCTTGTGGCCCCGTCCGAGGTGGTGCCGATCGAACCGCGGAGGGTTCCGATGCCTTCGTCCAGCTGATCGGACCCTGCGGCGATCTGGTCCATTGCGTCCTGAGCAGCAGCGACCCCGTCAATGGCTTGGTCCGCCTTGTCCGCCACCTCATCGACCTTCACGTTGATGGCCGCTTGGTGATCCAGGACCTTTTCCAGCAGCACGCATAGTTCATCGCTTGCACCCAGGTCTGCTACGCACTGGTCGTAGAACGCCTGCACGTCACTGGTAAGCCGCCCCACCAGGTCGCGGATCGCCGCTGGGATCGGCTTCAACTGCGCGACCGGTTCGCTGATCTGCTTGAACTCTTCATCCAGCTGCGCGGACCCCTCCGCTAACTGGGTGGAACCTTCCTGAAGGTCCTGCAGGCCCTGCTGTAAGGCTGGCGTCTGGGACCGGAGCGTGTGTGCGCCGGCGGCAACCTGGGAAACCCCATCGGTGTACGCCTTGATGCCGGTGTTCAAGGATGAAGCGCCTACTGCAAGCTGCGAGGTGCCGCCCGCAAGCTGGCTTACCCCACTCTCTAACGCCGGAACTTGGGAAGCCATTTGTCCAAGTCCTTCCGAGAGCTGGTCGGCACCACTGCTCAACTCGGTGGAGCCTTCTGCGGCGGAGGCGGCTCCCTCATCAAGTTGTTGCAACCCATCGGAGAGTGTCGCGCTTCCCTCAGCCAACTGCACTGCGCCGTCCGCGGCATCCCCCATGCCGGTGCGGACCTCTTCCAGGGAGTTCAACAACGCCGCCGCGTAGATTTCGGAAGCTTCCGAGCTGACTTTGTCCTGGAGAGTTGCGGCTACCGAGCGGGCCAGTGTCCCCGCCAGGTAGTTGATGCCGTCATCAGTCACCAGTTCTAGGCGGCCGGAAACGGCGTCTGCAGCGTTAGCCGTCCCAATCAGCGAGACTTCTTCGGAAAGCCCCGCGGGGATGTACAGGATCGCCCGGATCGAGGCGTCAGCTAGATCCTCTTCCGCTTCCTCGCGGTCCATTTGAGTCCAGGTGAAGCCGGTGTCCTCCCCCTCTTCGGGATTAACCAGGGCATCGGTCAGCATTTCGCCAACGTCAACGGTCTCCGTGACTCCTGAAACGAACTCGGCGTCGTGAGGCTCATCTTCGTTGACGACTGCGGCCTGGATGTGACCGATGCGTTCTACGGGGTCCTGATACGCGGAAGAGAGGACTCCCCCGTACATCAGCGGGATGAAGATGATGGCTGCGACCACCAACACGTTCGCGACAGTGCTGGCTGTCAGCTTTGGTTTATCCAGCCTGGTGGGACTCTTGAGCTCCGAATGCTGATTCATGGTCAACCTCCACACGGAACGCTTACCGGTCGTTTCTGTTGCTTGAACGAATCTACCGCCGAGGCTCGCAGGGCCAAACTAAGTCCTGGCTGGCGGTGCCTGAAATCACTGAGGGATGCATTCCTGGTGGCCCTTCTAAACGGTCTCTCATGACCTCGATTGCCTCCGGGTTCTGATCCACAAGAACATAGCGCCTTCCCAGCTGCGACGCGGCAGCTCCAGTCGTGCCACTGCCCGCGAAGAAGTCGAGAATCCAGTCACCGGGCCTGCTGCTGGCTTGCACAACCCGCCTTAGGATCCCAAGCGGTTTCTGTGTCGCGTAGCCCGTCTTCTCCCTACCCGTGGGAGAGACAATAGTGTGCCACCGAACATCGGTGGGAAGTTTCCCCCTCTCCGCTGTCTCCGGAGTCACAAGCCCTGGCGCCATGTAGGGCTC
>CAYFRO010000093.1:0-5036 GCA_964345565.1 uncultured Actinomyces sp.
GGTATGACGCCCTCGGTAAAGAAATCGATGAGACGGTCAAGGCTTATGTGGCGGTTGGGACTGCTGCAGTGGCGGCGGGTGCGGGCATGTTCAAACTCGCCTCGGATGCTGCCGCGACTGGGCGGGAGATCAACAACACCAGCCAAAAGCTGGGCTTGTCGCGTGAGGGCTTCCAGGAATGGTCCTACATCCTCCGCAAATCCGGAACCAGCATCGACGTGCTGGGCATTGGGATGAAAACCCTGCAAAAGACCATGGGAGGGATGACCGAAGACGGCGACAGTGCGTCCAAAGCCTTCGAAGCAGTCGGCCTCTCGTTTGACGAGGTGAAAGGCAAAACCCCTGAAGAAGCCCTGAACCTGACCATCGCCGCCCTCCAAGACATGCCGTCCGATGCGGACAGGACCGCTGCCGCGCTAAAGCTGTTTGGCAAGGGCGCGATGGAACTCCAACCCCTCCTCAACAAGACGAGTGAGGACACCGACGAGTTGCGGCAGCGCGCTCACGACCTCGGCCTCGTCATGTCGGATGAGCAGGTGGATGCTGCGGGTAAGTTCAACGCTTCCATGGGCCGCGTCAAAGACACCATGGGCGGGCTGAAACTCCAACTCTCCAACGCGCTCCTGCAGGGCCTGGTTGCCCAGCTCCACCTCATCGATCAAGTTGGTCGCCTTGGGCTCAAACAAGTCTGCGCGCAACGCGTTGAAGCGAATTCCCTGGGGGTCCTTTGGTGTGTGGCCTTTGTTGACCAGTTTGAAGAGTGTGTCCAGGGACCCGTAGAGGTGAGTACCTGCTTGGTCTTCAGGATCTGTTAGGGGTACTTGGAGCAGTGCACGGAGGCGGTCAAGGGAATAGCCCTGTTCGTACTCCGGGGTGCCAATGGGGAGAATCTTCAGCTCAGGAGAGGCCTCCGCATAGAGGAGGAACAGGATGCGGTAAAGGAACCGGAGGGCTTGGCGGGCCAACACTGGGGCGTCGGATTGCGCGAGCGGGTCCAGGCCTTGTGCCTGTCTGCGCGCTACGACCTCAGACGCAATTGATTCGATGGACTCACGCACACCTTCACGCAGGTCTTTAGACACCCCAACGGTGTGCTCCACTGACTTCGCTAGCTCGCGCGTCCACCAGGCATCACCTTCATGGTCGGGCAGAAGGGAAGAGGCCTCTAGGCAGGTGAGTGCGGTGCTGATCTCCTGGCCGATGCGTGCATCGTTGGCTTCCGCGACTAGCTGCAGGTCGATCGCTAAGAACCGACCTTCCGCCCAGCGTTCCCTTTCTGCTAGGACAGCCCACTTGCCTGCTAACAACACAATGAAGGCTGGGGGATTCTCACCTAGAAATAGAGTGGATGTGAGCCGGGCTGCGTTGGTGAAAGTCTGGCCAGTATCGCCTTGGTCTGGGTTGCTGTGGTCCTGTTCATCCGGGAGAAACGTGGGCGTGAGCAGGTTGTCGTCACTTCGCGAAAGGAAGTCTTCAAGGGAGTCAGCGGGGACCATCTCAATTACAGCTAATTTTGAGGCAGTCCCGGTGTTAGAGATGCGAAGCAGGGAACCTTCCGTCTCAACAGTGATCCCTTTGCCGGCTGTGAAGCCCAAGATCTCCTTGAGTTGGGCAAGATAATCGCGGTAGGCCGGGCTGTCAGGGTTCTTGCTTTCGGATGCCTTGACTAGATCGAGAAGTAAGTCGCTGCGCACGGCGGTGAACTTTGCCTTGGCGCTGCGGTGGCCGTCTGCTTCGTGTTCTTTCCACTGCTTTTCTCTGGCGCGGACAGAAGCGTTGAAACTGTTCTTACCGTCTGACGTTAGGTAGTACTCAGAGATCCAGTCGGACCCAATCAGGATTGATTCGAAAGAAGCCACGGTTACTCCTTCTTACCTTTTTGTCCTGCGGATGATCCTGAGGTTTCGGTGGGGTTGGCTGCGACCGGCCAGTCCTGCGGGACCATCACCAAGATGGGGCGAACTAGGCGGCGGCTGGGCGCTAAAGCCCGGACATGCTCCGTTTGTGAATCCACTGCTTTACGTGCGTCTTGGACAGCGCTTCACTGAACCAGCGTGCCAGCCTGGGCTTGCCAAGCCTGAGTCTTCGCTTCCCACTCCTCCTGTTGGGCTTGTGCCGCATCTTGAGCGGACCGGAAGACTTCTGCTGCCCAATCCTGGGCATCGCGGACCGCTGGACCCACAAGGCGCTGCAGTTGCTTGATGTCTGCAACAGGTCCGGGGTTTGGTCGTTCCTCCGCCAGTCCGTAAGCGGCTGTGGCTTCTTGGGCGGACCCAAATGGTTCTGTGAGAGTGAAGGCGGGGTTCGCAGGATCCGGGAACTGGATTCCAACCCAGGAGGCGGCCGCAACCGCCCCCGCGGCGTTTGTGAGCGTCGTCAGTAATAAGACGGTTGGTGCGTCAACTTGGGCCCTGATGGCAAACACCTTGCCTCTGCCAAGAGAGGCAAGTGAACGGTCTGTGGCCCAGCTAAGGACGGGATGCAGAGGGGTCAGGTATGAGGCGTCGGGCCAAGAGGAACCGGTTTTGTCCGCTCTTGCTGCGTCCATGCGGCGCTGACCTTGATCCTTGCTGGTTGCCAGCACAACAGTTTCTGTGACGCGCCGATCCTGAAGGTAGGACTGGGGCAGAACTTCAAGGCGTTGGACAAGATCTGGTGGAGGCGTGAACTTCGCAATGGCTTCTTGCGGGAAGTATTCAAACTCAACACCGTTGGGCTTGTCGCTGCAGGGTCAGGGAACGCTTCAGCTAGAGCGTCGATCAGGAACTCAACTTGCGAGCCGTAGAGGCTGGCTTCGGAAGTGCTGTCTGCGTTTATTTGCTGGGCACTTTTCGCCGCGGTAGTGGTCGCTAGGTCTTTCTCTGGTTCCGTGGCGTCGGGAGGTCCGAAGAGGCCTGCAAACAGTGACGCGACTTCGTCTCCCGAATCCGCAATGTCTTCGGGCGCGTGCAGCACTTCATCAAGACTCTTTTGACCGGAAAGGACGCGCTCGATTTCTTTCTCTTCCGCGCTGACCGAATATTTGCCCATCAAGGATGCGGAATCTCCTAGGGCTCGGTGGGCTTCGTGTTCGCGTTCAAGTAGGGCCGAAAGGATGCGAATGTCGCCTGAGAACTTGTCGTCCGTCGGCTGTAGAACAAGCATGGCAATCCGCGGCGAGTGGCGTTGACCGCAACGGTCGATGCGCCCATTGCGTTGCTCAATTCGGATTAGTGACCAGGGCAGGTCGTAGTGAATCAAGTTGTGGCACTGCTTGTGCAAGTTGACGCCTTCGGAAGCCACGTCGCCGGTGATGAGAACGCGAACGGGAGAGTGCTCGCGTGAAAAATCATCAACGATCCGCTGCTGTTCAACGTCGGGGAGCGAACCGTGCATCACTTCAAACGCAGACTTTGGCATCTTCAACGCCTTCGGCAGGTTCTCCTCTAGCCACTTTAAAGTGGCAACGCGTTCTGCGAAGACAACAGCTCTGGTGGGGGAGCCCTTGCGGACACCAATTTCTTTCAGGTAGTCAACAAGGGCATCAAATTTCCCCGTCCTTTGATCCAGCGCATCCCGGGTCAGTTCTGCTAGGCGATCTAGGGCGATCTCTTCTACAGGACCTAAGCTGTCCGCATCTTTGGCCCGTTTCTTACGGCTCTCAATTGTTTCCAGGAGCGCTTTGGGACTGGAAAGAAAAGCTTTAGCAAGTGTCCACGGGAACAGCGCTTCGGCACCGCGCTTGTCTGTGACAGGTGACTTTCCGGACTCAGGATGCAACCAAACTCCGGATAGTTCGGTGGCAATCGCATCCTCTGCTGCGGTCGGATTGACAAGCAGCTGGACGGGCTCAAGCCGTTCAGCCCAGTCCGCTCCAACCTCACTAGCAACCGACTGGGAATGCCTGTGCCGGCGCACGACTAGGTCTTCCAAGGCATCGGTTTGTTGAAAGCTCCCGTCCGGAGGAACGGCAGTCGGATCCAACAGTCGAACAAGCTCTGCGAATGATTCAACGCGTCCGTTGTGAGGGGTTACTGAAGCCAAGATGAGGGCGTCTGTGTTGACGGCCAGCGTGCGGGCTAGGCGGTTGTTCAACGTTTCGGAGTTCGAAAGGTTATGGGATTCATCGATAACCACCGCGTCCCAATGCTGTTTCCCGATTTGATGAACGTACTGGTCCGCTTTCAGGGTGTCGATTGAGACGATGGCGTGGGGATAGTAGGTGAACGGGTTACGGGTTGCGGGGATGCGCTGGCGGACCCTTTGGATTCCGGCAGAGTCTAACCGCACGAAAGGGAGCCCAAAACGTGACCACAGCTCAAGTTGCGTCTGTTCTAAGACGTGGCGGGGCGTGACAATGAGGATCCGGTCCCCTTTCCCGCGCCGCACCAACTCAGACAAGATCATCCCTATCTCAATCGTCTTCCCTAATCCGACGGCATCGGCCAAGAGGATACGAGTGCGGGGGTTGTCTTCGCTGATTGCCTTACGGACTGCCTCCATCTGGTAGTCCAGGGCATCAACCAACCCCTAGTCGGACACGGTGATTGAAGAGGAGCCGACTGGCTCAGGGTTCTTGCGTAGGACGGCCTAAAGCCAAAGACGCGACCTTCGGTACTGAGGCGAAGTGTCTGCTACAACTCGAGTGTCGGCCGGGGAGACCTCATCTATGACATCTAAGGACGGGGAGAAGGTTGCGACGGTGTCTTGGACCAGGCCGCGCAAGCCCCGCACGGTAAGCCAAACCGTGTCTCCGTCTTGGGTGGAGGACTCCACTAGCCACTCTTCGTCACGGATCTTCACGGTGGTGCCGGGAGCGTAGACGTGAGGCTGTGCCTCTTTGTTGTCGGATGCGTCTTCGTCGACAACCTGAATCATCCCAGCTCCTTTGCGACAGGCTCCGACGAAACTAGTTCTTGGCAGGATCTGCTGCGCACACGTCGGCCTTGCGGTTTCAATGCTATGTCAAGACAGCGCTTTGGACTTCAACGCCTAACCTGTTCCCGTGCGGGGTCCTTGAGGTGCGGGATCGGGGAGTCCGGCTGGATACCTATATA
>CAYFRO010000094.1:0-5009 GCA_964345565.1 uncultured Actinomyces sp.
CCTACACACCGGAGGCTTCAGAAAAAAAGTACAGGCCTATCTGTGAAGAGCCACTTTTGGTCACGGCCTCCCGAGCACTTGTCAGGTCTCAGGGGCATTCCCAGGTGTCCAAACGGACGCCAGGTGTCCAAACGGGGCAGAAGTGTCGAAAAACAGGGAGTTTCGTCCGTTTGGACGCCTCGGGATGAGTGAGGCGACGGTAGCAGGAGTCGGACGGGGACGCCGTGGGTTTCGAGACGGGGAAGGTCATGAGGTCAGAAGTCAGAGCCCGACGACCCATGACGAGAGACATCCACTGCAAACCCTGAGGAGTGCAGGGGAAGACGGATTGGGAATGGAGCGGGCGACGAGAATCGAACTCGCGTAATCTGCTTGGAAGGCAGAGGCTTTACCATTAAGCTACGCCCGCGGTTGTCCATCAGCTACCTGGCCACTATATCGCTGGTTGGCCATCCGACACCCGAACACTGCAGTGCCGGCTGCCCAATGGACACTTGGACACTATAGCGCTCCTGGAGGCTCGTTGCACTCGGCGAACAGGCTACTTTTGCGAGGTGTTCCTTACAGTGGCCGGGCGCTTTCTCCAGGTACTCTTTCCTGCCGTAACATTGAAAAGACTGTTTCCGGTGTCTCCCTTTTCGTGGCGGCGCCGGCCCGATTCAAGTAGAGACGGAAGAGAACTAGGCGTGAAAAGCACCGTAGAAACGCTAGAGCCCACAAAGGTCAGGATGGTCGTGGAAGTCGACTACGACGAACTGAAACCAGCCATGGATCAGGCCTACAAGGAGATTGGCTCGCAGGTCAACATTCCTGGTTTCCGGAAAGGTCATGTCCCCCCGCGGATCATCGACCAGCGTTTCGGTCGCGGCGTTGTCATCGAACAGGTTGTGAACCAAGTCGTCCCCGAATACCTGTCTCAGGCGATTGTGGAAAACGAAGTTCGGCCCCTGGCAGAACCTGCGATCGAAGTGAAGTCAGTCCCGAATACTGAAGGACCCGTCGGCGGCACGCTTGAGTTCGAAGCTGAAATGGATGTTGTTCCTGACTTCGACCTCCCGCCCCTTGATGGAATTGAGGTCGAGGTCGATCCCATCGAAGTCACCGACCAGGATGTCGACGCTGAGCTTCTGGACCTTCGGGGCAGGTTCGCGTCCCTGAAGAACCTGGACCGCGCCGCAGAAGACGGTGATTTCCTAACCCTGGACATCTCCGCGGTTATTGATGGGGAAGAGATCGACCAACTGACCGACGTTTCTTACGAACTGGGTTCTGGGACCATGCTGGAGGGCCAAGACGAGGCCCTTAGGGGAGCAAACGCAGGTGATGAGGTTGAGTTCACTTCCGAAATCCTTGGTGGCGAACATGCCGGCCAGGATGCGGCCGTCACAGTTGTCGTCCAGGGTGTGAAGGAACGCGAGCTACCGGACGTTGACGATGATTTCGCGATGATGGTCTCAGAGTTCGACACGGCCCAAGAATTGGTTGAGGACACCCGTAAACAGGTCCGTGAAGCGAAGCGCGGCCAGCAGGCTCTGCAGGCTCGTGATCGCTTGCTTGACGTCCTGGTTGAAAACAGTGAGATCTTGCTACCCCAGTCGGTGATCGACTCCGAGGTTGCGCGTCGAACCGATGAGGACTCGGATGAAGAGTTGAAAGCTCAGATTGCCGAGGCCATTTCGAAGGACATGCGTCAGCAGATCCTGCTTGATTTGCTTGCTCAGGAGCGTCAGGTCCAGATCGGTCAACAGGAACTGATCGACTTCATGATGCAGACGGCCCGAAACTTCGGCATGGATATCAACCAGATGCTTTCGGATCAGCGCCAGGTTCAGAACATGTACGGGGAACTCGCGCGAACTAAAGCCCTAGTATCGGTCCTTGCAGATGCGGTTGTGACTGACGCGGACGGACAGGCAGTTGACCTGTCAGAGTTCACGTTTGATCGGGCTAAGGCCGAAGCTGAGGCAGCTGCTGCAGCGGCTCAGGCAGCGCAAGCGGCCCAGGGCGAGTCCGGTGCCGACGACGCCCCCACAGAGTTCACATTGAACATTGACGACCTAGAAGAAGACAACTAGCGCCAGGGCGGGCGCCCATCCGCCTTTGGCGTAAAGGCGCATCTTTTGTGCCGTTGGGTGCCCGCTTCGCGCTAACTTGTGTCCAGGTAACAAAGCCTCGGGCCGGCCGTGCCAGCGGGCATGGCCAGCTGCAGCAGCCAGGAGAAGGAAACTTTATGGAGACAGCACCCTTGATGGCCTCTGAACCTGACAAAGGTGGGGGCTTAGCTGACGGCGTTTACCGCCAGCTAATGAAGGAACGCATCATCTGGCTTGGCGGTGAAGTGCGTGATGAGAGCGCTAACGCTGTCTGCGCGCAATTGCTACTACTGGCGGCTGAGAGCCCAGACGAAGACATTTATCTTTACATCAACAGCCCCGGTGGCTCCGTCACGGCAGGCATGGCAATCTACGACACCATGCAGTACGTGATGCCCGACGTCGCAACGGTTGGAATGGGGCTGGCAGCTTCCATGGGTCAGTTCTTGCTTACAGCAGGGACGCCCGGTAAGCGTTTCATCACGCCTCACACCCGGGTGCTCATGCACCAGCCGTTGGGTGGGGCTGGCGGGAGCGCAACCGACATCCGCATCAACGCTGACCTGATCTTGCAGATGAAGCGCGAGCTTGCCGAGATCATCGCGGAAAACACCGGAAAGAGCGTAGAACAGATCGAGAAGGACTCCGACCGCGACAAGTGGTTCAACGCCCAGGAAGCGCTGGAGTACGGCTTCGTCGACCACATAGTGACCCACCCGCAGACCATCGGTCGCAAGACCATCCCTGCTGAGTAGAAGGAAGAGGCATGACTCAGACAACCCCTTACTTCGAGGCGCTGGCGCGTCAGCTTCCGGGTGGCGCAGCAAACCCAGCGGTCACAAACCGCTACGTGTTCCCAACCTTTGAAGAACGCACTGCTTACGGCTACAAACGTCAGGACCCTTACGCGAAGCTGTTCGAGGACAGGATCGTGTTCCTGGGCGTGCAGGTGGATGACGCCTCAGCCGACGACGTGATGGCGCAGCTACTGGTGCTTGAGTCCATGGACACTGACTCGCCAATCACCATGTACATCAACAGCCCGGGCGGTTCCTTCACCGCCATGACGGCCATTTACGACACCATGAACTTCGTGCGTCCGCACATTCAGACTGTCTGCTTGGGCCAGGCAGCCTCTGCCGCCGCAGTTTTGCTTGGCGCCGGCCAGAAGGGCAAGAGGCTCGCTCTTCCGAACGCCCGTATCCTGATTCACCAGCCGGCAATGGAGGGCATCCAGGGACAGGCTTCTGACATCCAGATCGTGGCTGACGAGATCGACCGCATGCGCGAATGGATGGAAAAGACTATCGCTGAGCAGACGGGGCAACCGGAAGAGAAGGTTCGTAAGGATGTTGAGCGCGACAAGATCCTGACCGCAGAGCAGGCACTTGAGTACGGACTGATCGACCAGGTTTTGACTCCCCGCAAACTGGTCGACTAAGGCGCAGGCTCGCCTTGCCTGCCTGTCGCACTGGCAAGCGCGCGGGCATGTCCTAGGCTGGCAACATTGGGCTTGAGAAAGGGGGGGCAGGTGGCTGAGATGCAGGATGGTGCAGGCCTCCTCAAGTGTGCTTTCTGTTCCAAGTCGCAGCGCCAGGTTCGCCGTCTGATCGGCGGAAGTGGCGTCTACATCTGCAATGAATGCGTTGAGCTTTGCAATGACATCCTGGAAGAGGAACTTGAAAGCGAGCAGGCCCCTCGGCCTCTTTCGCTTCCAAAACCTAAAGAGATAAACGCATTCCTTGACACCTGGGTCGTTGGACAGCAGGACGCCAAGAAGGCCCTTTCCGTTGCGGTCTACAACCACTACAAGCGAGTTCGTTCCCGGGAGTCCGGTGCCCCGGAAGACCTAGCCGCCACCAAGTCGAACATCTTACTTCTGGGACCGACAGGAACCGGGAAGACTCACCTGGCTCGCTCGCTCGCGAACCTGCTTGATGTCCCGTTTTGCATTGTTGACGCAACTGCCCTCACTGAAGCAGGGTACGTAGGTGAAGACGTTGAGAACATCCTGCTCAAGCTGATTCAGGCAGCCGATGACGACATCAAGAAGGCTGAACACGGAATCATCTACGTCGATGAGATCGACAAGATCGGGCGCAAAGGCGAGAATGCTTCGATCACCAGGGACGTTTCGGGTGAGGGAGTGCAACAGGCTCTGCTGAAAATCATCGAGGGCACCAAGGCATCTGTCCCGCCGCAAGGGGGGCGCAAGCATCCTCACCAGCAGTTCCTGGAGATCGACACAGCGGGCATTCTGTTCATCGCTGCCGGTGCCTTTTCAGGGATCGATGAGATCGTCCGCGCCAGACTCGGGAAACGAAGCACTGGCTTCGGTTCAGACTTGAAACCAAAGACTGAGGTCGGAGACTACTACGCAGAAGTTCAAGCCGAGGATCTTCACAAGTACGGCATGATCCCCGAGTTCCTGGGGCGCCTCCCAGTCCTCACTTCCACGACCGAACTGACTCGCGAGGACTTGGTTCGCATTCTGACGGAGCCCACGAACTCTTTGGTGAGCCAGTACCAGCACCTGTTCGAACTTGATGGGGTTGAGCTGGAGTTCACGCCGCAGGCACTCGAGGCCATCGCTGAGAAAGCAATGGAACGGGAAGCTGGTGCCAGGGGACTGGCATCTATCCTCGAGAAGACCTTGAGCGAGCTGATGTTTGAGATTCCCTCGCGCCTTGACGTGCGCCGGGTGCAGGTGACAGAGGCTACCGTTGGGGGAGGGCCCGCACTGATCTATGGTCTTGAAGACGAACAGATCAAGCAGGCTTCGTAACCCTGGAATGGTTGGTAACGCTTGAACAGATCGAGCGTGCTACGCGGGACTTAGGGATGATGCAGGTATGGAAACGCAGGACATCCCAGAAGAACTCGCTGACGAACGCCGCACTATTGACAATATTGATG
>CAYFRO010000095.1:0-4983 GCA_964345565.1 uncultured Actinomyces sp.
GAGTTCGATTCCGTCACCGTTTATGGGCCGGTAAGCGCAGGCGAACCTGCGGACAGTCACCCGCTCGCCGAAGCAACCGCGACCCAAGACAAGGGTGAGATCGCCCTGGTTCCGGTGCCCACGGGTCTCCCAAGCTGCCCGGGAACGACCATTACGCTGTCCTGGGCCGAACTGACCAACGGTTGGGTTCTAGTGTGCGGATACTCGGCGTCCCAACCGGCGGTGTGGATGTCGCAGTTTGGGGGAGCCGGCGATGTCACCAGCGGTGACGTGTCCTACTCGTCCTCTGCAGGCGCTGAAAGCTACCAGGCGGTCCTGCCGTCAGGTTCGGTGGTTCGGCTGGCCTCTGACTCCTCGGACGTAGAAGTCCTGGTGAACGCCGGGGACATCCAGGATTCGTGGGGATCGCAGGTGAGTGCGCTACCTATCCTGACGGTCTACTTCGTCAACCTGGGTGCGAAGCAGGTGGGTGGCGACTGGGCCACTGCTGAACCCGGAGTGAACATGGCGCCGAGCACCTCGGGTAGAACGCCAAGTGCCACATCGAACGCCCCCACGACGCCGCACCCCTCATCTGACTTCTGTCCGGCAGCTTCTACCCCGTATGCCGAGGGGGAAACTGAGGGTTTCTACATTTCCATCTGCAGGGGCGGTTCCGGCGAGTACACCTACGTCGGCTACAGCCCAACCGCCGGAACAATGGTCCTGCCTGCGGAAGATCTTGGGACCCGCTGGTACGCGTCTAACCAGTCGCACGGGTATTCGGTGAGTTCCTCGTACCTAGACGTCTACGAACTGGACTCCGGGAAAAACATTATTCACCAACCGTTCATTTGGACGAGGCAGTACTAAGGGGCGACTTCAGGGATAGCGGCCGCGGGCAATGTTTTCGTGCCGTCAGTGGCGACGCATGGCCGTTGGAGCAATGTGGGCTGTGGCCCGCGAGTACGCTGGGAACCGGCCGCGTTTTCTCGCGAGAAAGCAGAATCATGAAACAGCTAGCCTTGAAACTCACAGAGTATTTCGATGACGTCCAGGGGAGGCTGAACCTCCAGGACTACGACTTCAGCTCATCGAAACCTTTCGTCTCCGTTCCGCTGGACACCTTGAGGTCGGGAGCCCTGTCGGCCCAGCAAACAAAGCAGCTGTTTGACGCGGCGAAGAAGGAACGCAAGACCAAGAGTGACGCGAAGTCCATCGAGGTGATCGTGGCGCTGGTTTCTATGCGTTATCCGCGTGGCTCCAAGGTTACGGGTCTACTACTGCTCCCGGCCACGCTGGAGCGGGATGGGAAACTGACCGCGGACCTCGAAAGCAACCCGCCTTGGGTGCCTGCTTCCCGTCTCAGCACTGAGGGAGCGGACCCCGACGGGACTATCGGTTCTCTCAGTGACTACTGGAGATATCAGAGGGAGGACTGGCCCCAGGTCGTCTCTCACGTCCAAACTTGGGAGCAGGCGGTCGACGCCGGCTTCAAGATGTTTGACGCGGTTGCAACGGACCTTAAGAACGTCTTCAAACCGCACGGTGGGCCCGAGCTGCTGCGCCAGGCGGCCTATGTTTCTGCCGGTGATCGAATCATTGCCAACGGCCCCGTGCGCGAGTTGTACGGTTTCCTAATCGATGAGAATCCTGAAGTAGCAACCTACGGGCGGCTGCTGTCCTTTCGGGAAGGGCAAAGGCATTCGGAAGACGGCATCGACAAAGACATTTCTACCCTGCTGAGAACGTCTTGCGCCTCTTGCGGATCCATGACGGACGGGTTCCCCCTGACCGCCTCACAGCGGGCCGCAGTGCATGCCTACCTTGAGGACTCCGACGGCGATGTCACCGCAGTCAGCGGGCCGCCGGGCACAGGCAAAACCACAATGCTCCAGTCCGTCGTGGCAAGCACGATAGTCCGCCACTGCATGTTCAAGCGCCCCGCCCCGCTGATCGTTGGCACTTCCACGAACAACCAGGCCGTCACGAACATAATCGATTCCTTCAGCTCAGTGACCAAGGCTGAGCCAGGTCCGCTTGACCAGCGTTGGCTGTTGCGTGCATCCAAGGAACTTGGAGAAGGACCGACTGAAGAGCCCCTGGTGGCTCTTGCTGCCTATTGCCCCGCAAGTAGCAGAAAAGCAGACGCCGACAAGGCGAACTATCTGACGGAAGATAGGGAAAAGTCCGGTGTGTACAGCGAATATTCGACGAAGGAGTACGTTGCTGGCGCGCGCACACACTTCTTCGAACAGCTAAACCGCTACCTGAGGTTTACGGGCGTGAAAACTAAATCCGACACCTTGAAGTACGCTGAGCAACTCCTTCGCGCACTCCTTCTGATCGTCGACAAAAACCGAGTCGCTCTCTTAGAAAAAGCCGCTCAACAAGAGAAACAAGCACCGTGGGAATTCGGGCGGGCCTTTCAGCAAAAAGCCGCAACAGAAATCAATGAGCTTGTCAGGTTTGGTGCCCTCAATACAGAGCACAAAGCAAAGCTCGATGAGGCCGAGTCTCTACTCGACGTTGACAAGGTGCTAGACACCAGTGCTAGGTACGTCGAGTTCTGGCTTGCTGTCCACTATTACGAAGCACAATGGTTGCGAATCGTGTCCAGCCAGGACCTTATAGCTCCCGATGACCGTCGCAAAAACACTGCGGGCATCATGGAGAAATATTGGAAGCAGGTCGCAGCTGTCACGCCATGCTTTGTTATGACTGCCTTCCAGTTACCCAAGTACTTCAGCATTTGGAAGCGTGGACTCCAAGACGGGCAGTCCCTGTTCGACTTGGAACGCGCTGATCTTCTGATCATGGACGAGTCGGGCCAGGTTGACACTTCTCTTGGAGCATCCGCCTTTGCACTGGCGAAGCGCGCTCTGGTCGTTGGGGACACCCAACAGTTGGCGCCAGTTTGGGGGATAGACCCCGTCTCGGACGAAGAAGTTGCCTCCTCAAACGGGCTCGGTCCCGACTGGAAAAAGATGGAGCGAGTCGGTTTGACCGCGTCTCAGCCTTCCTCTGTGATGGCAGCAGCAGCTTCCGCCTCGAACTGGTGTTACGGGAGGGAGGACTTACCCGGACTGTTCCTGTCCGAGCACTTTCGTTGCCATAGGGACATCATCAACTATTGCAACGAACTGTTGTACAAGGGGATGCTGGTCCCCTCTAGACCAACTGGCGGGTACAAACTCGCCAAGATGTTCGAGGGGAAAGAAACACCCTTCCTTTTCTACGAGGTGGAGGGCTCCAAAGACCAAAAGTCGGGGTCAAGTCGCGTGAACCACCGCGAAGCGGAAGAAATCGCTAAGTGGATCACCGAGAACTACGACCGTTTTGCCAAGATTTACGACAAAGATGGGAAACACCCCGGAGACGTTGTTGGCGTCGTCACGCCGTTCGCGGCCCAAGCGCGGCTCATTAGCCGAAAGCTACGTGATCAAGGGGGACAGGCCCTAGCTGGGAACATCACGGTCGGCACTGCTCACAGGCTGCAGGGTGCAGAACGCCCCGTTGTGCTGTTCTCATCCGTCTACGGCGATAACTCAGGGACCGCGCCATTTGTTGACAACACGCTTGAACTCATGAACGTTGCCGTGTCGAGGGCAAAAGACCTGTTTATCGTGTTCGGTGGGAACACCCGTTGGGAAGACAAGGGACCCGTGTTCGGTCTTGTCAGTCAGGTGGCGAAACCGTATGAAGATGTTTTTTCACCTGGCGAGGAATCCGCGGATTTTGGGGCTCAACCCCCGGGTTCGGGTCCGGCAGAAGCACAGCCGGCGAAGCTGAGGCACGTCGATCGCAACACCTCGGGCTATTTGAATGCAACCGAACTGGGCAAGACGCTTTCACCAGCGCGCCCCGCCAGGGACCTGAACGCTGCCTTGAAAGCCAGCGGGATCCTGGAACAGGGGACCGTTCGGTTCGAGGGGGAATCCTTATCTTCAACCTGGATGCCTACAGTCTTGGGCCGGGAAATCGGTATCGCCGTGACGTCGGGAGGGACGCAAGGCAATCGCTACGTTTTTCCCCTCTTCTCACCAGAAGCGATCCAGACGATTTCAGATTGGGTACAGGCCGGGAAGATCAGCTTCGACTGAGGACACTGCACTGCTGGGAACAGGGCAGTTAGAAGTGGAATAGACTTCGTTCGGGCTGCTCATCAGCGCAGCATGAGGCTGCGATGCACTGGAGGGGCAGCCTTTCAGCTATCATTCCGACAGCAGGACCTCGGGTGCGCGGAGTTCGCCAGAGGCCACGATTAGTTAGGACAGGCAGTATGTGCACTTCTTGTCGGTGGACCGGCAGCGGTCAGGGTGTTTACACCGTTCGCAACATGGACTGGCATGGCCAGATGCCCACGGCACTTTGGGTGATGCCTGCCGGACGGGAACAGGTCGCTGCTAACGCCAAGGACCCTAACCCTGCGAAGTGGACCTCCAAGTACGGCTCCGTTGCGACCGAGATCTTTAACCTTGGCACCGGTGACGGCATGAACGAAAAAGGTCTTCACGCCGCCATGCTGTACCTGAGCCCCAGCGACTACGGCCCCCGTGACCCGAAGCTTCCTGCGATCTCTATCAGCCTTTGGGTGCAGTACTACTTGGACAACTTTGCGACCGTCGCCGAAGCAGTCGCTGACTTCGACAAGAACCCCTACCAGGTTGTCACCCTGGTCGTTGAGGGCCAACCCGGGGTTGTGCACTTGCAACTCACCGATGCGACCGGAGACGCTGCTGTTTTCGAGGTTATCGAAGGGAAGATGAACGTCTACCACGGCGAAGAATGCCAGATCCTGACGAACCTGCCTGCACTGCCGGAGCAGTTGGCGAACCTGAAGAACTATCAGGGGTTCGGTGGCACTAAACCCCTCCCCGGCACCACGGCTTCTGAGGACCGTTTTGTGCGTGCCGCATTCTACCGCAATGCTTTGCCGAAGGCTACAAGCGATGACGAGGCCGTCGCGTACCTGATGTCCGTCGCACACAACACTGCCCAGCC
>CAYFRO010000096.1:0-4980 GCA_964345565.1 uncultured Actinomyces sp.
AGGCCCATCTCGCCGCTGACGGGCAGGTTCTCGTGGTCCAGACACCAGATCTCCTCACAGCCCGCGTACGAGCCTCCTGTGCCCTCGTGAAGCTTTTCGAGGGTCACGTCCTCGGCGTCGGTGCAGTCGACCCATTGGCCGACGAGATGACCGCTGTTGTAGCAGTTGAGACAGGCAGGCCAGACGCGAGGCGTGGTGTCGGTGATGGTCATGGTGATCTCCTCCAAGCAGTTGGACGAGAGCGGACCTGACCGGTTGTGCTCGGAGAATCAGCGCTTGCGCCAGGTCACACTCTCAAAGAGACACCCGGCGCGGCTGTGCCGCGTTCTCACCGCCACTCGATGACCACACTGTCAGGATTGAATCCCTTCTTGCCGCGCGGTTGAGGCAGGAGGGTCACGGTCGCAAGGACGTCGATGACCTGCCGCTGGACTTCGAGCGAGGCGTCTAGGAACGCCTCTGACGGATCGTCTGCTCCGAGGACGGGGGCGAGCCCGGCTGCCTGCCCGTGCAGGAGCCGCTCAGTCTCCAGCTGGGCGATGTGGGCCTCGGCGGCATCACGGATGCGCTTGAGGTCTCGCCCCTCGATGATCTCCTCGTCATAGTCTCGTTGAGCTCGGAGGATGCGGCCGCGCTGTTCAGCGATGGCCGCACTGATTCCCGCCGTGGCTTGGTCGTCGGCCACTGGCTCTCGACGCAATGCATCGGGCTGCTGAAGGCGTTTGGCCACGACGCGGGTCACGAAGTCGTCAATGTACGAGCCGGTGCGCATGACATGCCCGGCGCAGCGGTAGCCACGAGGCGCGCCAGTCACCTTCGCGCCGCACTCACTGCACCGGAAGAGACCGGATCCCAGGTGCTTTCGCTTGGTGGACCCAGACGTGTTGGTGACTCGATCCTTGTCGTCGAGGATCTGCTGGGCCGTCCACCACGTCTCATCATCAACGATGGCTTCCCACTGCCCTCGGATGGGCTCCCCCGCCTCGTCGCGGAGGATCTGAGCCTTCCATGACCGACGCCGTCCGCCATCCGCCTGTGCAGTCTTCGGCGTGTACGTACTCATGCGGGCATACCGAGGGTTCCGCAGGATGCCAAGGATCGTCGAGGGCGCCCATGGCCCGTCCGGCGCGATCGCTCGTGGTTCCTTACCCTCGGCCGTCCTGCGTTCGGCTCTTTCAATGGACACCACATGGGAGGGCTTCGGCCGAGCTGAAATGCCTGCGATGCTCTCGGTGCCGCTCAGTGCTCGCGCCAGTGATCGCAGCGACTCAGGGCGATCCGGTCGTGTGAACAGTGCGTAGATGGCACGCACGGCTTCGGCCTCATCCTCGATAACGTCGCCGTTGACGGCGTAGCCGAGGGGGCGCATACCCTTGGGGGCTCGTCCCTGCTTGGCACGATGTAGTTGCGCCGCCGACTGGCGGGCACCCTTGCGCTCCATCTCGGCACGGGCGACAGCGGCCTTGATGCGGGCGTACATGCGCCCGCCGTCGGTGGAGAGGTCGGCGTCCCCGTTGGCGGTGACCAGGGCGAGTCCGCGCAGCTCGGATGCGTCGATCCAGTCTTCGAGCTGGCGGGGTTGGCGGGTGAGCCGGTCGAGGTCGTAGCAGATGATGGCGTCGAACGCCCCGGCCTTGTAGTCCGCGACCATCTGGTCGTAGGCCGGGCGGACCTTGGTGCGGTCAGTGGCGCTCTTCGACTGGTCGACGTAGGTCTCGACGACCTGCCACTGGCGGTATTTGGCGAGCGCCTCGCACTGCTCGCGCTGGCGGTCGATGGCCAGACCGTCCATCTCGCGGTCCTGGCTGATGCGCAGGTAGATGGCCGCCTTGCGGCCAGACGCCGCCTTGTCAGTCGGCATGGTACACCCCCTCAGTCTTCTTCTTCGTCCTCCAAGTCGACGATCATGTCGATCTCGCCGTTGAGCAGAGCCTCGAGCAGGTCGTCGCGCACCGTGGTGAGGCGATCACGCTCGTCAGACACCGCCTGGAGTTGAGCACGAATGGCGTTGAGCGAGGCGACTACACCTTCACGATCCTGCGGCTGCGGCCACCGGATCGATGTGGCGAAGAGTTGCTTACGGTTGACCTTGGGCATCTTGAGACGGTCGGACGCGGTGACTACGCGGCTGGTGAAGCTGTCTTCTAGCAGAGCCTCTCGCAGGAGCTCGGCGGGCACGCCCGGCACCGGCGTGAGGGGGTACGCGTCGGCGCTGCACAGGACCTGCTGGTCAGGCACGCAGGCCTTCCTCAGGGCAGGCCTGACCTTGGAGTAGACGACTTGTCCAGGCTCGACGAGGAACTTGCCACTGATCACGGCGTCCTCCTTCGCGCTGCGCATGCTGAGGATGCGGCCGGTCTCCTTTTCGATAGCGTCGACACCCATGTGGGGCAGACCGGAGTACTTCGGCACGGTCGGGTCTACGAGCCTGGCCGTGATCGAGCAGAGGTTACTGAGCGGCACTTCGGGCGCCGCCTGCAAGAGGTTCTGTCGCACGGCCGACATCAGAGTGGTGACCGTCTCGACCTCGTGCTCAAGCGTTTCGATGGTCTCGTTGATCGCGCCGATGACCTCGACGATCCGCCGCTGCACAGGCAGGGGTGGCCGAGGTACCACCGCCGACTCCAGGTCGACCTCACGCCACCTAGCGCGACCGTCCCGTCCGTTCCGCCGCGCGTCGATCCCATGCAGGACGCTCGGACGAAGGAAACACAAGACGAGGAAATGGGGGTCGAACGCCTCGGTGGCGACCTCGAACAAGGGGAACTCGTTGGTGACAAGCGCACCGTCGAGGTCGTCCGGCACGATGGCGAACGGCCCCTTCTGGGTGTCGATCCGACAGAAGACGAAGTCACCACCGTGTGCCGGGGCCAAAGACTTCGTCTTGGGGTGACTGTTCGGACGCAGGTATGCACCCTTCCCATACCACCGGACACCCATCGTGGGGTATGAGACCCGTGGGTCGATGGCTACGCGATCAGTGCGTGCCTTCACGTGTTTTCCTACGACCACCGATGGCCACTCAGGCATTGAAACCCTCAATCCCGGCGGCCGAGAGGATCTGCATCATCCGTGCAGATGCCTCGTCGCGTTGCGTCCGGGCCTCCTGCCAGTCGGTGACAGCAGAGTCGAGATCGTGCGTGGCGGGCTGGGGCCACGGGTTGCGCCTGATCCCGCGGGGGTCGAACCTGCCCTCGGCGTCGAAGATCGGGCTGCGCCACGACTGCGCCTCCTGCTCTTCCACGGAGTTCCAGATGACTCGGAGCACGTTCTGCTCGATTGTCTTCCACTGGCCGGTGTCGCGACGCCCCTGGCCAACACGCACCTGGTGACCGTCGTCCTCCATGTTCACGAAGGTGACCAGCGCGTCCGGCCGGTGTCCCAGCGACGACTTGGTGAAGCCGTAGATGGAGGTCTTGACGACTCGTCCCTGCTCGAAGAACAGCTGACCGGGCATGTCGATGACAAAATCAAGCCGGGCGCGTTCGAGGATCGCCTTCGCGGCGTTCTCCTGCTTGGCCAGCACGTTGTTGGGCATGATGATGACGAGGCGCCCGGCGTCCTCCAGGTACTCGATTGCCGACATCGTGAAGTTGATGGGGTTGTCGAGTTCATAGGGCGGGTTGAGTACCGACTTGTTCGGTCGCAAGCCCTTGACGTAGTTGCGCAGCTTCGCGTCGCGGTCGGTGACGGTGAACGTGCGCGAACGGGTGACAAGGGAGTCGCGGTAGAGCAGGTTCGACCTTCCATCCCCGTGCAGGAACATGTTCGAGCAAGCGAGCGCGAACAGGACGGGATCCACCTCGAATCCGATGAGCTGATGGTCGTGGATGTGAGAGATCCGCGCCTCGTCACCGTGGGCGCTGGCCACGAGCTGTTCCATCGCCTCCATGAGAAAACCGCCCGAGCCCATGCACGTGTCGAGCACGACATCGTCGCGACCGAGTTCGGCGAGGTCGACCATAAGCCGAATGATGTGGTCGGGCGTCAGGATGATGTTCTTGTTGTCCATCTTCCCGGCGCGCGACAGGAAGATCTTGTAGGCGCGGCCAAGGACGTCGCGCTTGGTCGCCTGCTTCGACGGCTGGTGGACACGCTCGTCGATGTCGCTGATGATCTCCTTGTACTCCTTCAGAGGGATGTCCACGGTCTTGACAAAAGCGAAACGATCCTCCCAGTCGATCTTCTTAGACTCCGAGTTGACCTTTTTGGAGAGCTGGCGCTTGACGGCCGCGATGATCTGCTCGTTGAGGAACCGAGCCTCGATGGTCTTGTCCTCGTCGGCGGGCTTCGCCTGCGCCTTGTAGACGGCGCGGAACTGCTCGTCGTCCAAGGCGATCATAAGCGCGGAGAAGAACAGCGACCGCTCAGTGTCTCGCACGCGAGAGTCCTTGTGGAACCGCTCGTTGAGCTGCACCAAGAACCGGCGCAGCTCAGCGTCGGACAGAGGGTCACCATGAGCGACTGTCTGGTAATGCTTCACCAAGGAGTCGAGCGGCATGAGGGCCGAGAGGCCGTCCAGCACCTCGACCTCCTCGGTTCCGCCCTTACGGAAGTAGTAGGTGACCTTGAGCGATTCCTTCGTCTGGCCAGAGACCGCGATGCCGATGATGTCGATGTCGGGCACGGCGTTGTTGCTCATGTAACCCTGAACCTCGGCCTCGGCCGCCGCGTGGCTCGTCTTGAGACCCGGCGTACCCGACTTGGCCTCGACGACGATGAGCCAGTCGCCCATGTCCTTGAAGAAGTCGGGGTAACCGGCATCAGTGCCGCCGTCCTTCTTCGTGAGGAACCCGAACTTCTTGGGGATGTCGTGCTTCTCAATGAAGGTGCGCGCGCCGTAGAAGTCGCGGAAGAGGTTCTAAGTGGTGCTTCCGGCCATACACCAATGCTAGCGCTTAGACGCTAGTCCTGTCCTGAACTCCACCACATCCCCATCGGCCATTACGTAGTCCTTCCCCTCCATTCGCACCCGCCCCT
>CAYFRO010000097.1:0-4965 GCA_964345565.1 uncultured Actinomyces sp.
GTGAGCGTTGCCAGTCACTAGGATCCGGTAGCCCATCGCGCCGGCACGCATGCACCAGGCTAGGTCTACATGGTCGATGAACAACCCTTCGTTCATGGGGCCTACGCGCAACAGTGCAGCGCGTGGAATCAGGCAGCCGGAAGCCAGAACGAACGGGACCTCCATCGTTTCGCCCTCGCCCGGAATATGGCGCCGCTTCGCACCCCAGGTCGTGAATGAGTAGACCAGCGCTTCGCCTTCCGTGCCGCGACCATCCGTTGGAACCGGGCCTACCGCCGCCACGGGCGCCACGGTTTCCGATTGGAAACCCGGCAGCATGATTTGGGAGCCTGGGAAAAACGGACTGGGCGTCGTTTCTGCGTTGTAGGTGTCCAGGAGACTTGCGACCATTCCTTCGCCCGGGACCGAATCCTGATCGGAGAGCAGCACGAAATCCGCTCCACGATTCAGTACTTCGGCGATACCGCGGTTCTGCGCTGCCGCGATCCCAAGGTTGGCTTCGTGAGTTTGTATTTCGAGGCCGAACTGCTCCGCTAACGCACCGATGGCCTGCACGTTTTTGGAGCCGTTGTCCACAATGACACCGAAGTCGACCTGTGGAATGAGGGCGCCCAGCAGGGCCGCCAGCGCGCCCTCATCCGGATTGAAGGTGACTATCACTGTCGCAATGGCCGGTGCGCTGCCCGCCTTATGAGTGCTCAAATCAACCTCACCAGTTCAGAGGGCCCCGGTAGAATAGAATCGGACCCACTGAAAGCATACCGACCGCAACCTATAGCAGGCGCCCGGTGGGCCCCAATCTTTAGGAGAATGCATTGCGCGTAGTTGTTACCGGCGGAGCTGGATTCATCGGGGCAAATTTTGTCCACACCCTTTTGGATGATCATCCGGAAGTTGACGTTCACGTCCTAGATGCGTTTACATACGCGGCCAATGAGAAGTCACTGACGAACGTGACTGAAGAGCAGAGCAAGCGGCTCACGATCACCAGAGGCGATGTTGCCGACTTTGACCTAGTCGACGAAGTGGTGAAGAACGCGGATGCGGTGGTGCACTTCGCAGCTGAGTCCCACAATGACAACTCCATCAGTGGACCAGCCCCGTTTATCCAGACGAACCTGATGGGAACCTTCACCATTCTTGAGGCGGTTCGGAAGCACGGGACCCGGTTGCACCACGTGTCAACGGATGAGGTCTACGGGGACTTGGAGCTGGACGATCCCGCGAAGTTTACGGTGGATACGCCCTACAATCCGTCCTCGCCATACTCTGCTTCTAAGGCGGGGTCGGACATGCTGGTGCGCGCGTGGATCCGCACGTACGGGATCGAAGCGACCATCTCCAACTGCTCAAACAACTACGGTCCGTACCAGCACATTGAGAAGTTCATTCCCCGGATGATCACGAACCGGTTGGTCGGCATTCGCCCTCGCCTGTATGGAGAAGGGGCGAACGTGCGGGACTGGATCCACGTCCTCGACCACAATGACGCCGTGTGGCAGATTCTGAAGCGCGGAACGATCGGTGATACGTATTTGATTGGCGCCGACGGAGAAGCCAGCAACAAGGAAGTAGTCCACATGATCAACGAAATCATGGGACACCCTCAGGACGACTACGATCACGTGGCTGACCGTGCTGGCCACGATCTGCGCTACGCGATTGACGCGACGAAGCTGAACGAAGAGCTCGGTTGGTACCCGAAGTTCACCTCTTTCCGGGAGGGCTTGGAAGAGACGGTGAAGTGGTACACGGATAATGAGGACTGGTGGAAGTCCGATAAAGAGGCTGTGGAAGCGAACTACGCGAAGAAGGGACACTGACGTCGGCGTTTCCCTCCGCGTTGGTAAGGTACCGCTATGAGCAGTGGTGGTAGCGAAGATGACTTAACCGCAGGTGGACACCTGCCTGTGGTTAAGGTCGCCCTCGCTACCTACAATGGCATGCCGTGGATTGCGCGCCAACTGGAGACTATCCTCGACCAAACTGGCGTTCACGTGGAAGTCTATGCAGCCGACGATGGATCCAGTGACCAGACCGGCTCAGTTCTGAAACGGGCGTCGGATGTTGATCCGCGGGTGAAGGTGTTGCCGGAACGTCAGGGCGCGCCTGGGGTTGCGGCAAACTTCCTCTACATATTGCGCAATTTGGATCTGCAGCCGGGCCAGTACGCCGCGTTTTCGGATCAAGATGACCTCTGGCAGCCAAGGAAACTGGTGGAGCAGATTGAGTTCATGCTGGCCACCGGGGCGGATGCCGTTTCCGCGAACGTGTTGGCGTTTGAGGTGCGTGATGACGGGGAGATCGTGAAGACGCTGATCCGTAAAGACCAGCCTCAGGTAGCGTGGGATTTCATCTTTGAGGCGCCGGGCGCGGGATCGACATACGTGTTCAACTATCGCGCGTGGTTGACTTTGGTGGCATACCTCGACAAGTGGGGTGCCGAAGATTTGGCAGTTCACGACTGGTTCGCATACGCGGTGATCCGCGCAGCGGGCCTGAGGTGGGAGATCGATCCACGTCCGCATGTCGCGTATCGTCAGCATTCCCGCAATGTTGCTGGGGCGCACAAGGGTGCGCGTGCCACTGCTGAGCGCTGGAGACTCCTGCGCAGCGGGCACTATCGCAGACAGTTCTTGTTGATCACGCAGGTGGCGATCCGTGCTGCCGCGGACGCCGGACGGTCAGAAAAATACATCAAGCAGCTGAAAAAGTGGGAGGCAAGGTTAGCAGACACCTCCTTCTTGGCACGCTTAGATGTCGCTTCTCATGCCCGCGGAATACGACGGCACCCGTTTGAGCAGCTTTCGTTGGCCGTGGCTGGGCTACTGGGTGTCTGGTAGACAAGGGTTCACCGCGGAAGGGGGCGGTTGCGATACCGCTCCCCACCCGGCAGCATGCCCGCGCGGGCCTGTGGTTACTGGCCCAAGTACTCCGAAAGGGCAACTCTTGCGTCCCGCGGAGTGAACCCGGTGGCTTCAAGCTTGTCCAACGAAAGCCGGCTATTCAGAGGTCTTGGCGCCACGTCCTTGCCCTCAAAGTAGACCTCAGTTGAAACGCCGGTGACCCGGTCCGGATCGTTCCCCGTGTACTCAAAGACGAGGCGCGCGACTTCCGCCCAAGACATCGCAGGCCCCTCATTCGTCAGGTTGTAGATACCGGGTTCGGCCCCTGTTTGGAGTAGGTGTACGATCCCTCTGGCTAAATCTTGTGTGAACGACAGACGCCCGATCTGGTCATCAACCACAGAGGGGTTGATGCCCCTGTCTGCAAGGGATTTCATGGTGCGCACGAAGTTGTTGCCGTCTCCAATGACCCAGGATGTGCGCACGATGTAGTGGGATGGAAGAAGTGAGACGAGGGCGTCCCCGGCTGCTTTCGTCTGTCCGTATACCCCTAGAGGACAGACAGGGTCCGTCTCAACGTATGCCCCTTCCTTGGTTCCGTCGAACACATAGTCGGTGGAAACGTGCACAAATGTGATGTTGTGGCGCCCCACGTGGTGGATCAGCCGTGAGAGCCCCGTGACGTTCGCACCCCAGCACGCGACCCGTCCCTCCGGCGTTTCCGCTGCGTCAACGGCAGTGAAAGCACCCGCATTGATAACCGTGTCGTAGTCACCCCAACGCACGGCCTCCAGGCTTGACTCCACAGTGAAGTCCACCTGTGCTTGATCCATGAAGTCTGCGTCCGGCAGTACCTCAGCCAGGGCACGTCCCAGCTGTCCTCCTGCCCCAAGAACCAGCGTTCGTTTGGGTTTCATGGGGGTCACGTCCTGTAGCCGTGGATGTGCCAGGTCCTTTTCGCTCCGTTCGCTGTCTTCCAACGGAATGGGCCACGGGATTGCTGCTGTCTCATCTTCGAGGTTCAAGAACGTGTACTGGTCCTGTGCCTCAGAACTCCAGTGATCGTTAACCAGGTATGTGTAGGCGGTGTTGTCTTCCAGTGTCTGGTAGCTGTTGCCAACCCCGCGAGGCACGAAGATTGCTGAATCGGGTCCCATCTCCGCGGTGAACACTTCACCGAAGGTCGGGCCTTCACGCAGGTCAACCCAAGCGCCAAATATGCGTCCCGTGGCGATCGACACGTATTTGTCCCACGGCTCAGCATGAACGCCGCGTGTTGCACCACGGGAGTCATTGAATGAGACGTTGTTCTGCACTGGGCCGAAGTCGGGGAGGCCAGCCTCCACCATCTTCTCTCTCTGCCAGTTCTCTTTGAACCAGCCGCGGTTGTCGCCGTGAACGGGGAGGTCCAAGAGGAGCAGGCCGGGGATAGAGGTTTGGTGAACCGTTAGCGACTTCGCACACATTTGACGCTTTACGTCCTTCTTAATCAGTTGGCCATTCGAGGCATTATCGTGAAGCCGAAATCGGCCGCTTACAGTCTAGTTCCCAACTTCTTCGGGGGGTTCCACGCGGAGCGTGACCGCCTCCTGTTTGGCCAGCCGCTCCATGTCAGGGCCTCCCCCCGGGACCCAGACGGCCGTAGCGCCCCTTAACCACAGTTGGATGAGTTGCGCGGTGAAGGTTATGGGGCAGTCGGTCGTGAGGAGTGCGCGGTGCCCGTCCAGCCTGACTGCCTCCGGGAGTGAAAACGATGTCGGTTCATTGGCTACAACTGACGAAACTGCAGATCCTTTGCCCTCTTCCAGGCGGTCTTCTGGTACATCTATTCCCAAAAAGTCCAAAGACAGCAAGTCGGAGATGCGTAGCGTGTTTGACCCAACACGCCCATCTGCTCCCGTTGCCCCGTCGCGCAGTGCCCTAGACAGCCAGCCCGGAGCGGTCCACCCATTGCTCCCATCCACTATTACGGCAGCAGGATCCGCCAGGTAAGGATTCTCCACCTCATCCCCGTGGGACATGACGTCGGCAGTCCCATCGGTTATACCGAAGGGAAGATCTCCGGGCCACGCGAACGCGAAGGAGTCGGTGCTTTGAGCAACGAGGACGTCGGGGCCCC
>CAYFRO010000098.1:0-4958 GCA_964345565.1 uncultured Actinomyces sp.
GTCAGGGCGGGTGCCCGGCGCGGTAGCACTGCTGCCCGTCACTAAGACGATCCCCGCAGAGCGCCTGGTGCCACTGGTTGACCTTGGGTACACGACCTTTGGTGAGAACCGGGTCCAGGAGATTCGGGGAAAGGCTCAGGAACTCGAGGGGTTTCCCATCTCGTGGCAAATGATCGGCAGGCTTCAAACCAACAAGGCCGGGCAGGTCGCCCGTGCCTGTGACGTCGTCCAGTCCGTTGACTCGCTTCGCCTTGCCCAGTCTTTGTCTCGGGGCGCCGTGGCGGCGGACCGCCAACTGGAAGTCCTGCTCCAGGTCAACACCTCGGGCGAGGAAACCAAGACGGGTTTCACACCCCAGACAGTGTTGCCCGCGCTCGGTGAGGTCCTCGACTTGCCGAACCTGAGCGTTGGCGGCCTTATGACCATGGCGCCGTTCACCGATGACCTCACCCTGGTCCGAACGACCTTCGCGGGCCTGCGCGAAACACGCGACAAGCTGGTAAAGGAGTACGGTCAGTCGGCGCCACTGCCGGAACTCTCAATGGGAATGAGCCACGATTTTGAAATCGCCATCGAGGAAGGCGCGACACTAGTCCGGATCGGTAGCGCCATTTTCGGGCCAAGAGAGACCCAGTAACGCACCCTGAACGCGCCCTCCCCGACGCACAAAAGCGCCCACCCGACAAAATCGGGTGGGCGCCTTTCGCTCGATCTAAGAAACTACTTGATCTCCACGGTGCCGCCAACGGCTTCGATGTCGGTCTTGGCCTTGTCGGCTTCGTCCTTCTTGACGCCTTCCAGGATGACCGAGGGGGCCTCGTCAACCTTTGCCTTGGCTTCCTTCAGGCCCAGACCGGTCAGGGCACGAACAGCCTTGATGACCTGGATCTTCTCCTGGCCGAAGGACTCGAGAACGACGTCGAACTCAGTCTTCTCTTCAGCCTCTTCCTCGGCGGCAGGCGCGGCCGCGACAGCAACAGCGGCAGGGGCCGCAGCGGTCACGTCGAACTCTTCCTCAAAGAGCTTCACGAAGTCGGACAGCTCGATCAGGGTCATTTCTTTGAAAACTGCAATCAGTTCTTCATTGGTCATTTTCGCCATGATTTTTCCTCTCAGAAACAAAAACTATTGGATGTCTTGTTGGCTCGCCTACTTAGGCAGCCTCTTGCTTTTCACGTAGCGCGTCAACGACGCGAGCAACCTTCACAGGCAGAGCCTGGAACGCGTATGCGGCCTGAGAGATCTTGCCCTTCATGGCGCCTGCAGCCTTGGCCAGCAGGACCTCGCGGGATTCAAGATCGGCAAGCTTCAGGACAGCTTCTTGGCTCAGAGCCACCCCGTCCATGATGCCGGACTTCAGGACCAGTTCCGGGTTCGCTTTCGCGAATCCCTTCAGGACTTTGGCTGCATCCACGGGTTCGCCACCAACGAATGCGACCGCCGTCGGACCTGCCAGGTCCTCTTCAAGGAAATCAAAGCCTGCATTCTTCGCTGCTAGGCGTGCAAGCGTATTCTTCACGACCTTGTACTGGACGTCGTCGCCAAGCTCACGGCGTAGCTGCTTCATCTGTTCCACGGACAGTCCGCGGTACTCGGTCAGAACGACTGCCCCGGAGTCACGGAACGCCTCACTGAGCTGTTCAATAACTAGTGCTTTGTCCTTTTTCGCCATCTTCCACCTCCGTTCGATTTCGATAACTACTTCGGACACTTAAGCAAAAAACCCGGTACGCAGCTGCGCACCGGGAAAATGGGAGACCCAAAATCTCTATTCGCACCTGCATCGGATGCTTCGACCGCGCCTAGGGCTCGGTACCGATGGTCTTTGGCCAAGAACCACAGTAACACTCGCCAGCTGGGTCCTCTCCAACAATCTTCCCCGCAGCGGGTGAACCTCCCCACAGCGCGCCGCTTCCGGGATACTTGAGGCAGGAGGAAACCATGCCGAACACTGAAACACCCATGGGCAGCGCAGCTCACGTCGACTATGAGGCCTTCGAGAAATCAACCCTGGTCCCGCCAAACGCCGGGATCACAAACCTGCAGCAGCAGTACCTGCCGAACTGGCTCCCGGAGGGCGTGACTAAGAAGGATGGAGCGCGCGCGCTTGCTGCTGCGAAAGAAGAACTTTTTGACCTTCAGGACGCCTTCTATGCCGACGGCTCCCGCTCGATGTTGGTGGTCCTGCAAGGGATGGACGCCGCTGGGAAGGACGGCACCATCAAGCACGTGCTTGAAGGCGTGAACCCCCAGGGTATTGACGTCCACTCTTTCAAGGCACCAACTTCCCTCGACAGAGCGCACGACTTCCTGTGGCGGCATGAGATCGCGACCCCGCCCCTGGGGATGATCGGGGTCTTCAACCGCTCCCAATACGAAAACGTCTTGGCTACCAGGGTCCACCCCGACCGCCTATGGCCGGTGACTAGCGTGCCTGCGCCGGAGGACATCTGGGCGCAACGGTTCGAAGAGATCAACAACTGGGAGCGCAGGCTCACCAACCAGGGAACGATCATTGTGAAGCTTTTCCTGAACCTCTCGAAAGAGGAACAGGCCAGGCGTTTCCTAGCCCGAGTTGATGTGCCTGAGAAAAACTGGAAGGTTTCGCTTACGGACATGGCGGAGCGCGCCTACTGGGATGACTACCTGGCAGCTTTCACCGACATGCTGAACAACACCTCGCCGGCGAATGCTCCCTGGCACGTTCTTCCCGCCGACAACAAGTGGTTCCTGCGACTGTCCGCGGTCTCGGTGCTACTGGAAGCTATGCGCCGCGCTGATCCTCGCTACCCGGAGGTCAGCGATGCCAACCGCAAGCGCCTGACCCAGATGAAAGCCGACCTGGAGGCGGGAGCCTAGCAACGCCAGGTAACGGGCTAGCATCAGAAGGGACGGGAGGGACCTGGGATGACAACACAGATCTGGAACAACGTCCCTTCGCAGTCCCTAGGCATGCGGGCTACCCTCACGGTGGTGACGCCCGAGGGCAGCCTTGCAAACCCCGCGGCCTGGCCTAGCCTGGCGGAGCCGCACGTGGGCGAACCCGGGCTCGCGGTCCTGCTGCACGGGCTGACGGGAAACAACGCGGTGTGGTCCGCCAGGGACGACCTGGCCAGGCTCGCAACGAAACACAACCTGGTCTTTGCTCTGCCCGACGGCGCCAGGTCGTTCTGGGTGGATCAAGAGTACGGCCTGGCCTATGGGCGCTGGGTGGGCGCTGAACTCCCCGCAATCATGCAAGCGACCCTACGTATCTCCCCAGCCAGGAGCAGAACTTTCATCGGCGGCTTTTCAATGGGTGGCTACGGAGCTGTTCGAGCCCTCTTCGACTACCCCGAAGCATTCGGGGGCGCCTTCTCCCTGTCGGGCACCCTGGACGTGGCAGAGCGCGCCTTCCGGGGTCGCCACCCCGACCTTTATCGGAACGGCTTTGGGAACCCTGATGCTCCCCGTAGCCAAGACGATCTAGTTGCAAGGCTTGGTCAGGACCTGAACCTTGTGGGTGATCTGAAAGACGCCAAACTGTTCGGGGTCTGTGGCGACCACGACAGGCTACTGAAGCAAAACAGAAGGTTTGCTGGGGCCGCGGAGACAGCGGGTCTGAACTACACGTACGAAGAGGGCCCCGGCGCCCACACCTTCGAGTTTTGGAACCACTGGCTCCCAATTGCTTTGGACGAGGTCACTGCACCCTAGCCCGACGTTTTTTGCTTCGGCTACCCACCCTCTTGCCGAACCGTCGCAGGGGCAGGCTCCTCCAAAGGGCGACATGAAGCAAAGGGCGACACAAAGGCCCTCACCCAGCTCAGCTAGGTGAGGGCCTTTATAGATTGCGTTCAATCCATAGACGACACCGCTTTAGAGGTTAGGCCTCTTCCTCTTCTTCAAGCAGGTCGCGGACCTTCGCCGGATCAATCGGGATACCCGGACCCATTGTGGTCGACACGTTTGCCTTCAGGATGTAACGGCCCTTCGAGGAAGAGGGACGCAGACGCAGCAGTTCTTCCAGAAGAGCAACGTAGTTTTCCGTCAACTGCTTCGCAGTGAAATCGGTGTTGCCAAGGACAACGTGAACGTTCGAGTGCTTGTCCACGCGGAACTCGATACGACCGCCCTTGATGTCCTTGACGGCCTTTGCGACATCCATGGTGACGGTGCCGGTCTTAGGGTTCGGCATCAGGCCTCGGGGACCGAGGATGCGACCCAATCGGCCGACCTTGCCCATCATGTCGGGGGTTGCAACTGCCACGTCGAAGTCGGTGAAACCGTTTGCGACTTCCGCGATCAGTTCATCCCCGCCGACAAAATCGGCTCCGGCTTCTTCCGCCTGCTTCGCCTTATCACCAACAGCGAAGACCAGGACCCTGGCGGTCTTTCCTGTGCCGTTGGGAAGGGAAACGGTTCCGCGAACCATTTGGTCGGCCTTGCGGGGGTCAACCCCAAGCCTGAACGCACCTTCAACGGTGCTGGGGAAACTGGTTGTCGTGGTTTCTTTAGCCAGTTTCATTGCTTCTGCCGGGGTGTAGAGCGTGCCGGGAACGATCTTCTCGGCAGCTGCCCGGTACTTCTTAGAGCGCTTTGCCATTCTGCTTTCTCCTTGCAGTTGTGGTGAACGGGCTGCGCGGCCCTTCCACAGTTTTTAGCGAAATGTTTGGGTGCTTAGCCCTTGACCGTGATGCCCATAGAGCGGGCGGTGCCAGCGATGATCTTCTTCGCAGCGTCAAGGTCATTTGCGTTCAGGTCGGCCATCTTGGTCTCTGCGATTTCCGTAACCTGAGCATCGGTCAGCGTGCCGACCTTGTCAGTGTGAGGAACTCCCGAGCCCTTCGCGACGCCCGCAGCCTTCTTGATCATCTGGGATGCCGGCGGTGTTTTCGTGATGAAGTCGAACGAACGATCTTCATAAACCGTGATCTCAACGGGGATGATGTTGCCGCGCTGCGATTCGGTCGCAGCGT
>CAYFRO010000099.1:0-4862 GCA_964345565.1 uncultured Actinomyces sp.
GAGTCCAAGGGGCCGGAATAACCAGTGGAGGAACCGCCATTCCCATGCGATCGCCTTGTTTACAAGCAGCCCTCGCTCGTTGTAGTTGAAGACTGTGAAGAAAGTGTCTGCAAGTGTCAGCGCGATCAGCACTGAGCCAAGTGTGATGTAAAAGTGGGGCACGAAGCCTTCCTAGTCGCAACCAGTTGCGCGTCCGGTCTTTTCTGAGTCGCAGGGATTTCTTCCCACGGGCCATCATATGACCAAAGAACTGTTGTGGCCTTTCCGCTGAGAGAAACGAAGCACACGTTACGCTGAAGGCATGAAGAAGCCGAGCACTCCCCTACTGTTCCAGCCCCTAGCCCTGCTGGACACTGTGATCCGCAACCGAATCTGGATCCCACCTATGTGCCAGTACTCGGTTGAGAAAAGGGACGGTGTTCCCACCAGCTGGCACCTGATGCATTACGGCTCGCTTGCCCGCGGCGGGGCGGGCCTAGTCACGGTTGAGGCGACCGGGGTGGTTCCTGAGGGAAGGATCACTCCCCAGTGCATGGGGATCTGGAACGATGAACAAGCTCTCGCCTTCAAAGCGATTACGGACCTGATTAGGAGCCAGGGGGCGACCCCTGCGATTCAGCTCGCTCACGCCGGGCGAAAGGCGTCGACCCTGCGCCCGTTCCCTGGCGAACCTCAGGGAAACGCGCCGTTGGATGAGGGCGGGTGGACGCCGGTTGCGCCCTCGTCCATCCCGTTCCCTGGCTTGGGCGAGCCGGTGCAGCTGGACCAGGCCGGAATCCAAGACGTCATCTCAGCGTTTGTCGCGGGGGCGAAAAGGGCCGTGGCGGTGGGTTTCGAGGTCCTAGAAATCCACGGAGCACACGGATACCTTCTACACGAGTTCCTCTCTCCCCTCAGTAACCTGCGGGATGACGAGTACGGCGGGGACCTAAAAGGGCGGGCGCGACTGGTGCGTGAGGTGACCAGAAAAGTGCGCGCCGCCGTTGGCCCCAAGGTGCCCATCATTGTTCGGCTCTCTGGAACAGAGTGGGTCGAGGACGGGCTCGGAATCGATCAGGTGGTGCAGGTGGCGAAATGGTTGAAGGATGATGGGGCGGACCTGATCTCTGTTTCCTCGGCCGGAAACACAGCACACGCGCCCATCCCGCTTGGCCCGGGCTACCAGGTGCCGCTCTCGAAGGAGATCAGGGACGGTGCGCAGATGCCGACGGCGGTTGCGGGGTTGATCACGACCCCCACGCAGGCTGAACAGATCCTGGCTGACGGGGACGCGGATGCGGTTTACATCGGGCGCCGCTCTTTGAGGGAGCCGAACTTCCCTGTTCTGGCTGCGAGGGAACTGGGGGCGGACCCGCAGTACATTCCGCCGCAGTACCACCGCGCCTACCTGTAGCGAAGCCGCAACACCTATCTGTGGCGGGACCTTAGACTAGTCGCCTTGCCCAAGGGGGTCGCACGTGCCGCCAGGGCAGTACATGGGAGGCTTTTTCCCGAAGACGGACTGCAGCTTGCAGCCAACGCAGATCCCAAAGGCTGTTTCAAGGAACAGTAGAGACAGGCAGAACCCACAAAGAAGTAGAGGCACCCAGAGCGGCGCGCCAAAGAACCCCGTGCTAGCGCAGAAGGTCGCCGCCACAAGCAGGCCCAGCCACCAGGCGAACAGCTTTTGGGAGGCGCCAACCCATTCGGGTTTCTGCCCCAAGACGGCTAGCCGGCCTAGTGCCAAGGTCGGCGACCATTTGTCACCTAGCCCGACCCTGAGAGCCATGTCGGTGACGAAGAAGAGGCCGAAGGGCTTCAACCAGCTCATAGACCCGGTTGCGAGCGCACCGCCCCACGCGATCGCTCCAAGCAGGAACAGGATCCCCGCGGAGGCGCGAACAGCGCGCTCGTTGATGACGGGAACGGCGTAGCCGGGGACGAACTTCCCGACCAGGGGCGTGTCGCCCGGTTGGTCGGCCTGCTCGGTAAGCCCGCTTTTCTGCGCAAGCTCAGCAGAGGTAAACCCGGTTGCGTCCAGCATGCTCCCCACCTTCTGTCCGTCTTGCCCGTCGAATCAAACCATAACGCATACTCTTTGAGGCATACGAGGCGCTACGTCACAGTACGCGCCACCCCTTCGGTTCGGCCGCGGGTTAGGCTCGAAAACCGTCTTCTTTGGGGTGCTTTGCGGCCGCAACCCGCGGCCAAACCGGAGAATGGGGAGGACGGATCGGCCACAGCCCGCGGCCAAACCGCAAGGGCTAACCCGCGGCCAAACCGCAAAAGGGCTAACCCGCGGCCGAACCGTTCCATCGGGCCTCCGCTCAACCCTAGGTCAGCAGCAGGACCACGTAGAGCAGGAAAAGCCCCAGGTGCAGCACACCAAGTCGCCGCTCATTGCGGCCGCGACCGAACGAAAAGTAGGTGAGAGCAAAGGTCGCTACAAACAATGTCAAGTTCGCCCGACCTTCAGCAAAGACAACGGGCGTGCCGCTAACCAAGCCCACAGCCAGGACCACCGGCACAGTTATTCCCATCGTGGAGAGCAGTGCGCCGTGGCAAAGGTTAGAAACCCGCTGCATCTCCCCCGCCCTCGCAGCCTTCAACGTCGTAATGGTTTCTGGCAGGAACACGACTGTCGCAATGACCAAGCCCGCGAGCGCCGGGGGCGCGTCGACCATGGAAAACGCAGAGTCCATGAGGTCAGCCATCGAATCGGCGAGCACAATGACCAGGGCCAGCAGGACCACTAGCAACACCGAGCTTTTTACGGTTCGGCTGCGGGTTGTCCCCGTCCCCATCCCAACCTGAGCGCGGTCCGCGTTTCGAGCTCCGCTTTGGAGCTCCTGGTATCGGGTCCGACTGGGTCCCATCTGTCTGTAAAGAAAGAATGCGTAGCCGCCGCTGATGACCACTGCGACGCCCCACCCCAAAATCCTGGGGAACTGCCCACCATTTCCAAGCAGGTTCGGGAGCGCGAAAGTGGTGAAGACGAAGATGACAAGCAACGCCAGGTAGGTTTTGGTCCCGCCTGGGTTGGCGCTCCCGGCCCCGCGTGAAACAACCAGCGCTAAGCCGATCACCAGGTTCAAGATGATCATTGAGACGGACATGATCGAGTCGCGCGCTATGGAGGGGTGTTGACCGGGCCCAAGCATCACCGCTGCAATCAGCGTGACCTCAATCAACGCGACTGAAAGCGTCAGTATCAGTGTTCCGTAGGGCTCTCCAAGAAGCGTAGCTAGCTTGTCAGCCTGTTTCGCGGCAGCAAAAGACAATGCAACGATCACTGCAAGCAGAAATAGAAGCAAGATGAAAGCTGTGGGAGCGGAACTCAAATCCTCTTGTCATTTCTGGGGGCCGTCCCACCAAGCAGTCTCAGGCCGGGTCGTCCCGGCCCATCCTTGAACCCCACCCTATCTTGCGATCGGGGGGATCCTGTCCTGCCAGTTCAGTACTTGTTCTAGTTGTAGACCCAGGCGAAGCAGTGTGGCTTCATCTCCCGCCCGTCCGATGGCTTGGACCCCAATCGGAATGGTGCTTCCGCCAAACTCGGAAACCCCCTGACCCACGGGGAGCGCAATCGCGGGAAGCCCCGCCACGTTCAGGTAGCTGGTGAAGGGGGTGTACTGGCACTGCTGCACAAAGTTGAGCTCACCATCAGTACCGCTGTACCACCCGTCAGGCCTTGGAGTTTGCCCTAACCCAGGGGTGAGTACGACGTCGTAGGGGGCATAATCGGCAGTCAGTTGGGACTCAAAAGCGCTGAGCGACATGAGCGCTCGGGGCAGGTTCTGGGGCGGTTGCGCCCGTCCCTTATCCACCAGCCATGCCGTGAGTGGTTCGACCCCTGCCAAGACCTGGTCTGGGACCGGCAGCGAAGAAGCCAGGCCCATCCAGACTGCGCGGAAAGAATCAACGTAGTCCGCGAAGGGCCTGGGCTGCACCTCTTCCACTCGGTGCCCCAAGGACTCAAGCAAGGCCAGGGTCTCTTCGAAGACTTCCATCATTTGGGGATCCACCGAGATGTCGTAGTGAGTCGCCCACGGTGACCACGTATTCCATCCGATGCGCAAACGCGGTAACGGCAGCTCAGTCGAGTCCACGAAAGAACCCGACTCCGACATGTACGGCGAGTCCGGTGCCTGCAAGGTGTGGCGGACCGGTCCCGATGCCATCGCGTCAAGCAACAGTGCCGCGTCCAAGACCGTCCTAGCGAGCGGTCCCCCCCGTCGGCAGGCCTGCCACCGCCCCAACCCCGGATTCGCCCCGCACCCGGCCCCTGGTTGGTTTCAACCCGACCAAACCAGTCGCACCTGCGGGGATCCTGACAGAACCACCAGCGTCATTACCGGGGGCCAGTGGGAGCATTCTTGCCGCGACCGCACTAGCAGCGCCCGAAGAGCTACCTCCCGGGTCCAGGCTGAGGTCCCACGGGTTCCGTGCATACCCTCCCGGAAGAGCGTTTTTTGCGTACGAGGGGAAGCCGAACTCCGGCACATTCGTCTTACCAAGAGAGATCCCACCAGCCCGATCCAGGTCTTCGGTGATCGGAGAAGACTGGCCTGGCACGAACCCGGCCAATGCCGCCGAACCGTAAGTGGTGGGAACCCCCACCCGGTCGTTTAGGTCTTTGTCAGCAAACGGGAGCCCCCAAAGCGGAGCCTCGAGCCTGGAAGGTGCCGGATACTGTTGTAACTCTGCGGCTCTGGCCAGCGCGGCTTTCTCAGTGACCGTCGTGAGGGCATGCACTCGAGGGTTGAGTTCCCGCACCCGCCCCAGGTAAAGCTCCGTGAGTTCAACGGGTGAGATTTCCCCCTCCCCAAGCATGCCGCGCAAGGTCAATGCACTGTGGTTCCAAAGCTCACTCACGAATTCCT
>CAYFRO010000100.1:0-4854 GCA_964345565.1 uncultured Actinomyces sp.
GCGTTTTCTGCTCGGCTCAAGGCTAATGTGGTCAACTCAGTTGGTGTACAACCCCGGATAGGCGCCTGTTCTCACGTCAGCCACAACTTTGGCTTCCGTCAACCACGACTCTCGCTAGCGCCGACCAGAACTCCGGCTAGAAAAACCCGGGACGCCAACAACGCGGGTCACTGAGCGGGTCTAAACTCAGTGGTGCGGGCCTGAGTTCTATAGCGCACCGCGAAGTGAGCATCAACAGCGTCCATCTTGTTCATTCCTGCCCCGAACGGGTGGTTCGCGGCATATTATCGAGCCACACAGTGGTCTGGCTCACGAATAACTTGGGGGTTTTCTATGGGCTTCATTAAGGCGTTTGGTGGCGCAATCGGCGGCATGTTTGCGGATCAGTGGAAGGACTATCTCACCCCTCCACCGGGTTTGCCCGCATCTGCAGCGCTGTTTCCGGCAGTGAAGGTTGGCCGGGTTGCGGGGCGCGGTTCGAACACGAAGAGTTCTCCAAACATCATCACGAACGGTTCACGGATCCTGGTCCCCGAAGGCTACGGCCTTCTCACTTTCCAAAATGGCGAGCTGACAGGGCTTGTGGCAGAACCCGGCGGGTTCATCTGGGAGTCGAACGACCCGAACTCAAAGTCGATTTTCGCGGGAGACGGGTTCCTTGCCCCCACAGTGAAAATGTCCTGGGAGAGGTTCAAGTTTGGAGGGATCCCCGGCAGCCAGCAGATGGCGTTCTACGTGAACCTGAAGGAAATCCCAAACAATAGGTTCGGAACCCAGTCCGAAATCTACTGGGACGATGCCTACCTGGGTGCGCAGGTCGGTGCGATCACGCGCGGAACGTACACCCTTCGGATCGTCGATCCTGTTCTGTTCGTGAAAGGGTTCGTCCCCCTCGCGTACTACACGTCCGACGCGCAGATATTTGACTTTTCAGACCTGGACAACCCCGCCGCGGCTCAGCTGTTCAACGAGGTCGTAGGATCTTTGGCTGCCGCCTTCTCCTACTACACGAACGATCCCAACAAGGGGAACCGAATCGCCCGGATCCAAGGCGACGCCATCGGGTTCGCTCAATCGCTCTCCGCAGCTGTGGAGGACGGCTACCAGTGGACGTCGGACCGCGGCCTGCGCATCGAAAAGGTAGCGATCCAAGCGATCGAATACGATGAGGACACCAAGAAGCTTCTGTCCGACGTTAAGAAGGCCGACGCACTGGGCGGGGCACGCGGGAACTCTTTCATGCAGCAGGCAGCAGCACGCGGCATCCAAGCGGCGGGGGAGAACCCGTCGGGTGCCGGTGGCGCTTCCATGGCCTTCTTGGGCATGGGGATGGGCGCTGCGGGAGGCGCGGTTCAAGGGCTACAACAGCCGCAGCAGGCCCCACCTGCTTACCAGCAGGCTCCGCCGCCATACCAGCAGGCTCCACCCGCCTATCAGCAGCAGTCCCAGTACGCTCCTCCCGCTCCTGCACAGCCACAAGGTGGGGGCGAGGACCCTGTTGCCAGACTGACTCAGCTGAAGACGATGTTGGACGCGGGGCTGATCACGCAACAGGACTACGACGCTGCCAAAGCGAGCATCCTGGGCCTGTAGGGGCCGGGGATAAGGAGACAAAGTGTCGGCGCAAGATCCTTACTCGTTTCCTGTAGTAGGCACGGAGGGGGCGCCTCCTCCTCCGCCCCCTGCAGGACCCCCTTCCGTGCCCCCTCCTTATGTTCCGCAGGAAACGGTGCAGGCAGGAGCTGGTCCGGTCTTCGAAGAGCAGAGCATTAGCTACGCAGAAGACCCCAGCTACCCGCCCGAAGAACCGGTTTTCGACCCCCAGGGAGCGCCCTCAGACGCAGAAGAAGAGACAGAAGACGGCCCTGTTGTTATCCAGACGGACATGGAAGGAGTCGACGGGCTCAACAAGTGCCCGACGTGTGGGGCGACGGACATTGCCTTGAACCCGGCGACGGGCAAGCTTCGCTGTCAGTTCTGCCGTTACGAATGGGACGCGAAATCTGCTTTGGCCTCAATGGGGCTAGACACGCCAATCGAGCAGCTGTCGGGCTTGGTCATGGGCTCGGGTGCGGGCGACATCATCCCCTCAACCGAGATCGTGGTCACGTTTAAGTGCGAAGCCTGCGGTGCTGAGGTCGTCATCGACACGGCCCACTCCACGCAGGCCAGGTGCCACTGGTGCCGCAACATGCTCTCGATGAACCAGCAGATCCCCAACGGGGCCGTGCCTGACATGGTTCTACCCTTCATGATCCCGAAGCAAGAGGCCGTCGAAAAGATCAAGGCTTTCGTTAAGAAACGCAAGTTCTTTGCACACAGGAAGTTCTTGAGAGAGTTCGAGCCAAACAACGTGATGGGGGTGTACTTGCCCTACATGGTGGTTGACCTGAACGCTAAAGCAACCCTGGTCGGACAGGGGGAGCACCAGACCCGAAAATACACTGTCGGCAGTGGGAACGACCAGGAAACCCGCTACGATGCTGACCTGTACAACGTGTGGCGTAGTTTCGACCTCCGCATCGACGATTTGACCATTGAGTCTTCTACCGAGCGTCTGGACCAAGACACCAAGAAAAACACGAACAACATCATCAACTCAGTGATGCCGTTCGACACAGAGAACTCGGTGGTGTACGACTCCAACTACCTCTCTGGTTTCACCTCTGAGCGTCGCGACACGAACATTGACCAGATTGCGCCCCTTGTTCAACTACAGGCGGGGGACGTTGCCAGGCACGCGGCTCAGGATCTCACGTCCTTCTTTGACAGGGGCGTGCGCTGGGACCAGGAGAACCTTGAGATCGCTGGGCAAAGGTGGGTTTCGGCCTACCTTCCCGTGTGGCTGTACAGCTACCACGAGACAAAGAAGAACGGCAAAGACATGTTGCACTACGTTGCCGTCAATGCCCGCACTGGTGAAACGATGGGTTCCGTCCCCCTGAACCAGAAGCGGTTGCTCAGCGTGTCGGCTCTGGTGGAGCTTGCGGGCATTGTGGCGTTTGTCCTTGTACTGATGGCGGGGTTCTAAAATGTTCACAATCACAGAGTTAACCTTCTTTGCCGTTCGTGTCCTCGCTGACTCGAGTGACGACGACAGCAAGGGCTGGTCAGTAATATTCCTGCTTGCCGGATTCGTCTTTTACGGGGCTATCTACCTGAAGTACCGCAACACCGACAAGCGCCACCACCACGAGTCCGAGACCAACACCGTGACCGTCAACATCGATGGCGGCGAAGCCTTTGTGGAACACCGTAAGAGGCTCAAGGACGCCCGGATGGAGGACGCCAATGATCAAGAGATCCGCGGCGCTAGAGCTGGCGCTAATAAGGACTTCATGACGGAAATGGCGGCGAAAGCAAAGGGCATAACTGGCACGTAGCTGGCCTGTCTGGTTCTATCCAAGAAGCCTGGAAGGTAGGTCAGGGTCGTCTTTGGGCCCAGTCAGGCAGCAGGAGGCGTACATTGGGCACCAAGCGCCGGCCATTCGGCCACCCAAGGAAATACAAGGAGAAATGGTGAGTACGCCAGAGCAGGAAAAACGCTTCGAAGAGGGGAAAGGCTTCATCGCCGCCCTGGATCAAAGTGGCGGTTCGACCCCGCGTGCCCTGCGCCAGTACGGCATTGAAGAGACCGAATATGACACTGAGGACGAGATGTTCGATCTCATCCACGAGGCACGTAGCAGGATCATCGCGAGCCCGTCGATGGGTGGAGACCGGATCCTGGGGGCCGTTTTATTCGAGGGCACACTGCAGCGCGACGTCGATGGCAAACCGGTCGCCGAATATCTTTGGGAGGGCAAGCAGATTCTGCCGTTCTTGAAGATCGATAAGGGGCTCGAGGAAGAGGCCGACGATGTCCAGTTGATGAAGCCGATTCCGGGGCTGAAAGACACACTGGCCCAGGCCGCAAAAAAGGGTGTGTTTGGCACAAAGGAACGCTCCGTCATCCACTCTGCGAATAAAGAGGGGATTCAGAAGATCGTTGACCAGCAGTTCCAGGTGGGTCAGGAAGTCCTTGACGCTGGGCTGATGCCGATCCTCGAACCTGAGGTTTCCATCAATGCGCCAGACAAGGCTGAGGCAGAGGATCTCCTGAAGGCTGCACTGTTGGAAGCTCTCGGTAAGTTGGGAGACCAAAAGGTTGCACTCAAACTGACCATTCCCACCAAGGAAGGCCTCTACACCGAGCTGGTTGAACACCCGAACGTCTCACGTGTGGTTGCGCTTTCTGGAGGCCACAGCCGCGACAAGGCAAACGAGTTGCTTGCGTTGAACCCTGGCTTGATCGCCAGCTTCAGTCGTGCGCTTCTCGAGGGCCTGACCGCTCAGCAGAGCGAAGAGGAGTTTGACAAGACACTCGATGAGTCGATTGAGTCCATCTTCCAGGCATCCATAGCCTGACAACTGCGCTTCCGCTTCCCCCGCTTCCCGCGGCCGAACCGTGGGGGCCGGGGGAGCGACCGTGTGCAGGAAACAAGCGGGAACAGGTCGGGGCCGGTCTGTAACCGGCCCACTGGGCCCTTACAGCCCGCTTGGCCGGTAGCTTTGATAGGTGATCCGTTCGGTGGAAACTTCTTTGTGCTGACGAGGTCCTCGGATTGCTTCGCCTGGCTGCTTCTGGGGTGCGAGGCTCTGGTTTCCCCGAAGAACTCGCTCTTGGAGGGTGTCCTCTTTTAGTGGGGTGAAATCCGGAACACCATGTAGCATAAACCCCCGTAACCGTTGAGATTACGGGGAGATCACTTGTACCCCGAGTGGGATTCGAACCCACAACATGCCGCTGGATTCTAGTTAGAATCCATGTGATGTCATGTGATGTCACTAGGTGTCAAACTGGCCCTGAGTTGC
>CAYFRO010000101.1:0-4842 GCA_964345565.1 uncultured Actinomyces sp.
GCGTTGCAGCAGGTCAGACCCGGTTTAGTCCCTAGAAAAAGTACCCCGAGTGGGATTCGAACCCACAACATGCCGATTTTGAGTCGACCGCCTCTGCCAGTTGGGCTATCGGGGCCCACTAGGAAAGGTTAGCGTGCCTTCAGCGTCGGGGCTACTCACCGCGTACGGTGTTTTCTCACTAAACGGTCTTCAGGCGCGAGTTTCGCCCCGAATCCTCCGTTCGGCCGCGGGTCGGGCCTGATGGGGATGTGTTTTCGCTCGTTTGGGGGCCTAACCCGCGGCCAAACCGTTTGAGGGGTGTTTGGCCGCAGGTTTGGCCGTCGAGGCCTGTATCGCACTCTTCTCTGGGCGGGCAGCCAGCTCCCACACTCTCGGCGCGTGCGGCTGTGGGGAAACACCTTCATGGAAGCGGGCACAGCCTCGCCCTCGGGTCGATATGCTTGCCCCAGCAAAACAAACAGGAAGAGTTCTTATGTCCACCAAAGAAGCTGAGTCCAAACGGGTCCTGGTAGCCGAAGACGAAGCGCTGATCAGGCTCGACATCGTTGAAACCTTGGCAGCGGCTGGCTATGAGGTCGTCGGCGAAGCTGGAGATGGAGCCGAGGCCGTCGAACTGGCGTTGGAGCTGGAACCCGACCTCTGCGTCATGGACGTGAAGATGCCGAAAATGGATGGCATCACCGCAGCTGGGCAGATCCTGAAGGAGCTTTCCTGCGCAGTCGTCATGCTGACAGCCTTCTCGCAAGCTGAGCTGGTTGAGCGCGCTGCCGACGCAGGAGCCATGGCCTACGTTGTCAAACCTTTCGGACCCACCGACCTGATCCCAGCCGTCGAAATTGCGCTGTCGCGTCAGGCTCAGATTGAGTCACTAGAGGGCGAGATCGCAGACCTGTCCGACCGATTTGAAACCCGTAAGGTCGTTGACCGCGCCAAGGGACTCCTCATGGAGAAGATGAACATGACTGAGCCAGAGGCCTTCCGTTGGATCCAAAAGACATCAATGGACCGCAGGCTCTCAATGCGCGAAGTTGCCGACGCAGTCGTCGACCAGGTGGCAGAAAACTAGACCCAAAGCTGTGGTCAGCCGGGCCGCTTCGCAACGATCATATTGCGGACCGTCCCCGTGGCAACAAGTCTCCCCAGGTCGTCCCTAACCTTCACCAAATGCACCGTCGACTTGCCTCCCAAGTGCAGGGCTGACGCAACAGCTTCGACGTAGCCGCCGGTTGCCGGGCGCAGATGCGACACCGAAATGTCCGCGCCCACGGCCACCCACGGGCCGCCCTGCAACCCCATCGCGTACTGGTTCGCGGCAACCGACGCCGCTGTCTCGCATAGCGCCGCGGTTCCTCCGCCATGCAGGATCCCGAGCACCTGGGTGTTCCTCTGGACCGGCATCCGGACTGTAGTTTCTTCAGCGGTTGGCGGGAGCATTTCCATGCCCATTCGTGCGGACAGTGGGGCCTTCACGGGTCGATACGTTGCTCGCTCATGATCCATACCCTTTAGGGTTGCATACGTGACTACAAAGCTGCTTGTTATCGACGGACACTCAATGGCGTTTCGTGCGTTCTTTGCACTCCCAGCCGACAGGTTCACCACTAGCGGAGGCCAGCACACCAACGCGGTCTACGGGTTCCTGTCAATGCTGACTAAACTTCTGGACACTGAAAAGCCCACGCATCTGGCCGTTGCGTTCGACGCCGCACGCGAGTCTTTCCGCACCGAAATGTTCCCCGAATACAAGGCCAACAGGGACACTTCGCCGCCGGAGTTCGCAGGGCAGATCGCGCTGATCAAGGAACTCCTTGAGACCATGGGGGTTAAGCAGACCGAGGTCGTGAACTACGAGGCCGACGACATCATCGCCACCCTTGCGACGAAAGCGCGGGAAGATGGCTTCGAAGTGTTGATCGCTTCCGGGGATCGCGACACATTCCAACTTATTGACGAAAAGACGACCGTGATCTATCCGGGACGCTCCACCTCGGACCTGGTGTACATGACACCGGAAAAGGTAGTGGAGCGGTACGGGGTGCCGCCCGCACAGTACCCGGAGATAGCGGCGCTGGTCGGGGAAACCTCGGACAACCTCCCAGGAGTGCCAGGTTGGGGCGCCAAGACAGCGGCACAGTGGCTGGTGAGGATGGGTGGCCTCGACCTCCTCTTAGAAAACGCGCAGAAGGTGACAGGGAAACGCGGTGAGGCGTTGCGCGAGAACCTTGAGGCCGTACGGACCAACCGAAAGCTGAACCACCTGCTCACCGACATGACACTGGACCTGCAACCCGAAGAGTGCCTTGTGGAAGCACCCCGGCGACTCCAGGTCCAAGCGCTGTTCGACGACCTGGAAATCTCCGGGCTTCGTGATCGGGTGTTCAAAGCGATGGCTCCACTTTGGGGAGAAGACATCCTGGAGCAAGACACTACGGGAGACGAAACCGCGGGACAACGCGATCAACAAGTCATTGCGGTAGATCCCGGGGCAGATCTGCCAGCTTTGCTTGGCGGCTTCCTTAATGGGGATGGAACCCAACAACTGGTAGCGCTCTGGGGTGCGGGGCGTCTGGGCGTAAACGAGCCCGACCTTGTGGGGTTGGCCCTTGCAGGGGAGACGCAGACACTTGTGGTTGACCCCGCGGAACTCACCGAAGCGCAGCACGCTGAGTTGGCCCAGTTCCTCTCCGCACACACCAACACGGTGGCGCACGGAGCCAAGGACCTGATGCACGCGGTGGCGTCAGCAGAGTGGGCCATGCCGGTTCCGGCCTTCGACACGAAGCTTGCGGCGTACCTAGCCAGGCCAGGCCAAAGAAGCTACAACCTGGACGTCGTCCTGCGTCAAGTGCTGGGGCGCGACATCGCGGACTCTGGGGACGGCGCGCTGTTGTCGCTCGATGAAGTCGGCGGGGGCGAAGCGGGCGGCCTCTCTCCAGCCCAGGAGTCCCTTGCGCAGAATGCGGCATCGATCCTAGATCTGGTGGATCCTCTTCGGCAGAGACTGACGGTCGACCAGGAACTGACCCTACTGACAGACCTAGAACTGCCAGTTGCGGGGGTCTTGGAACAGATGGAAGCGACCGGGATCGCGATCGACGTTGCGAAGCTAAAGGGGCTGCGCGACGAGTTCGCGGCGGAGGCCGCCCAGGCAGCAGAAGATGCGTATGCGGCGATCGGACACGAAACGCACCTTGGTAGCCCGAAGCAACTGCAGGTCGTTCTTTTCGAAGAACTCGGGATGCCCAAGACCCGCAAGACGAAGACCGGGTACACGACCGACGCGGAAGCTTTACTGGACCTCCATGAGAAGACGGGGCACCCCTTCCTTGGAGCGCTACTGGCACACCGCGACAAGACGAAACTCATCCAGATGATCGATGGGCTCCTCTCTGAGGTTGCCCCCGACGGGCGCATCCACACGACCTTCCACCAGACCGCGTCCGCGACGGGCCGGCTGGCCTCGTCGGATCCAAACTTGCAAAACATCCCGGTTCGGTCCGACGCGGGCGTTCGGATCCGCGAAGCGTTCGTTGCCGGTCCCGGGTTCGAGGACCTGATGAGCGTCGACTACTCGCAGATCGAAATGCGGATCATGGCGCACCTTTCGAAGGATCAGGACCTGATCGCGGCCTTCAATTCGGGCGAGGATCTGCACGCGACCATGGCCGCGTCAATCTTCGGGGTCCCGCTTGATGAGGTGACAGGGGAACTGAGGAACCGGATCAAGGCCACCTCGTACGGACTTGCCTACGGGCTATCACCGTACGGGCTCTCAAAGCAGCTTGGGATCTCTGTAGACGAAGCCCGTGACTTGCACGACCAATACTTCGTGAGGTTCGGGGGCATCGGTGACTACCTGGCGCGAGTCGTTGAAGAAGCGGCCCGCACGGGGTACACGGAGACGATGCTGGGCCGGCGAAGGTATTTTCCTGAACTGAACTCGGACGTGAGGCGAGTTAGAGAGATGGCGGGGCGGGCTGCGCTCAACGCACCGATTCAAGGAAGTGCAGCTGACATCATCAAACTCGCGATGGTGGAGGTCGCAAAGCAACTGTCAGAGGGGCACTACGCATCGCGGATCTTGCTTCAAGTCCACGACGAACTCGTGTTGGAGATCGCGCCGGGAGAGGCTAGTGAGGTAGAGGAATTGGTGCGTCGAGCAATGGCTGCGCCAGTTTCGCTTTCGGTGCCTCTGGACGTTGCGGTCGGCATTGGGCGTTCATGGAGAGACGCAGCCCACTAAAACGCTACGCAGGTGCGAATTTTGTGTGCTAAACGTAATAATCGCTGCCCCGAGTAGATGACGGGGCGCTGGTAGGCTTTGCAAGGCGGCAGAGCATCATAGTGCCCTGACGCCAATCAAAGAATATTGTCCCTGCTATTTTGTCCGTCCGGAGTACACCACTACATGACCAGTTCTTCCACCACCACTGGCGCAGCCCCACAGGTTGCCCTCAACGACATCGGTTCTGAAGAGGACCTTCTCGCCGCTATCGACGAGACCATAAAAGATTTTAGCGATGGCGACATCGTGGAAGGTACGGTCGTCCGGGTCGACCGCGACGAAGTCCTCCTGGACATCGGCTACAAGACGGAAGGCGTGATCCTCGCTCGCGAGCTCTCGATCAAGCACGACGTTGACCCAGATGAGGTCGTCGCTGTTGGCGACACTGTCGAAGCCTTGGTTCTTCAGAAAGAAGACAAAGAAGGCCGCCTTCTGCTCTCCAAGAAGCGGGCTCAATACGAGCGCGCGTGGGGCGAAATCGAACGCATCAAGGAAGAAGACGGTGTCGTGTCCGGTACCGTCATCGAGGTCGTCAAGGGCGGCCTGATCCTGGACAT
>CAYFRO010000102.1:0-4830 GCA_964345565.1 uncultured Actinomyces sp.
CCGCCGCGAGTTTAGGGGCATCGGGCACCTGCTCCCCGCTGAGAATGGCAGCGGTAAAGGCTGCCGTGAACGAGTCACCGGCTCCAACGGTGTCCGCCACCGGTACCTTGGGCGTCTCCTGGAAAGAAACCACTCCCGGAGTGAACACATAGCTGCCGTTCGTTCCACAAGTCAAGATAAGCATCTTCAGGTTATACTTGGCCAGCAGAATCCAGCATTTGTCCTGCAAGTCGATGCCCGGGTAGCCGAAAATACGGCTGATGGTCACCAGTTCCTCATCGTTTATCTTGAGGATGTTGCAGCGGCGCATGGATTCGCAGAGTATCTCTTTGGTATAGAAACCCTGGCGGAGATTGATGTCGAATATCTTCAGTTGTCCCTCCGCATCGGGCATCGTGTCGAGAAAGCGGTTGATGGTGATGCGGCTTGTTTCGCTGCGTTGCGCCAAAGAGCCGAAACATACGGCACGCGTGTTCAGTGCCAGACGCTTCAGTTCGTCGGTAAAGGGGATGTTGTCCCAGGCCACGCCTTCCTTTATCTCATAGCACGGCACGCCCACGGCATCGAGCGTCACCTGCACCGTTCCCGTGGGGTAAGGCACGCGCTCTATCTGGGTGCGCAGCCCCTTCCGGGCGAACACATCCAGAATCTCGTCCCCATCCGCATCGGCACCTACGGCACTGACCACACGGCTGTCGAAACCAAACTGCGATGCATGGTAAGCAAAGTTTGCCGGAGCACCGCCTATCTTCTTTCCTTCGGGGAGGCAGTCCCACAGAGCCTCGCCCATACCTACTATTATCTTATTCATAATATTATATTGTTTAATGAATGATATATTTTATTCACGGCAAACTCAATGTCCTACCCGCTGCAAACCTAATAAAAAAGTTCCTAACTATAGAATGAAAAGTTGCCAATTATCTATTAAAAAGTCTCTAAGAACTAAGGATTATCTCTATCCCAAGGCTTGGGATAGACATCCGCAACCTTGGGACAGATATCCGCAGCCTTGGGATATGTGTCCGCAGCCTGCGAACAAAGATTACCGCTTCATACGCAGCATATAGAAGAACAAGTACACTACCCCTACCGTCATCACAGCCACGGCACCGCTTTGTCCTACAGCATCACTTGCCAAGCCCATTGCTATCGGAAATACCGTACCGCCGAAGAGCCCCATAATCATCAAACCGGAAACCTCGTTCTTCTTTTGTGGCATAGCAAGCAACGCTTGGGAGAAGATAACCGGAAAGATGTTCGAATTGCCGAAACCGATAAGGGCAATGCAAATGTATATCATTGTCTTTTCATGGAAAACGAGCAACCCTACCATCGCAGCCAACATACATAACACGCTGATGCCGAAGAAGGTTCGGGGAGCCATCTTCTGAAGGATGAAGGCTCCGAGAAAGCAACCCGCCGTGCGGAAAATGAAGTAAAGGCTGGTGGCAAAGCCGGCATCGGCCAGCGTCATGCCCAGACGCTCCATCAAGATTTTGGGCGCTGTGGTATTCGTACCTACATCAATGCCCACATGGCACATGATGCCCAAGAAGCAGAGAAAGATAAACGGCTTGCCCAGCAGGGCGAGGCACTCCCCGAAGGTGGAAGGGCGTCCCTCTTCCTTTTCCTCACGGATGGAAGTACCGCTCAGCCAGAGAATGGCAATCACCGCAATGACCATATAGACCGGGAACAGTACTCTCCAACCCATGCCCAGAGACGGAATGGCCTGCGTAGCTCCCCACATGGCAATGTATGGAGCCAGAAACGAAGCAATGGCTTTTACAAACTGTCCGAAGGTGAGCGAACTTGCCAGCCGCTCGCCGCTTACGATGTTGGAAAGCAACGGGTTGAGCGACGTTTGCATCAGCGCATTGCCGATGCCCAGCAATGAGAACGAGAGCAGCATCAGCACGTAACCGTCTCCGAAAACCGGGAGAAGCAAAGAGGCAAACGTGATGACAAGACTGAGAAGCACCGTCTTCTTACGTCCGATGCGGTTCATCAGCATACCCGTAGGTACGGAGAAGATGAGGAACCAGAAGAACACCAGAGACGGGAATATGTTGGCTTGCGAGTCGGTCAGGTTCAAGTCGGCCTTCACGTAGTTGGAGGCGATGCCCACCAAATCCACAAAGCCCATGGCGAAGAAACAAAGCATGACCGGAAAGAGCTTTGCCAAGGAATTCGTTTTTTGCATAATTATATCCTATTTTTTAAAATCCTAATCTGTAAATTCTGCAATTATTCACTTTGTAGCTTCCACCTTTTGCATAACAACTCATACGATTATATGGCTCATTAGGGAAAACCAAATTAGTCATAGCTACCTTACCACCATCAAGGAAAATCTCAACAGAACACTTATCAACAAATATATTTAAAGTATGGCTCATTGTTTTTACTATAGGCCCCCAAGTAGCAAGAGCAAAATCATCGATATAATTAATCGAAGTTTTCATACGTTTATCATGGGTTTCAAGTATATGAGATTGACTATTACGACCAAAATCAACAATACCACTCTTCGTGCGATCCATTACTAATCTACTTTCTAATAAATCTAAGTAAATATCAACCTCTTCACCTTTTTCATTAAATAGTTTAAACCCCATTATATTTGCTGTACCATTGACAAACTGCATTTCAATTTCATAGGTCCCACTATTCTCATTCAACAATGTATCCACATGATACTCGGTATCAACCATAAATGTAGATATCTCCCTCACTTCTTTACGTATATCACGTACTTCCTTTACAGGAGTTATTGATACATAAAATTCACCATCTTGTTCATACAACCCTAACTCACGAGGCAAGGCATTAGCACTACGAAACTGTTTTGTAGGAACGATGTTTGCATACTGCCAATTACTCATCCAAGGTATTGCAATAATCCTATCACAAGTGTTTGAAAAGCAAACTGTTGCATAATGATCCTTTCCCCAATCCAGCCATTTTACTGTCTCTTTAGGACTATCACAGACAAACTTCGTCCCATCAAAATTGCCTACAAAATATTGCGTAGCACTTCCCCCAAAATAGCAACCAGGATTTACATTGACAATCATAACCCATTTCATATAATCCTTATTACCATTAACTGGTAATTGGACCATGTCTGGGCATTCAAATTGACAAGGTTGCACACCATATCCTTCTCCCCACGCACTAAGATATGTCCAATCCTTTAAATTGTACGAAGCATAAAAGCGCATTTCTTTATCAGCAGAAACAATCATAATCCATTTCTTTTCAGGATTATACCAAAAAACCTTGGGATCACGGAAATCTTTTATCCCATCAAAAGGAGTCAGAATAGGGTTCTTTTCATATTTAGTATAAGTATACCCATTATCTTTACTGTAAGCCATACACTGAATTTGCCCATTTTTTTCACTTGCAGAAGTATAAAAAGCAATAATAGCTCCTGCACCATAACCAGCTGTATTCTCTACATCTACAACAGAACTACCTGAAAATATATGTCCCAGAGAATCACGAGCAATCACCGGTGCTTTATGCTCCCAATGCATCAAATCTTTACTGACTGAGTGTCCCCAATGCATATTCCCCCAAACAGAGCCATAAGGATTATATTGAAAATAAAGATGATATTCTCCATCCTTATAGACCAATCCATTGGCATCATTCATCCAACCATACAAAGGTGTGTGATGGTAAATTGGACGAAAAGTTTCACGGTTAGTAGTATCAAAAGTATCAACCAGCTCTATAGCATCCCACGTTACAGCATTATTATAGAGTCCTTTCATACGAATCATAATAGTCTCTCCACTACCCTGCCGATAATTATCTAAATCAAGAGGAACAAAATAATCTATACTGTCAACTGCCATATGTACGTCTAAAGTCTGCATAATTTTATTCCCGTCACCACTCTCTATTTGCAAAAGAGATTCATCTGCAGACTCTTGAATTGGAAGAAGCAATATTTTTGCTTGTCCTTCCACATAAATAATACTTTCCAACTCATTCATATGCTCCAATTGCATCTGAAAATGAGTAGCTTGTTTACAACCCCAAAAGAGTAAACAGCACAAACTTGCGAATAATGCTATACTCCATTTTACTGCCATCTGCCACTGTGTTAATAAATGTTTCATGTTTAATGGTATTATATTAATAAGGTTTTGCAAAGAAACAACAAAAAAAGAAGCTTGGACATAATTAATGTTGCAACTACTATAACAAATGTTACCTCAGCATTGTAGAACAATGCTGAGGTAACAAAATTCATAGTTTTTGAAACATATTTGACAAGCATTTCATTTTCTTAGCGCTATATTCGCCATTGTTATAAAATAAATAATCATTGCTACATCCATTTGCAATTTCCCCGGACAGCAATGATTAATAATACTCCTCTCATGCAACAGTAAATATAAGAGTCGTGCTAGAATCAATCCTACACGACTCTTTAATACAGATATTTTAAGGATTTATATATAATGCCAATTTACTCAAAAAAGTTATTAATGCCTCACCATTTATCTATTAGTAAACAATAATAACCTCAAGAAAATAAATCTATACTTCTCAAAAAACAAACTGTTCCGCACACCGGTATCCTTCTTCATAAAGCTCCGTCAGCTTCTTGATGTCACGCTCGATGCGGTCTACCACTACCGGCTTCTGTGGACGGATAACAACGATTTCTCCGGCGGCTTCCATCCGTTCCACCTGCTCCAACTGCTGATTATAGACAATGCTGCGGCGGTTGATGGCTTCACGCAATAGCGGATATTTCTTATATATAAAAGGTGGAACTTTCGTTCCCTGAATTTCCTTACGGTACCC
>CAYFRO010000103.1:0-4533 GCA_964345565.1 uncultured Actinomyces sp.
AGCCCTGGACACCCACGAACGGAGAAGCGGTGGAGCCACCGGCCGAAGGAATCTTGGAAACCTTCAGGTTCTCCATGCCGGATTCCTTGTAGTCGTCAATGACCCACGGGCCAGAAACGATGTAGGGGGACTTGCCAGCCTTGAACAGTTCGTTGGCCTCGTCGCCACCAACGGTGGTCGAGTAGATGCCAGCAGCGGCCTGAGCCGAGATCCATTCGGCAAACTTGTCGCCGTTTTCGCCGCCCATGCCAACTTCATCGGTGTAGGAGCCGGAGGCGTCCTGAACGAAGACCGGAGCATCGAAGGAGGTCTGGAAGGCGTAAGAGGTGTACATGTTGCCACCGTCGCCAACCTCAAGCAGGATCGGGCGCTCGGCGCCGGTTGCTTCAGCCTTTTCGATCAGTTCGTCGTAGGTTGCAACCTCGGCACCGTCAGTCAGGTCAAGGTTCTCAATGAGAGCAACTGCTTCGGAGCTGTAGGGGAGGCCGTAGAGCTGTCCGTCGTAGGTGAACGCGTCGATCGTCACCTTTTCGAACTGGTCCTTCGCGCTACCCAGGTCGATCGTGTTAACGACGCCCTCGGTCACCAGTCCACCGAGCCAGTCGTGAGCACCAACGGTGATATCCGGGCCCTTACCGCTGGGAACCTGAGCGATGAAGTCGGTGCGGAGGTCATCGAAGTTCTTCTGAACAATTTCGACCTTCGCACCGGTGTCGGCTTCGAAGATTGCAGCTGCTTCTTCAACGGCCGGCTTACGGTTTTCGTCGGTCCAGACGGTGATCGTCGCGCCTTCGCCGTCTACAACCTCTTCAACGGCGTCACCGCTCTGCTCGACAATGACTTCTTCTTCTTTGTCTCCGCTGGAGCAACCAGCGAGGGCCAGCGCCACAGCTGCTGCTACGGCACCAACTTTGAACTGCTTCCGCATACGCGTTTTTCCTTCCATCGAAATCTAACTGCCCGCGCGGGCTCGCAGGGGATTTCCCCTGCTAGTCAGAGTTTTTGGTGGTCGTAGCGATCTGAAGAACCGCCACGTCGCCGGGTGCGATCGGTTCGCTCCCGGTCCAAGCCCTATTCTGTACTAGATTTTGCCCAGAAGCGGCAAGGTATTCCGGATTGTTACCATGATTGATAACAAAGAGATAACTTGGTGGTGTAGGGCACGTCGAATCGGGGTTTCCGACTCCAAATCGCTCCATTACCTCAAGTGGGGTGTCACGCCAAGGCGCGCGTACTCCCGCTGACTCATAGGCTCGGCGCATCAGTGTCGCTAGAGGTTCGGCCTCCAGCTGGCAGCTGACGTAGAAACCTGTGCCGTTGCCAAACGAGTTCTTCACAACCGCCGCCTTCTGGCCATCCAGGAGTGCGGCGGGCCCCTCGGTGTAGGTTCCAAGCACCTGCCCGGTCGTCACTCGCAGGTCCTCTTGCCACAGGGAGCACAGGGATTCTTCGCCATCAATCTGGACGGAACCTACTTCGCCTTCCCTCATGGGCAAGAACTCCTCAACCACTACGCCAAGAGCAGGCTCCAGAACGTACATGAAGCCCCCATCATCGGTGGGGCTTGCATGGACACGGTCGTTTCGGTCAACGATCCCGCTGTAGTAGGAGACAAGCAGGGTTCCGCCGCCTTCGACGTAAGCGTTCAGGTTTGCGGCCTCATCGGAGCTGATCATGTACTGGCTGGGCACGACGACCAGCTTGTACTTCGTCAGGTCGGAGCCTGGGTGAGCGAAGTCGACTGCCACGTTATCTCGCCAGAGAGGCTCATAGTATTTTCGAACCTGCTCCGGAAAGCGAATGTCCTTTGAGGGGTGACCGCCCCCAGATTGGGCCCAGTTCGTTTCGAAATCCCAGAGCATCGCGACTTCAGCATCCACGAGTGAACCCTGCACCTTGCCGATTGCCTTTAGGTCGTGCCCCAGCTGGACGACCTCTTTCCAAACTCTGGACTTGGTCCCAGAGTGGGGGAGCATCGCGGAGTGGAACTTTTCGCTGCCCGCCCTTGAAGCTCTCCACTGGAAGAACATGACCGCGTCTGCGCCGCGGCCGACGTGGGACATAGAGTTCCGAGCCATTTCCTTGGGACGCTTGGCGATGTTCCGGTCCTGCCAGTTCACTGCAGAAGTTGAGTGTTCCAAGACCATCCAGGGCTTGTAGCCAGCCAGGGACCGCGTGAGGTCCGCAGCGATCGAAAGCCCGATGTTGGCTTCCTTATCGGCAGCCCACAAGTAGTGGTCATCCGAGACGATGTCGACAACCTTCGCCCACTCCCACAGGTCCGTGCTCCACGTTTGGTTTGCCATGAAGTTTGTCGTGACTGGCTGAGGGGCGTGAGCGTGGATAGCGTCCCGCTCTGCGATGAAGCACTGCCTTAGCGCCCAGTCGCTGAAACGCTGGAAATCCAGTCTTTGGCTTGGGTTAATTTCAGCAGGGGTTAGCCGAGGGGCCCCTACCTGATCCCATTCGTGGTAGTACTGGCCCCAGAAACGGGTTCCCCACGCGTCGTTCAAGGCTTCGAGCGTGCCGTATCGGTCCTTCAACCACGAACGGAAGGCGTCTTCCGCGTAGTCGGAGTATTCGTCGCTGACGGGAGCCCCGTACTCGTTGTGCACGTGCCACATTTTTACTGCCGGGTGGCTCCCGTAGCGTTTCGCGAGCTCAGTCGCGATACGCACCGCGGCGCTCTTGTACTCGGGAGAACTGGGCGAGACGACTCCGCGGGAACCGAAACCCAAGACGGCACCCTCGCGCGTTACAGCCCTGGCATGGGGGTACTTCTTGAAAAACCAAGCTGGAGGGGACGCAGTCGGGGTTGCAAGGTCAGCGCCGATTCCGTTCTTGTGGAGCAAGTCCAGCAGGTCGTCCATCCAAGAGAAGTCGAAACGGTCCTCTTCAGGTTGTAGCAACGCCCAGGAGAAGATGCCTACGCTCACCAGGTTCACCCCGGCTTTGCGCATCAGGGCCATGTCTTCTTCCCATACTTCCCTGGGCCACTGCTCGGGGGAATAGTCCCCTCCATAAGCCAGCTCGCCGGGGAAGAACCACCGGTCATCACGTTTCACAAAACAACTGGGAGAGGGGACTTTAGACACTAAACCTCCAAGAGCGCAGCTAGACCTATGGCTATCCTGCGCCACGTGGGCGGGCAAAGCTACCTATTTCAGCGCTCTGCGACCAACCTGTAACCGTTTACAGTCTGGCCCTGATGAGGTGGCAGTTGACCCGCCGCAACGGCAACAGCCGTCACAGAGCGGTTAGCACTGCGCTGTTTGGGGGCAATGCTCCGCTGACCAGGGGAGCCGAGGCCAGCAGAACCCGCCCTTGATCGAGCGGAATGGGCTGGTCCCCAAAGTTCACCTCGATCGCCACCTGTTCCCCGTCAGGGGCTGTGAGCAGGCCGCGGATGGTCTCAGACTCTTCCGCTTCAGCAGCGCTTTGGAGCCACACCAGGTCCCCCGTGCCCAGCGCGGGGTTCTCCCTGCGCAGTGCCAGCATCTCGCGGTAGAGGTTCAGGGTTGAGTCCGGGTCAAGGTTTTGGGCCTCGACGCTCAGCTCCGCCCAATCATCGGGTTGCGGAAGCCACGGCTCTGCCTGCCCCGGCTTCGGCCCGAACCCGAACGGGGGAGTTTTTCCAGCCCAAGGCAGCGGAACTCGGCAGCCATCGCGCCCGCGGGAACGTCCCTCTGTCCTAAAGAAAATGGGGTCTTGCAGCAGTCCCTCAGGGATGTTTGTGACCTCAGGCAACCCCAGTTCCTGGCCCGCGTAAACGTAGGCACTCCCCGGAAGTGCTAAGTACAGCAGGGTCATCGCACGAAGTCTGTCACGACCGACTTTGGCCTCGTCCTGTGAAAGAGGGGAAAGATCGGCGCCCTCCGGTACGTACGCGCCGGTGAGCGAGGAAGCCCTGGCAAACCTGGTCAGCGAACGGGTGGAGTCGTGGTTGTCGATCACCCACGTTGTCGGGGCTCCCACGTGGTCGTAGGCGGCTAGGGACTCCCTGATTGCGGTTGTGAGGATCCCGGGGTCCCACGGAGACTTCAGGAAACGGAAGTTGAAGGCCTGATGCATTTGCCCCGGTCGCAGGAACAGTGCCACGACGTCATCTTCAGCGCCGGTTTCAATCACAGCCATGGATCCCGGGTACTCATCGAGAACTTGACGCAGCTCTTTATAGATGTCGTGTACGGGGCTGTCGACGTCCTTCGGGATGGCAGGGGAGCCCTGGGGATGGTCCGGCCACGTAGTGTCCTTGATTAGCGCGTCAGACACGTCGATCCGGAACCCGTCGACTCCGCGGTCGAGCCAGAACCGTAGGACAGACTTGAAGAACTCCATCACCTTCGGGTTTTCCCAGTTGAAGTCTGGCTGTTCCGGCGCGAACAGGTGGTAGTACCACTGTCCCGGTTTGCCGTCAGCTTCTGTTACCCGGGTCCAGGACTCTCCACCGAAAGCTGAGATCCAGTTGCTTGGCGGCTGATCCCCGCCGGGGCCCTTGCCCTCCACGAAGTGGAACATGTCCCGCTCGGGACT
>CAYFRO010000104.1:0-4531 GCA_964345565.1 uncultured Actinomyces sp.
CCGATGAGTTTTCTAATAGGAAATAATGCGTGACACAGTTTATTTTACACTACCACTTCAACAGATGGGATTAATTGGACAACACCAATACAGTTAAAAGATGAAAATGGGACTACAATTTCAAATAATATTTTTGGGGTTTGTGCAATATTCAATTAAAGATACTTATCTGATAATTGAAATAAAAATAGCTGCCATTTTACTCAATATATAGCAGCTATTTTTATTTTATAGCTTTTGGGGAATTATGCGGATAGTCATTATAAGAATCTGTACCATGAAGGCGAGCAGGTAGGGCTTCCCAGTCTGGAAGAATACAATGCACAAGTGCGCAACGGTATCCCTCTCTCAAAGAATTTCTACCTGCGCCGTTTCCCCGTTGCCTACCAGTTCAGGGGATTCCACGCTGTTGTCATGGGCAAAGCCAAGGCTGCCTTTATCCTTGCACGCCTATTCAATGATAAAGCGTTAAGGGGTATTGCAACCCGCCAGATAGAGTATATATTGGGCTACAACCCGTTTGCCATGAGTACCGTTTATGGAGACGGATATGACTACCCGCCACTTTACGGAGCCTATGCCGGAGATGTGGTGGGAGCTGTACCCGTAGGAATCGAAACATTCGAAAATGAGGACGAACCCTACTTCCCGATGCAAAATAACTGCACTTACAAGGAAATCTGGACACACACCACCGCACGCCTAATGTGGTGTGTAGCAGAACTGTTCAAATAAACAGTTCATTATACCGCTAAAAAAAGCTCCGGAGTTGAAGGTTCCGGAGCTTTTTCTCTGTTTTTATGTGACGGACAGTTATGCCTTTTTCAATGCTGCAATACTTTCCTTGAGAGATTTGATGATACTTTCAGCATCTGCCTGCTTCTTGCGTTCCATCTCAAGAACGGCGGCAGGAGCATTATTCACAAACTTCTCGTTACCCAGTTTCTTCAGCACACCCTGCAAGAATCCTTCCTTATGCTTCAGTTCGGCCTCCATACGGGCTATCTCGGCTTCCACGTCAATCATGTTACCCAAAGGTACGGCATATTCCGTAGTACCTACCATGAAGGAAGCAGCACCGTCGGCCTTGTTCTCCACCACATTGATGGACGAAAGGTTACACATTTTCGTAACAACCGCGTTGAACGCCACAACCGGATTCTCACCGATAACCTGCAACTCAAGTGCCTCTTTTTGGGCGATGTTCTTCTGCAAACGGATGGAACGGATATTGCTGATAACCTCTTTCACCACTTCAAACTCCCGGATGATATCCTCATCTACCAATGCCGACATTGACAACGGGCTTACCATCAAGCTCTCACCGTCTGTACGGTCGCAAAGATGCTGCCACAACTCCTCTGTAATAAATGGCATGAACGGATGGAGCAGATGCAACAAGTTATCAAAGAAACCGATAGTTGCTTCATACACTTTCCGGTTGATGGGCTGGCCGTATGCCGGTTTAATCATTTCCAGATACCAGGAAGAGAATTCGTCCCAGAACAGTTTGTAAACAGCCATCAGCGCTTCACTCAAACGGTACTTGCTAAACAAATCAGCCACTTCGGCAGCTACTTCATTCTGCTTGGCCTCAAACCAGCGTACTGCCAGTTCTGAAGCTTCCGGTACCGGAACTTCCGCACTGACTTCCCAACCTTTAATCAGACGGAAAGCATTCCATATCTTATTACAGAAGTTACGTCCTTGCTCACACAGCGCATCATCAAAGAGTATGTCGTTTCCGGCAGGAGCTGCAAGCATCATGCCCATACGCACACCGTCGGCACCGTACTTCTCTATCAAATCCAGCGGGTCGGGAGAGTTACCCAACGACTTGGACATCTTACGTCCCAGCTTGTCACGGACAATACCCGTAAAGTAAACGTTCTTGAACGGCATCTTTCCTTCATATTCATAACCTGCCATAATCATACGGGCTACCCAGAAGAAGATAATGTCCGGACCGGTCACCAAGTCGCTGGTAGGATAATAGTAGCTGATTTCCTCATTGCCCGGATTGTTGATACCGTCAAACAAAGAGATAGGCCACAGCCAGGAAGAGAACCAAGTATCCAAGCAGTCTTCGTCTTGACGAAGGTCTTCCTGTTTAAGACCGGCATTACCCGTTTTCTCTTTTGCCAAAGCCAAGGCTTCTTCGGGAGTGGCAGCCACTACATAGCCACCTTCCGGCAAGAAATAGGCAGGAATACGGTGTCCCCACCACAACTGGCGGCTGATACACCAGTCCTTGATATTTTTCAGCCAGTTCTTGTACGTGTTCTTATATTTGGCAGGATAGAACTTCAATTCATCATTCATTACCGGCGGCAAAGCCATGTCGGCAAAGTGCTGCATCTTCAGGAACCATTGCATGGAAAGCTTCGGTTCGATGGGCACATTGGTACGTTCGGAGAAACCTACCTTGTTGGTATAGGCTTCCACTTTTTCCAGCAATCCGGCAGCAGCCAGGTCCTTCTCAATCTGCTCGCGCACATCGAAACGGTCCATGCCGATATACAAGCCGGCAGCTTCACTAAGCGTTCCGTTATCATTGAAGATGTCGATGCTCGGCAGGTTATACTTTTCACCCAGCATGTAGTCGTTCACATCATGGGCAGGGGTTACCTTCAGGCAACCGGTACCGAACTCGATGTCTACATAATCGTCCTCAATGACCGGAATCACGCGTCCTACCAACGGAACAATCACCTTCTTGCCCTTCAACCAAGTATTCTTGGGGTCATTCGGATTGATACACATGGCAGTATCTCCCATGATGGTTTCGGGACGGGTGGTAGCAACCACTGCATAACGTCCTTCGGGGTCACCTTCTACCATGTACTTCAGATAGTACAGCTTGCTGTGTTCTTCCTTGTAGATAACTTCCTCGTCACTAAGAGCAGTCAGCGCCTTCGGATCCCAGTTCACCATACGGACACCACGGTAAATCAAACCTTTGTTATACAAGTCGACAAAAACCTTGAGCACGCTTTCACTGCGTTTCTCATCCATTGTGAAAGCTGTACGGTCCCAATCGCAGGAAGCACCCAGCTTGCGAAGCTGCTTCAAGATGATGCCACCATGTTCATCCGTCCATTCCCAAGCGTGTTTCAAGAATTCGTCGCGAGTAAGGTCTGTCTTCTTGATGCCTTGTGCGGCAAGCTTATTCACCACCTTGGCCTCGGTAGCAATGGATGCATGGTCGGTTCCCGGCACCCAGCAGGCATTCTTGCCTTCCATACGGGCGCGGCGTACCAGAATATCTTGTATGGTATTATTAAGCATGTGTCCCATGTGCAACACACCGGTGACGTTGGGGGGTGGAATGACGACGGTGTAAGGCTCACGACCATCGGGTTTCGAACTGAATAATTTGTGGTCCAACCAATAATGGTACCACTTTCCCTCCACGTCAGCGGGATTGTACTTACTTGCTAATTCCATGTTTTTAAATCTCTATAATTAATTTATTGCGAATAACGGGCGCAAAATTAATGAATTAAAATTTAAATATATATTTTTGTCCCTACAAAATGAGTCAGGAGTTAGTAGGAGTTAAAGGGAGTTATCGCCCTCCGGGCTTAGGAGTTAGAGGTCGATAGTCCTCTTAATGGTAGGTTGAAAATAAAAATGAGAGACAAATTGAAAATCCGGTATGTCGTATTAATCGTATTACTGTCTGTTGTATGGGCAACGCAACTCATTCCAATATTGGGAGAAGTATATGCACAGTCTGTATATCCGGTGATTTCCCATTTCTTGTCCTCCTTTTCAAAACTCATGCCTTTTGCCATAGGCGACTTGTTTATTTTCCTCAGTGGACTCGGACTTCTTTTCAATCCAATCAGGGCACGCTATATCCAAAAGAAAAAGTGGAAACAGATTCTGCTGAACGAGATGGAATACTTGCTGTGGATATATGTATGGTTCTATCTGGCATGGGGACTGAACTACTCACAGAAAGATTTCTATAGCAGGACAAACATACCTTATACTGCCTATACTCCCGAAATCTTTCAGTCATTTGTTGACAACTATATAGACAAGCTAAACGCTTCTTATACGGACATCACCTCCATTGACGAGCCACTTGTCTGCCGGGAAAGCGTATACGGATACAACCAAATCAGTGATACGCTGGGGGTACACCGCCCTCCTCACTCTTCTCCACGTGTGAGAACCATGCTTTTCACCCCGTTCATTTCCATGGTAGGCGTCACGGGAAGCATGGGACCCTTCTTCTGCGAATTTACACTGAACGGTGATTTGCTCCCGTCGCAATATCCCGCTACTTATGCCCACGAGCTGGCCCACCTACTGGGCATCACCAGTGAGGCTGAAGCAAACTTTTACGCTTATCAAGTCTGTACCCGTTCGCAAGTGAAAGAGATTCGTTTCAGCGGGTATTTCTCTGTACTCTCACATGTGCTGGGTAACGCTCGCAGGCTGATGACCGAAGAAGAATACGCAGAGCTTTTCAGCCGGATACGTCCTGAAATCATAGAACTGGCCCAAAAGAATCAACAAT
>CAYFRO010000105.1:0-4183 GCA_964345565.1 uncultured Actinomyces sp.
ACCAGCAGCACTGCCGGTTACCTAGTTCCCGCCGAGACAGGCACCGCCAACAACGATGACAACGGGACCTATGACAAAGATACCGGAACATGGACCACGGATTCCGACGGCGTGGTGGTGATTGATGGCCTGCTCTACAACCACGGGGGATCCGAAACTACGAAGCGCACTTACTGGCTGGTTGAGGTAGAAGCTCCGGAAGGTTACCAGTTGCTGACCGAACCGGTTGCGTTCGAAGTTGAAGGCCCCTATAACGAGGAAGATGCTAAGTACACCGTTGCTAACGTGAAGAGCGATCAGGGTGGTTTCGTCCTGCCGCTGACTGGTGGCATGGGGACGTGGCTGCTGACTATCGGTGGCCTGCTGCTGCTGGCAGTCGTGCTGACTGTGGCTCGCCGCCGGCGGTCCATGGAAGCAGCGGAATAAGGGTCATTTACCCGGCTAACAGGTAAATGACCGGATAACGGGGCCGGGTAAACCCGGCGCCGAGTGGTTCTCCAAGGAAGGGGGTGACCGGCATGGTTGAAACAGCAGTTCCTGCACAAGCGGGAAGGCATGTTGCAGCCATGCCGGTCACCCCCGCTTTCCCTGGCCCAGCCGGGGAAAGAAAAGGAAACCCGAAAAACAGAAGCCGGGGCGGATCTTCTACCTTCCCCATCGTCATGCAAGTGTTGGCGATGATTGGGATTGGGGCCCTGGTCTACTCGAGCGCTGCTGACTGGTTTGCCCGGCTGGGGCACAACGCTGAAATCTCCGGCTACGTGCAACAAGTGGAAAACCTGCCAGCAGAAACAGTGGAAGCACAATGGCAGGCAGCAAAGGACTACAACTCTCACGTGCCCGCCGGGGTGCTGCGGGACCCCTACCTAAGCAACTATGCGGCAACCGGTGAGGACCCCGGGGAAGACGCTGCCTACACCGCTTACAAGCAGGTGTTGGCGGTAAGTGACAACGGGGTCATCGGACACCTCACCTACCCGGCCCTGCAGATCAGCCTGCCCATCTACCATGGTACGGATGACGAAGTGCTGCGAAAAGGGGTGGGGCACCTGTATGGCTCGTCCGTTCCAGTCGGCGGACTGGGCACCCACTCGGTGCTGACAAGCCACTCCGGATTAGTCCACGCCGAACTGTTCACCCCCCTGCCGAAAGCAAACGTTGGGGACACGCTTCAGATCCGAGTGCTAGGTGAGACCCACTGGTACCAGGTTGACCAAATCCAAACGATCCGGCCGGAAGACACAGACAAACTCACCGTGGAACCAGGCGAAGACCGGGTCACGCTGATCACCTGCACGCCGATCGGTATCAACAGCCACCGGCTGCTGGTCCAAGCCATGCGGATCCCAGCGCCGGAAACGGGGGACGGAACCCAGGTCATCCCCGGGTCAGGAGCAGGAATCCCCTGGTGGGCGGTGGTATTCCTAAGTGGTTCAGCAGCCGTGGGGTGGATGCTGTTCCGTCCAGTAAAACCGCGCCCCAACGCAGTGGTGGGGTGAGCAGAAAATGAGGCAGTGGCAAACCAGAAAAGCAAAACAAATCACGAAGGGAGGGGGAAAATGGACATCGTTGTCACAAAAGCTAAGTGGCTGGGCAATGCGTTTATCGCCGCCCTCGTTCTCCTCCTTTTCATCGGGACACCGGCAGCAACCGCGAACCCAGGGGGTGGCACCGGGATCGACCCGAATGCTGACACCACCCTCACCATCCACAAACGGGAACAACCCCAAGAATACGAAGAACCGGGAACAGGTTTAGAAGACCCAACCGTGCAAGGACAACCCGTCCCTGGGGTTACATTCGCTGTCACCAAAGTCCCCGGAATAGATGCCAGCACCTGGCCTGGGCTAAGAGCAGCCCAAGCCCTAACCGTCCCAGAAGCCGCTGAACTAATCGGGGGAGCCGACCCCTCAGCGGAAGGGACAACCAACAGCAGTGGAAACGTCACCTTAGACCTGCCGGTCGGCCTGTACCTGGTCGATGAAGTTGCTGGGCCCGCGCAAGTGGTACCAGCCGCACCATTCCTGGTGCTACTGCCCCACCCGGCTGGCGACACCGACGGCGGAAACCAAGCAGGCTGGATATACGACGTTCACGTCTACCCCAAAAACGCTACCGCAAGTGCGGAACTAGCAGTCAACGACGCGGACGCAGTCAAATGTGGGGACACCGTCACCTGGGCGTCAACCACCTCAATCCCCCACCAGCCGGTGCTAGACCAGTACGTGGTGCTGAACATTCTGGCACCCGGCGTCACCCTAACAGAAGGGATCAGTGGGGTGCAGGTTCAGCTGCCGCAAAGGTTGCGTGCGCTGACGCCCTCGTCGGACCCCGAGGAAGACTACACGGTTGAAATGGTGAAAGTCGATGGTAAAGACGCCATCAAAGTGACCTTCACCGAATCTGGCCGAGAAAAACTTGCTGCCGCCAGAAACGCCAACCCAGTCGCTGAAGTTGAAATACGCTACCCCACCCGCATCCAAGGGCCAGGAAGCCACATCAACGAAGTGAGACTGCTGGCAGGCAACGAAGGGCTAGTGGCTGACACGGCGGAAACCCGGTTCGGCCCACTGAAAATCCTGGTGTACGAGAAAGGTAAGCCAGAACGCCGGGTGGAAGGCGCAGTCTTCGAACTGTACGGAAGCCAAGCGGACGCGGCAACACGGACCGACCCCATCACGGTTGACGGTCACAGCCAATTCGTGACCGACCAGAATGGGAGCATTCTGGTGTCCTGCCTGCGGGCCTCCAACTTCGTGGACGGCGTAGAAATCCCGCCCAGTGACCCCAACTTCCGGTACTACTACGCGCAACCAGTGTCATACCCGCAAGGGTGGGTGGGGCAGATGACCGCCATCGCCGGAGTTGTTGGACAAACAGCTGCGGCGGAAGCGGTGACCCTGGAATTCCCTGTCACCGAAACTGAGCCAGGAACAGAACCGGGGGCGCCCGAGCCGACCCCACCGGCTCCAGAACCGCCCCACCACGGGGGAATGCCCGTAACCGGGGCTCAGGTTGGGGCGCTGCTGGTGCTTGCGGCCGTACTCCTTGGGGGCGGGGGGATGCTGGCCTACCGCAGACGTCAGGAAACTGAGCACGCGGAAACCACTGGCGCGTGAAAAAGGAAGGGACGCTGAAAGCGGACTCAGCCCACGCGCCGAAAAAGAAAAAACGAAGCAAAGGATGGCTGGTCACCTCCATTGTCCTGCAACTAGCGGCAATGGGAGCGCTGGGAATGCTGCTCTACCCGCAGGCGGCCGACTGGTTCGCGACACTGCGGCACAACAGTGAAATCTCCGGCTACGTGGAACGGGTAGAATCCACCCCCAGCAAAGAGCGGGAACGCATCCTGGCGGCCGCCTACAAATACAACGATGAACTGCAGCCCGGCCCGTTGACGGACCCATACACGTCCCTGTCTGAGGATGAGGTGCAGCGCAGCCCCAAATATTTAGCATACGAAGAACTGTTGCGCCTTACCGGCACCGACGCGATCGGCACCGTCAACTACCCGGCACTAGGTATCGCCCTACCCGTGTACCACGGCACCACGGACCAAACCATCTCAAAAGGGGTGGGGCACCTGTACGGCACTTCCCTGCCGGTGGGGGGGCCTTCCACCAGGTCAGTGCTCACCGCTCACTCCGGGCTACCGCACGCGAAACTGTTCACGGAACTACTGAAGGCGAAGCAGGGGCAACAGTTTTGGATCTCCGTGCTGGGGGAGGACCACTATTACGAAGTTCGCTCGGTAGAAACAGTTCTGCCGGGGGACTCCGAGTCCTTAGAGATTGTCGAAGGCGAAGACTGGGTCACCCTGTTCACCTGCACCCCGATTGGGGTGAACAGTCACCGGTTCATGGTCCACGCCCAGCGGATCCCTACCCCGAACACTGCTGAGGCGGATGGGATGATAGCCGGGGATGGGGTGACGGCCGGTTTCCCCTGGTGGGTGTTGTGGTTTGCTGGGGGGTCGCTGGCAGTTGGGTGGGTGCTGTTCGCCCCGCCGAAGAAGAAGAAAAAGCGGGGGGAGGCGCCAGCTGGGGCGCAGTGACGCCTGCCGGGGTGCTGTCACATCTGCTGGGGTGCTGTCACGCCTGCTGCCGCTTACTCCGCTTCGCCCTCCTACCTATTACCGCGAGGCTGACAATGGTTGGCGGAAAAGCCGGGTTTTGGGGGTAAA
>CAYFRO010000106.1:0-4127 GCA_964345565.1 uncultured Actinomyces sp.
CCGCACCCGCCTGATTTTTGTCCCACCTGGCGTGATCCTTTTGACGTTGGCCCTATCGTCGATTTTTATCCAATTTGGTCACTACTCCACCACTAAGACACCCTTTTGGCTACAGGGGGTTTTTGCGTGAGTCTTTGGTTCATCCGGCCTCCCTTTCCGTGTGCTTCTGCGACTTTGAAGCATTTTCAGCACTCTGTAGAGAGCCTTCGTCGACACTCCGGGGCAGTGCTGTGGGACCCAACTCGCACCAGATTCGGGCGTTGGGCACTTTCCTCCCGGTCTGGTTGCACCCAGGGTGGGTTCAAAACTGGCCGAAAACGTGCAACGTCAAAAGGTATAGCCCAACGTCAAAAAGTACAGCCAAACGTCAAAACGTTTTGTCGGGTGCCAAATGGGCTGGTCAGCTTGGGTGGGAAGCTCGCCAGAAACAACAACTGCAGTCGCTGATGGCGTGTAGATAGTGTGCTTGTAATCCTCGTTCAAGAAGGAAGCCGAGATCAATACAGCTCTTGACAAATAGAACTCCTAACTTCTATCGTTGAGTGATGTGGAGGGTGGATACGTCTCTGGTTGATACCTGGCTAGATGGGTTGGATGACGACACGGCTGATCAAGTGCTAGCTGCGCTGCGCGTCTTGGAACGCCTGGGTCCTTCGCTTGGTCGCCCGTTGGTTGACACGGTGTCGCAGTCACGGCACCGAAACATGAAGGAGCTCAGGCCCGGATCTGCAGGGCGTTCAGAAATTAGACTTTTGTTTGCGTTTGACCCAACCAGAAAAGCGATCGTGCTGGTTGCGGGTGATAAGGCTGGTGATTGGAAGCGTTGGTATCAGAAGAACATTCCCATTGCTGATGAACGTTTTGAGCATCACCTACAGACTCTTAAGGAAGGGCTGCGTTGATGGCTAAGACACTTGATCAAAGGTACGACGAACTCAGCCCGGAGCGTCAGGCGAACGTTGATGCACACATGGAGCGCATGCTTGTCGAGGTCCACGCTTACCGACTCCGCGAACTGCGTGAGCAGCAATACCTGACTCAGTCTCAAATCGCCGAGCAAACGGGCGTTTCTCAGCGTCGCGTGTCTGGTATTGAGAGGGGCGATGTTGAGAAAACCCAGGTTGACACACTACGCAAGTATGTGGAGGCAATTGGAGGTACGCTCCACGTTGAAGCTGACTTCAACGGGGACCGCTATAAAATCGCCTGATAGAGACGGTCCAGGTTTCACGTTGTTGTTTACGCTAAGGTCTTTGCTCTGGCATGGGTGTTGCTAGTAGTTTTCCTTGAACTAGGGTCAGGACTTCTTCGTCTGCCATTCCTGCCGTGCGGGCTGTGCTTACTAGGTTGTCTACTGCGGTTTGTACTGGTTTAGTGACGATGGGTTTTGTCGCGGACACAACTGTGCCAAAGCGTCGCCTGGACGACACGAGTCCTAGTTGTTCCAGTTCTCGGTAGGCGCGTGCGACAGTGCCAACAGCGATTCCTAAGTCGGCTGCTAGGTCCCGAACGGTAGGTAGGCGGTCGCCTGAGGTGAGTATGCCCGAGGTGATTAGCGAGGCTATTTGTGAGCGCACTTGCTCAAAAGGCGGCGTTGCGGAGGCCATGTCGATAGTGATCTGCGGGCTCATTTTTGTCTCCGTGCCGCCACGATGAGGGAGGTAAGTATCGCGATGAATGCGAGGAGGATTGCTGGGTAGGCCCACCAGTATCCGGCTAGTTCGGCGCGGTAGCCATCAACATCAATGCTGCCTCCATTGCTCCCCGCTATTCCCGCTGTCAGCAGTACACCCGAAAGGCTAGCGGACAGCGAAAGCTGGACTCCCTTGACCAAGTTAGTGGCCGACACTTGGCGGAGCTGTTGGTCCACATCAGGTTGGACACCTGAGATAGCTGGGCGTCTTGCGATTATTCGCAGCACAAGAAGGGTGAGCAAGACCAGAATCAGGGTGCCGACTAGCATAGGGATGCCGTACGGCCAGCCGGGAAACGGTCCGTTCTCTCCACTCACGTTCGGGTTCCAGGTTGGTAGCGCGATCGCTCGGCCAGCGGCCTCGCCCTCGTGCGTAGCGACAACACCGCAGAATATGAGGGAGAGGACCAATAGAAGCGCCCAAGTGATGCCGGCCCAAAGGGCAACGGGCGCCGCATTCACTAGCGCTGGGCGCCTGGTAAGGAATGCTCCGCGTTGTTGACCTTTCGGTCGGGGCCAGAAGCTTTCCCCTAGGCCTGCTGAGATGACAAAAACTATCCCTGCAAGCGATGGGGCCAGTGCGGCAAACATGCCAGATATCGCGGTAGCGTTCACATAAACCGTTGGGAAGAGAATGACTGCCAATAAAGCAAACAAGAGGCCGATCAGCGCGGCAACCCTGTACAGCGAACCTATGCGCCGACGCGCATCTACGCGGACATTTTGGCCCAGGTTTGAGCGATACTTTATTGCGCTGACGATAATGGACACCGCGGCGATCACAGCGAGAATGGTTAGCAACTGGAAAACGGGTGCGAAACTCACGGAGAACTCCCTACGTAAGCAGAACAGTAGTTCAATGATGCGCCCAAAGAACCATTGTGTCAAGACATTGACACAAAAGGTTGTGTGTGGGTTGGGGTCTGGAGAACTGAGGTCGCGTCGGGCGGTGCAGCCTCGACTTGATTTTGCGTCTTTCTCAGGGTTCGAGGTCGATCAAATGCTCCCGTTCGCGTTCGGTCCCAAACGCCGAGCCACTCTGCTGATTACGGGAGATAAGGCAGGCAGGTGGGATCAGGGGCAGGCAGGACGAACGAAGCATCCCGTCGATGAAGACCTTGTCGCCAAGCACAATGGTCGCAAACTAGTCCTATCCTCCGAGGTTTAAGAGTCTTCCACACTTTTACCCGCTCGTTCCGTTCCCGAACCCCCCAACCCAGTTTTGAACCCACCTGGCGACAACCTTTTGACGTTTGCCCGAACGTCGATTTGTATCCAGAAGGGTCACTAAATAACCACTGTGAAGTGTCGGGACATCGTTTACAGGTGTCCCGACATTTTTGTTTGTTGTTGTCTTGGGTGGTTGCCCGGGCTTTCGGGGCCTGTCTCGGGTCATCGTTGACGGTGTGTGTCGGGTCATCGTTTACATGGGGTCTCGGTTCCCCACGACTGCGATGATCACTGCTTCCGCGACAGCGCGTGCTAAGGGTTGGAGCGGCTCAGGGATTGGGGAGTCGGCGATGAGCTCTCGAGTCCAGCGGGTCCCGGCCCTTCCTAAGGTGAGGATTCCTGCGGTCGCGACCGTTGATAGCGCGAACCCAAGAGACAGTGCGCTCCACGGGTCAACTAGGGCGGTCACTGTTGTGATCACGGGCAGCAGTACCAGTGGCTGGCCGCCGCGTTTCATTGTCAGGCCCCACGCCGCTAACGCGCCCATTGCAACCCGCACGGACGACCGCGGGCTCTGGACCGACCACCGCGACGACCAGAACCAAGAAACCCCGGGTAAAGATCGCCTTAACCAGCCGTCGTCCCGGGAACAACACGTTGATCACCGCCAGAGAAATCACTATGTGCGATCCCGCCACTGCTGTTGCAGCTGCGCCGTCTTGTGCACCCAACACCTACTCGCACCCACCCGACCCACTTTTGCACCCACTTGGAGCCAACCTTTTGACGTTTACCCAAACGTCGATTTGTATCCAAAAGGGTCACTAAACAACATTGAGCCGAGCGGCAAGGACGCTCGCGTTCTTGGCCTAGGCGACTGAAGTCTGTTGACGGGCGCGCGGCGCGAGGAGCGCCCCACGCACAAGGCTCGAACCCAAGCCATCGTCAATGTTGGTTGGGTTTCGGGCCTTTGGTGTCTGCGGCCCAGATCAGCGCGCTGGCGTTGACTTGCGGTTCGAGCAGCATCTCAAAGGGCCGGTTGTGCTCGGAGCGCAGCTCGCCATCATCGTCGGCGAAGGCCTTGGTGGAGAACGCCTGGCTGCAAAGCCGCCGGTTCGGGTCCTCGCAGCGGGCGAAATGCAAGGGTTGTTCAGTGGTCTTGCGGGGGATGGGCTACCGATTCCGGCGTGCCCGCCGTAGGAGTTCATTGCCCGATGCGGGGCAGGGCGGACCCCGCCTCGACAGCGGCGATCTCGGCTTCGGT
>CAYFRO010000107.1:0-4111 GCA_964345565.1 uncultured Actinomyces sp.
AGACCGCCTCAACCTCCTCCTCACCAATAATCGGCTTCGCAGCAGGAATAAACTCAGCAGTCAAAGGATTCTCAGTCATCAGAATTCAGCTTCCTCAAGTCTCGGTCTCAGTAATCAGGTTCAGTCTTAGTGGCTGGTTGGGGTTGTCTGTGCGGGTGATGGAGTCGTCCTGCAGTTTAGGAGGGCTGGACCTCAGCCAGGTTGTCGTCACCTTGTTCCTGGTAAAGGGCTCCGGTCGTTGGGCATTTGAAGTTGCCTTGCCCTAAGTCCTCCAAGCGAACGCCTGCGCGGCCGACCCACCCAATGCGGCGGGCAGGGACGCCGACCACCAGACCGTAGGCTGGCACGTCACGAGTTACCACAGCTCCGGCGGCGACCGTAGCCCAGGGGCCGATGGTCACGGGCGCGACACAAACAGCGCGAGCCCCGATCGCAGCACCCTCACCGATAGTTACGCCCACAGGTTCCCAGTCGGAGGCGTCCTTGAGGGAACCGTCTGGGTTGATGGCCCGGGGGTTGTGATCGTTGGTAAGGACTGCGGCAGGACCGATGAAGACCCCATTTGCCAGTTCAGCGGGTTCGTAGACAAGTGCGTAGTTTTGGACCTTGCAGTTGTTCCCCAGGGACACGTCGGTGCCGATGTACGCGCCGCGGCCAATCACGCAGTTCTGGCCAAGGGTCGCCCCTTCGCGAACTTGAGCCAGGTGCCAGACTGACGAGCCTTCGCCGATCTTTGCGTCAGGCGAAACATCTGCCGAGTCAACAATGCGAACCATGGTGCTCCTAGTCGGTTCCAACTCCCCGCGGTTGTCCTAAGGCCAAGCTAAAACGCTCGAGGCTTTTCAGTTCCAGGCTTCTCAGACGTTCGAGGTTTTACCCAAACGCAATGCTACCGGCCAGATGCGCAGAAGTTACGAATGCCTAGCCCACGTCACAGAGATAAGCGCGACACAGTGACCAGGCCCCCCTTCAAATCCGCCTGGACTGACGGACAATGGGGACATGGGGAATCAGGCCGCGAGCGAAAAAGCTCAAGACTACGACGACACCTGGCTTGTGGTGCCCCTTTACAACGAAGGCCCGGTCATCGCCGAGGTGATCAAAGAAGCACGGGAGTCTTTCCGTAATATCGTGTGCGTAGACGACGGGTCCTCCGATAGTTCCGCCGACCTCGCCGAAGCGGCGGGCGCGACAGTGTTGCGGCACGCTTTCAATCTTGGGCAAGGTGCTGCTTTGCAGACCGGCATCGAGTTTGCCGCGAGCAGGCCGGGCATGAACTACTTGGTCACCTTCGACGCCGACGGCCAGCACCAAGTTTCTGACGCAATGGCGATGGTTGACCAAGCTCGCAACGAAGACCTCGCAGTCATCTTCGGGACGCGCTTCTTGGGAGACTCCTCGCCTGTCGGGTGGTCCAAGCGAGCCGTGCTGAAAACCGCTGCGGCGGTCACCCGGTTCAAGACCGGCCTGGAGCTAACTGACGCGCACAACGGACTGCGACTACTCCGTAAAGACGCCGCAGACCAAATCCAACTTCGGCAGAACAGAATGGCGCATGCCTCTGAGATCGTGCACCAGCTAGCCCAAACTGGGCTGCCGTGGGTTGAGCGTCCCGTGACGATTGACTACACCGAATACTCAAAAGCGAAGGGACAGTCCCTACTGAACTCCGTGAATATCCTTGTGGATCTGGTGATGGGATAGTGGTAGCAGACTACTGGTTGATCAAAACAATCCTGATCGTGGCCCTGGTCGTAGTCAGCTACTTTCTGGTGCGGCCCGTAAAGAGCGACTCATCGCTCGCAAGACGGCGGATCACGATGCTACTGATCCTGCTAACTGCGATCTTCGCCATCATCTTCCCCAGCCTCTTTAACGACTTCGCTCGTTCAATCGGTGTCATGTCGGGGACCAACCTGCTGGTCTACCTAATGGTGATCGTCATCCTGGCGCAAATGGCTAGCAACTACCGCAAAGACGCACAAGCCCAACAAAAACTCACTGTTCTGGCTCGCAAAATTGCCCTTCTGGAGGCCGAACGTTCCACCAGTGGGCCAGCAGAAGACACAGGGACCACAAGAGAGACGCCGGAACCGGGCGCAGGTAAGAAGAGCGAACCCACAGAGGACGGCCGCGACGCTAGGTAGCGACTTGCGCCACTAGTCCCATTGCGCGCCCCATGAGAGACGTAGAATCAGGCACTGATGGACGAAACCGGAGAAATCAAGGCTGGGCAACCCCCGGCACACTCCTCAACGCCCCCTCGACCAAGACGGTGGGTGGTTGCGACGCTGACCGCGCTGCTAGGCGCCGGAATCTTCGCTGGGACGGCAGCGGCGATCCTCTACGACGATCTCAACTCGAAGGTAAAAGCCTCCGTCGTTGACACCTCGCACTTGAAGGCCCCGGAACCCCAAAGCGAAGAACCCGAAGAAGTGGCCCCTGAGGACAGCTTCGCCGGGAGACCGGTGAACATCCTGGTCATGGGAAGTGATGCCCGCGTCAACCAAAGCGAAGAGATCGTAGCGGCTGGGGACGATGATGAGAGCATGCGCTCAGACACGACACTGGTCGTGCACATCCCAGCCGACCGCCAGTCTTTGACCGTTGTTTCGATCCCCCGTGACATTTGGATGAAACTCCCTGAATGCCAACGTAGCGACGGTTCCATCAGCTACGAGCAATGGGGGCAGTTCAACTGGGCCTTCTCCTTTGGGTCAGGTGGCACAACCGAGGACGTTGCGGGTGCCATCAACTGCACCGAGCAAACCGTGGAACAGATAACGGGACTGGACCTCGACGCCTACGCGCTGTTTGACTTTGACGGCTTTGGGTCGATGGTTGAGGCTCTGGGCGGCGTTGAAATCTGTCTTGAAGAAGAACTCACCGACAGCAACTATCTGCACATGACCTTCGAGGAAGGCTGCCAGGTCATGGACCCCATAACCGCGACTCAATACGCACGCGTTCGTCACGTCGGGGACGGTTCTGATATGGGCAGGATCCAGCGCCAACAGGGCCTAATCGCGGCGATGATGACGCAGGCGATGAACTCGAACATTCTGACGGACCTGCCTTCCCTCTACCAGTTCGTTACCGCGACACTTGCAACGACGATCCTTTCCCCGTCGCTCGGCAGCGTGAACACCGACGTTGGGCTTGCAAACTCGATTACAAACGTGCCACCTGAAAACATCAGGTTCACGACGATGCCTGTTCTGACGACCGACTTCAACTACAACCGTCTGATGCCGAAAGAGCCTCTCAACACTGAGCTCTGGGAAGCCTTGAAAACGGATGGTCCCCTCCCCGAGGGCCTGGTGTTTCAGAACCTCGAAGGCGAATACTTCACCATTGGGCCAAATGGTGAAGCGATTCCCGGGGGGAACCCCCGCACAGATGATGAGATCGGGAACTTCTCGGGCTGGGTACCGAACAACTAGGACGAACAGGTCGCGGAGCCAGGGCATTCCGTGGCGTTCCAGCTGATTAGATAGCCTTATGTGCCAGCAGAACCCTCCCCCCTCCTTCGAACCGCAATCAGGACGGGTTCGGCCATCCCGGCCAACAGAGTCGGAGCCACGCCGACCGGCCGCGCAAAACTCTTTGGGGAGCAGCGACCGTTCCTCCGTGGGCAGGGAACGTCATGCGAGTAGTGATCGCGTAAGCATCATGGGCCGGGGCGAGGCTGCGTCTCCTAACAGGTTCGCGGGCTCGTCCTGTTCGGGCAGGCCGAACCCAGGAGGTGCTCCCGGTCCCCGGAGTAATGGCGCTACCCCTCTGCCTCCCGCATTTCCGCCGCAGAGCAACCAAAGGCAAAGCAGTGTTGCCAGTCCCTCTGGCGCGCGCGGCAGGTCGGCTGGTGGCCAGGCGACGCGGCCAGAAGCACGCAAGGCTCCCGACACGCCAGTCCGGGGGCGACCACAGAGCGCCCCAGTGCCGAAACCTCCGCATCGTCGCAAAAAGAGGAGGGTGCTGAGGGCCCTTGTCGTCCTGCTGTTGCTGGCGGTCGTGGCATGGCCAGTGGGTCTGATGATCCACATCGACCGGTCCCTACACCGCATTGACGCGGGAACGGGGCCAAACACCGACGGCACTACGTACCTGTTTG
>CAYFRO010000108.1:0-4096 GCA_964345565.1 uncultured Actinomyces sp.
ACTGGTTGCGGTTGTCCTGACGTCCGCGGCCTCCCCGACCTCCATCACGTCCACCACGTCCCCTGCGGTCTCCGCCCTGACCCTGGCGATCCCCGCCCTGACCCTGACGCGCAGAGTCCGAATCGGTGTTTGCTTGGGCTTTTTCAGCCATTAGATGCTCTCCCCTTCCTTGACTCTGCTTAGAGTTTCAGGCCGCCCTCACGGGCGCCTTCCGCTACTGCCGCAACGCGGCCATGGTATTTGTTCCCACCGCGGTCGAAGACTACTTCTTCGATCCCGGCTTCCTTTGCACGCTGGGCGATGAGAGATCCGACCATGTGGGCCTTCTCTGTCTTCTTCGCTTCCTCAGCGCGTAGTTCGGGCTCCATGGTGGAGGCCCAGACCACTGTCTTGCCTTCGTCGTCGTTCACAACCTGAGCGAAAACGTGGCGGTTAGAGCGCGTCACCACCAACCGCGGACGCTCCTGCGTCCCGTTGACAGTCTTGCGCACCCTCTGGTGACGCCTGACGCGCGCAATGCGCTTGCCTTTACCTTTGACCGCGTAAGCCATCGTTACTTACCAGCCTTTCCGACCTTGCGCCTCACAACTTCGCCCTGGTAGCGAATCCCCTTACCCTTGTAGGGTTCGGGCTTGCGGAGCTTACGTATCTTTGCGGCGACCTCGCCGACCTGCTGCTTATCGATCCCGCTCACGACGATCTTCGTCTGGGTAGGAACAGCAATCTCAATGCCGGCTGGTGGTTCGAACACGATCGGGTGCGAGAAACCTAGGGTAAACTCGACGCCTTTCCCCTTCTGAGTGGCGCGGTAGCCCGTGCCAACAATCTCGAGGGTCTTCGAGTATCCATTAGTGACGCCTTCAACCATGTTCGCAACGAGTGTGCGGCTTAGGCCGTGTAGTTCACGGGAGGTGCGGTCGTCGTTTGGACGCACCACCAGGATCTCGTTACCTTCAAGGTCAGCCGTAATCGGTCCTGGCAACACCAAGGAAAGTTCACCCTTGGGTCCCTTCACTGAGACGTCTGCACCGTTTACCTTGGCCTCGACGCCGGCAGGAAGAACAATCGGCTGCTTGCCAATACGTGACATTTTTCCCCCTACCAGACGTAAGCGAGGACTTCGCCGCCCACGCCGGATTCGGATGCTTGCCGGTCTGTCAGCAGCCCAGAGGATGTCGACAGGATCGCGACACCCAGGCCACCGCGAACCTGCGGCAACTCGGTTGATTTTGCGTAGACACGAAGGCCCGGCTTCGAGACTCGCTGAAGTCCCGTAATCGCGCGTTCGCGTCGTCCGCTGTACTTGAGGTCAAGGATCAGCGTCTTACCAACGCGTGCGTCCTCAACCCGAACGTCTTTGATGTACCCCTCGTTCTTCAGGATCTGAGCGATCCCGTCCTTCAGTTTCGAGTAGGGCATGGACACGGACTCGTGCTGAGCCGTGTTCGCGTTCCGCAGACGCGTGAGCATGTCTGCGACTGGGTCAGTCATTGTCATTTTTGGGCAAAGCCCTTCCTCGGCGTGGTTTCCCTCGGCAATTGCCACCGGGGACTTCCGCCGTGAGTATTACCAGCTGCTCTTAGTGACGCCTGGAAGCTCGCCGCGAAGGGCAAGTTCACGCAGGCAAATGCGGCACAAACCGAACTTGCGGTAGACCGACTTGGGCCTGCCGCACCGGTTGCAGCGCGTGTAGGCGCGGACAGCAAACTTAGGCTCGCGGGCCGCTTTGATTCGAAGAGATGTCTTAGCCATTCCTAGTCCTCTTTAAACGGGAAGCCGAGCTTACGAAGCAATGCACGGCCCTGGTCATCGTTGTCGGCAGAAGTGACGACGGTGATGTCCATGCCGCGAGCGCGGTCAATCTTGTCTACGTTGATTTCGTTGAACATGGCCTGCTCGGTGAGCCCGAACGTGTAGTTTCCGTGCCCGTCGAACTGCTTGGGCGACAGTCCGCGGAAGTCACGGATGCGTGGTAGAGCCGTCGACGTCAGGCGGTCCAGGAACTCCCACATGCGGTCCCCACGGATGGTGACGGAAGCGCCGATGGGCTGACCCTCGCGTAGCTTGAACTGCGCGATAGATTTCTTCGCGCGGTTGATGCGAGGCTTCTGGCCGGAGATCGCAGCCAGGTCAGCGACCGCGCCGTCAAGGAGCTTAGAATCGCGAGCTGCGTCCCCAACCCCCATGTTCACGACCACTTTGACTGGCTTGGGAGCCATCATGACGTTCTCAAGGTTGAACTCTTCAATAAGCTCGCCCTTGATTTTGTCCTGATACTTGTCCTTCATGCGCGGGTTCATGCGTCTAGCTCCTTACCCGGTTCAATGCCTCGACGGGAGCCTCCGCGTGCCACGCGAACGCGCACGTTGCGCTTCCTGCCGTCACGTTCAACTACGTCTTCGCGGAAACCGACCCGAACAGGTTTCTTCGTTGAGGGGTCCACAAGTGCGACCTTCTCAATCCCGATTGGGGCTTCAATGGTCATGATGCCCCCCTCTTTGCCGCCCTGTCCCTGACGGACGTGGCGGGTCTTCAGGTTGACGCCCTCAACCAGCACTTTGCGGTCGGCGGGGAACACCTTGATTACGCGTCCCTGCTTGCCCTTGTCGCCTGGCTCCAAGGGTTCGTACCCCTCAGCGAGCCGACGCTCATTGCGTGCTTTCAGTTTCTTCGGGTCCGAGGAGCGTCCGCGGATCACCTCAACAACGTCGCCTTTTTTGATCTTGGCGGCCATTAGATTACCTCCGGTGCCAGCGAAACAATGCGCATGAAGCGCTTGTCACGAAGCTCGCGACCCACTGGGCCGAAGATGCGGGTGCCGCGAGGGTCCCCATCGTCGTTCTTCAGGATCACTGCCGCGTTCTCGTCAAATCGAATGTAGGACCCGTCGGGGCGCCTTGTGGGCTTCTTCGTGCGAACGATTACTGCACGCACGACCTCGCCCTTCTTAACGCTTCCCCCCGGAATCGCGTCCTTCACTGTGGCGACAATGGTGTCGCCGATGCCTGCGTACCGTCGTTTTGAGCCGCCGAGTACACGGATGGTGAGGATTTCCTTAGCCCCCGTGTTGTCGGCGATCTTCAATCGCGACTCCTGCTGGATCATGTCTTACGCTCCTGTCGTCGTGCCGGTTCTCTTTGGGCATCTACCCTGAGCCTTGCCGAACGGATTCTTAGTTTGGAAAGAGCTGCCCCTGGGGCTACTTAGCCTTTTCCAAGATCTCCGCCACGCGCCAGTGCTTGGTGCGAGACAGAGGACGGGTTTCCATGATGCGGACGTAGTCACCGACGCCGCAATCGTTATTTTCGTCGTGGGCCTTGACCTTCTTGGTCTTGACCGTGACCTTGCCGTAAAGGGGGTGCTTGACGCGGTCTTCCAAGACGACGACAACTGTCTTGTCCATCTTGTCGGACACGACGTAGCCACGCCTTACTTTGCGCTGGCCCCGCTCCGGGGTTGATTCACTCATTCGGCGCTGTCCTCAGTTCCGGGCGCAGTACGGAAACCAAGTTCCCGTTCACGCGCGATCGTGTAAATGCGGGCAATGTTGCGGCGGACCGCCTTCATGCGCCCGTGGTCTTCCAGGGTTCCGACGGCTTGGGCGAAGCGCAGGTTGAACAGTTCGGCCTTCGCGCTTTCGAGTTCCTTGCGGAGCTGCGCGTCATCCATCGCGTCCAGGTCGGCTGTTGTCAAAACGTTGTTAGCCATTAGCTTTCTACACCCTCTCGGACAATAAAGCGGGTCTTCATCGGGAGCTTGTGGCGTGCGCGGCTCATGGCTTCACGTGCCAATTCCTCGTCAACACCACCCAGCTCGAAAAGAATGCGGCCCGGCTTCACGGGCGCGACCCACCACTCCGGAGAACCCTTACCGGAACCCATGCGGGTTTCGGCAGGCTTCTTGGTAAGAGGGCGGTCTGGGAAGACGTTGATCCAAACTTTCCCACCACGCTTGATGTGGCGGGTCATCGCGATACGCGCCGCTTCGATCTGGCGGTTGGTTAGGTATGCGCCCTCGAGGGCCTGGATGCCGTAGTCACCAAACGCAAGTTCGGTGCCGGCTTTAGCCATCCCGCCACGCTTCGGGCGGTGCTGCT
>CAYFRO010000109.1:0-4076 GCA_964345565.1 uncultured Actinomyces sp.
CCCAGTTCACAGCACCCTTAGGTCCGCTACTCCACCAGGTGCTCGCCAGGTTAATTGAAGGTTTTCCTTGTTCGGGGCGCTCACGGACACCCTGTACTGGCCTGCGCAGATCTAGTCATCGAACTCCCAGGAGCCATCGCTGGGCCGGACAGTTGTTCCGAAAGTGGAGTAGGAGTCTACCTCCCAAAACGAGATGTCAAAGTACTCGCCCTGATACTCCTCAAAGCCCACGGGCAAAGACAGCGTCCCGGAGATGCTGTGCTTCACGCAGGACTCTTCATCTTCGTCCGCGTGGGCTGGGCCCGTCAGCGCGAACGCGGCCCCGACAAAGGCAAGCGCGCCTGCAGCCAGGGTCGCTCCAGGTCTTCTGGATGACGTCCGGAAAGAAGATGAGGTGTTCCGCTTCATTGCAGCTCCTAGCTTTGAACCCAGACTAACCTGTGATCCACAGCACACTTAGTGGCCGGGTTGGAAGCCTTCCAGAGCTCCCCGCCTGCCCCTGGCGGTCCGTCAGGGGCAGGCGACGCGGAAGCCGTCCCTTAGTGCTCCCAGATGGAGCCGTTCGCGACCCCGATCAGGGTGCGGACGAAAACGACAGCCCAGATCACTAGCAGCGCCAGCAGACCCAGCAGCGAAATCCACACAACCACAGCGGAGTTGATGGCGGAGCCAATATTGATGCCGGAAACAACCCAGGCGCCCAAGGGGAAGGTGAAGGCCCACCAGGACAGGACGAAGGGGAGCTTCTTGTAACCGCGCAGGATGACGATTAGCGACGCGATCCCCCACCAAAGGCCGAACCCCCAGAAGAAGGCGCCCCCGAAAGCGGCCCCATCGACTAGCGCCGGGAGGTTCTGCCCTGTGCTTTCTGAGATCTCAGCCAGGATGAGTAGGTCGAAGCCGACCAGACCTGCCGGGCCCATGCCAATGATCAGGCTGGGTGCAAGTGGGGCAGGAGGCAGAGGCACGGTTGTCGAGCGGAAAAACAGCATCGCGACAATCGCGAAATAGAGCAGGGTTCCAATCCCCAGGAACATCCAGGACAGCCAAAACAGTTCATTCGCAAGCGCACTGGGCTCGGTCATCAGGGGGCGAAGTGCGATCGGAACAATGATCGTCACGACGGGAGGGATGAACCAGGCGCCAGAGATCATGCCTGCCGGGGTGCTGCCTTTCACGAAGATGTCTGTCAGGAACACGATCCCAATAAGCAGTGCAAGGGTCCCACCGATCGCCGTGAACAGGTAGGTCAGGAAAGTCGCAACCTCTGCCCCGAACAGCGTCATCCCGGCCCGCCCGAAGCCCACGGCCAGCACCAGGAAGGCACCGGCGTAGGTCACCGACATTGCGCCCTTGACGGGGTTCGCTAGTTCGGCGCCGGCAATCTTCGTGTAGCGGATCCAACGCCAGGTAGTTACGCCCAGGACGGGAATGGCGATGATGATCGCCAGGATCAGGAAGGCCAGGGCCAGGACGCGCGATACTTCCGGGAGGAACCCGCGAAGTGCGAGCGCTGAGAAGATAGGTGAGAGCACCCCCGTGCCCATGACTGAGGCGCCCCACCCCGGGGCGAACTCTTTGACACTGAATCTGGGTTTTGCTGAAGAGACATCCGTAGATTTCACACCCCGATGGTAGCGGGTGGGGCGCGCGCCGTGGGAAACCTCCGGCCCAGCTCCAAGATGGAACCGGGCCGGAAGGGGCAGGACCGCCAAGAATACAAGGCCGCTGAGCGTGCCAGGCTACTGGGGTCCGGTTGCTACATGATTCCCTGGAAAGAGAACCGGAAGACCATCGGCTCCGCCGGGATCAGGTACTCCTTGTGAGGGCGGGATCCCCAAGTGTCATCACCAGCCACACCCCTGCGAGCCAGAGCTGGGCGGATGAACGTGTTCTGGATCGGCGGTAGCTCGACGTGGTAGGCGGCGTTCTCGATCTCAAACGGGCTCCACGGCTGGGCCGCAAACTCCATGGGAACTGGCGCTTCGAAGCGCAGGCCTCGCCCCTTTTCGTCCGTGACCTCGGCCCAACGCACCCCCGTGTGGCTTCCAGATTCCTGAGGCCTCAGGTACTCGGTCACCTGGTCCTCAACGGCCTGCTGGTACACGCCCAAGCGAGCCCCACCGCGCCTGTCCACATAGCTTTCGTCGGGGCCCTCGCCGTACCAGGTCAACACGGACAGGTCGGCGTCAGCTTTGAACAGCATCCCGAACTCAGGCAGATCGGGAAGTCCCTCTGCCGGGTCCAGGGTCTCAGTCACCTCAATGCGACCCTCACCATCGACCGCGTACTCCACGGTGCATTTGCTGACGGGGATCGTTGGCAGGTCGTACTGGTACGTGATTACAGCCAGGTTGCCCCGCATCTCAAAACGCGGGTTGTCCGGGGACCACTCAGTTTTCGCGTAACGGGAGGCAAGTAGCCACTGCCCGTCCTCGAACGAGGAATTCCATCCCCGTTCGTTCGAGGTGGGTGCGTGCCAGAAGTTCGCGACCGGGACCGCTTTCAGCAACTCATTCCCGCGGTTCGAGGTGATGCCGTACTTGTAGGAAAGCAGGCCCCCGTGCAGGCGTGAAAACAGTGCGGAGAAGTTCGGCCCGTGAACCCCGATGTTGTGGATGCCGTGCACGACCTCCGGCGCGACTGGTTCGGCCGCGTCGTGCTGGGCGGACTCCACGATCCCGACGCCCTGTTCGTGAGCGACCTCGAACCCAGCATCCGCGTAGGGGGTCCCCTCCCTCAGCTGGAAAGACACGTCAATCACGTATTCGCCGGGCTTTTCTGGGATCTCAAATGGAACCTTGTAGGTTTCCGTTTCGCCGGGTGCGACGTCCGTTTCCAGGATCGCGGCCTCCAGGATCAGTTCCTGTTCCCGCAGGGTTACCACGCACTCGAACTGGGACGTGTTCGTGAAGTTGTAGCGGTTCTGGATGGTGATCTCACCGTTTTCAACACTCCCCCGGATGCCCTGGTACAGGTACTTCACCTCTTGGATGCGGGGGGTAGGGCTGTGGTCAGCGAAGTAGATGCCGTTGCCGCAAGACCACATGACGATGGAGGGGTGGTTCTTGTCCCTCTGGTACATGTTTGTCGCGCGGTCCAGCAGCAGCGGGAGCCAGACGGGGTCGTTGCCTGGCACGGCTTCCTCGACAGAGACGTCGGAGTAGCGGATCCTGTCCCACAGGCCGTGGCTCTCCAAGTTCATTTCGTCGATCACGTAGAACCCGTGTTCGTCAGCCAGTTCGTAGAAGAACGAGTTGTTCGGGTAGTGGCTGGTGCGGATCGAATTGAGCCCAGCTTGTTTCAGCGCGATCATGTCGGCTTCGGTTTGTTCGCGGGTCATGACGCGCCCGTCCAAGCCAAACTCGTGGCGGTTGACTCCGACGAAGACGACGCGTTCGCCGTTGATTTTGAGAAGGCCGTCTTCGATGCCGAAACGGCGAACCCCAACATGGAAGGGGATGAACTCGAGGGTCCTGCCGTCCTGGTCCGCGACCTCGATCATGCCGCGATACAGGTTCGGTTCCTCGCTGCTCCAAAGTTCTGGCTCCGGGATAACGACTCGGAACTGGCCGTCAGGGTCCTGTTCCAACTCGCCGACGCCGTCGAGGCGGACCTTCGCGGAACCTGCGCCCTCTAGGTCGAGGTCAACCTTGACCAGGGCGTTCTCCAGGTCTTCGGGTAGGTCCACCCCGACTTTCATGTTGAACAGGTGGACCTTCGGGTAGGTGCGGAGCACGACCGAGCGGAACAGTCCTGAGAAGCGGAAGAAATCCTGGTCTTCAAGCCAGGAGCCCGAGCACCACTTGAAAACTTGGGCTGCCAGCTTGTTTTCCCCGGGAACCAGGTAGGGGGTCAGGTCGAACTCTGACGGGGTGAAGGTGTCTTCCGCGTAGCCGACGAAGTGGCCGTTGAGCCACAGCGCCAGCGCGCTTTCAGCCCCGTTGAAGGTGATGGTCACCCGCTCACCCTCGGTCGGCTCGTGATCCAGGCGGAAGTTCTTGACGTAGCAGGCTACCGGATCGCAAGCAGGATGACCTTCATCAGGTTGTCTTTGCCGCGCGAGTGGTAGATCT
>CAYFRO010000110.1:0-4029 GCA_964345565.1 uncultured Actinomyces sp.
ACAAAGCAGAACTCACAAAACTGCACAAGCGTCTGGCCGAAATCCGTCTCTTGGACCCCGCGTGCGGGTGCGGAAACTTCCTGATCGTGGGGTACCGAGAGCTAAGGGCGTTGGAACTGCGTTTGATTCTGCGGCGACGCGAACTCGACCGCAAGGACGGCATCGTCGATGCCGTCAACTACCAAACCCAGCTGCGCGGGGACGGGCTACAGAAAGACACTGACACCGCAGTTCGCATGGCCAACTTTGCGGGCATCGAGATCGAAGAGTGGCCCGCTGCCATTGCTTCCACGGCCATGCTGCTCGTCGACCATCTCGCAAACCAACACATGGCCGAAGAGTTGGGCCTACCTATGGTTCGTCTTCCCATTGACGATCGCAACCGCGCCAACATCCACGTTGGCAACGCACTACGCACGGACTGGAACGAGATCGTGCCCGAGGGAAACGAGATCTACTGTGCAGGTAACCCACCGTTTGTCGGCCAGAAAGAGAAGGCAGCTGATCCCAGGAAAGTTGAAGACGCCAAGCTCGTTTGGGGAGAGCTTTACGACGGCTACCTAGACTACGTCACCTGCTGGTACAAGAAGGCTGCTGACTACCTTCTGCACCATCCTAACGGTGAGTTCGCGTTTGTCTCCACGAACTCGATCACACAGGGGCAGCCAGTAGCTGCGCTGTTCGAGCCCCTCTTCGAGCAGGGCTGGCAGATATCTTTCGCCCACCAGACATTCCCTTGGGCGTCTGAAGCTCCCGACGCGGCCAACGTCCACTGCGTGATTGTTGGCTTTGAACAAGGCAAACCGAGCAGACGCAGACTCTTCACTTACGAAGACGTTAAGGCTGAACCAAAGGAGGTGTCCGCACACCACATCAACGCCTACTTGATCGATGGGCCGGACGTGATCGTCACGAAGCGGATGAAGCCCCTGTCACCGGAGCTCTCAGCGATCGATAGTGGGTCTAAAGCGGTGGACTGGGGGAACTTGTCTACCCCTGCCAAGGGGTACAGAGGCGAAGATCCGTTGACTCTAGATGAGGTCAAGAGCGACCCGATAGCCCTGAAGTTCTTGAGGCGGTACGCCGGCGGAGAGGAACTTATCAATGGCGTAGACCGATGGTGTCTGTGGTTGGTGGATGCTGAGCCCCATTTGATCGAGAGATCTGCGGTGCTACGGAAGAGGGTGGAGCGCGTCCGAGACCGACGCAGCAAGGCAACGCGAACCGCGACAAAGAAGGCCGCTGCTACACCGCACTTGTTCGCTGAAATCCGCCAACCCCCTAGGAGCTACCTAGGGATCCCACAGACGTTTACGGAGAATAGGGCCTACGCCACCGCATCTCGGCTTGATCAAGAAACAATCGCGTCCATCAAACTCTTCACTGCTGATGACCCTGACGGGTTTCTCTTCGCCATAATCAGTAGCTTGATGTTCATGACCTGGCAAAAACTCGTGGGTGGGCGACTGGAGTCGCGCCCTTCCTTTTCAAACACCATCGTCTGGAACAACTTCCCTCTGGGAAAAATAGAGGGGGAAGCTCGGCGGCCCATCATCCAGGCAGGCAAGAGGGTGCTGGAGGAGAGGCAGGCGGCCCAGCCGGCAACCTTGGCCGACTTGTACCACGAGTCACGGATGCCACCCGCCCTCGTTCGCGCTCACGACGAACTCGATGAACTCGTGGACCGTCTGTTTCTAGCGGAACCGCGCACTCTAACCGCCGCAGAACGGGAGATTCTGCTGTTGGAGCGATACGACGCTATGAACATGTAGCGGTCCGCACCGGACCCCCTTTTAGCCTTGCCTCTGTTCCATGTATTTCTCGAGCAAGGTTGCGCGCCTAACGGGAAGTGGAGCCTGCGAAGCGAGACCAAAAACCCTATCCACTTCATCATCTAACGCCATGTGTGCTTCTCGCAGATCGTGAGCCATCGATGAGTCCTCGTATTGTTCAGCAAGCGAGCGCCCCGGATTCTGTTCCCTGGCGCGCTGAACAGCCATTCCGGCGTCAATAACTCTCTCGCGAACCGCGGGATCAACTTCGGGAAGGGGGAAGTTGTTCCAGACGATGGTGTTTGAAAACGAAGGGTCAGATTTCTGCCGCCCACCCACGAGTTTTTGCCAGGTCATGAACATCAAGCTACTGATTATGGCGAAGAGAAACCCGTCAGGGTCGTCAGCAGTGAAGAGCTTCTTGTTTGCGATCGTCTCTGAAGTCAGTCTTCCAACTGTGGCGAAACGACGGTTCTCCGAGAAGGTCTGAGGGATTCCAAGGTAATCCCCCGCTGGTTGGCGATTCTCGCCGAACAGATGGGGGGTCCTCGCGGCCTTCTTCGTCCCCGGGCGCTTCGACTTCGCTCTCTTCAACCGAACGGCAGCAATCCTGCTAGCGAGCACTGAGTCCCGCGTCAGCTCTTCCAGAGCGGCCCCTTCGAACCACAGACACCACCTATCAACGCCGTTGATTAGCTCCTCTCCTCCCACGTAGCGTCTGAGGAAGCGCGCGATCTGGGCTTGCGAGAATCAGGTCTAGATCGCCTTTTTCGACAGTAAGGTGCCCCCAGTCGAAGGCTGTCGAGCCAGATTCGACTCGGGTGAGGCTTGGTGACAGGGGCTTCATCCGCTTCGTGACGATCACGTCCGGCCCATCGATCAAGTAGGCGTTGATGTGGTGTGCGGACACCTCCTTTGGTTCAGCCTTAACGTCTTCTTTGTCTGCCAGAAACGCGCCATCGAAGGCGGAGCACATACCGTGAACCATGGCAACTACCAATAAACGATTGACCGTTCCCCAGGATTGGGCGAACGCTGTGTCCACATGGGTCTCTAGCCTCCACGCTAGGGGCCTCAGCCAGAAGACAGTAGCTCTGTATCGTTCGCATATCTCACAACTTGCGCGCGGTCTCTCCTGCAGTCCAGAAGCAGTGACACCGAATGTTCTTGAGGCCTGGTGTGCCAAGAGACGATGGGCTGCAGAGACCCGCAGAAGTGCCTACCTCGTCTATGGGCAGTTCTTCGGGCACTTTTCTGAACGCAATGAGTGCTCCGACCCCACAACAGACCTCACCAGCCCACCTCCGCCACAGCGTGAGCCTCGGCCTGCACCGGAGGACGCGATCGCTGAGGCTCTTCGTAACGCAGATCCCCGCGTTTCGCTCATGATCCATCTCGGCGCGACCCTGGGACTGCGCATCGGTGAGATGGTGCTGATCCATCGGGACGATATTGAGCAAGAAGTCTCAGGGCCCGTGTTACGTGTCCATGGAAAAGGCAACAAGAAACGTTCCTTGCCCGTCAGCTCTGACTTCGCCAATGAGCTTCTAAGCTGCTGCGAGCGCGGCAATGGCTGGGCTTTGCCATCGCAACGCGGAAGCCACTTGCAACCCCATTCGGCTTCTGCAATCCTCAGCGCCGCTTTGCCCGGGAAATGGACTGCCCACACACTGCGCCACAGGTTCGCCACGCGAGCCTACGAAGTCGACCGCGACATCCTCACAGTGCAAAGATTGCTGGGCCACTCGTCGGTGGCAACGACGATGCGGTACGCCAAACCTCCAAGAGAAGCGCTAATGCGGGCCGTCCAGGGAGCGACATTCGGCACTCCCGGCCTGCCCCCCGTGTTCATCGACTTCAGGGCATCCCCGCTCGCGATGTCGAACGAGGGGCTTCGCCTTAGGGGAAACGATGGAGCGGAGTACGTACTGAAGTTCGACAAAGAGATCGAGCGCGCCATAGAGGCCACAAGAAAGAAGAGATCTGGTAGTCCGGGAATGCTCGGAAAAAGGACGACGCACTCCGCTGAGGTCGACCAGAACCTAGGAGGACTGGCCCATGGACACAACAACGCAGATTAGAGTGGATCCACTTCCTCCCGTCGGTTGACTTCTCCTGACGATATGAGCGCGGAGAATCAGAAGGTTCCTAGGAGCGGACAAATGAAGCAGAAACAGGCGAAGACGCAGCCACGTGCTTGGCTGGTGCGCGGGTCGAAAGACGCCAGGCTCAACCAGTGGATGCTGGACAACGGTTT
>CAYFRO010000111.1:0-3949 GCA_964345565.1 uncultured Actinomyces sp.
AAAGACTAGATTCCTCCAGTCTTTATATCTATTGCATATTAATTTACATTTCTTATCTAAATATAATAAAACCTTAAAGTTAAAGTATTTTCATTATTTATTAAAGAAACAATAGAGCTACAGGAACTGCAAATATTATTGAAAGCAATGTCCTTTCAAACCATATTATTACAATATCCTTAACCGATATATTTATATCTGTTGAAAGAAGACATGGAATTGAAGCTGAAAAGAAAAGTACTGTCGTTACACTTGTAACTGCTATTACAAATTTTGTAATTAGTGGACTTTCTACCACCAATAAAGCTGGCAAAAACATTTCAGCAAGTCCTGTTGCAGCTGCCTTAGATGCAAGCATAGCGTCAGGAATTTGAAGAAGTTTTACAAAAGGATAGAAAATGTAAGCTAGATAGTCAAAAATTGGCGTAAAAGTTGCTATCGATATACCTATTAGTCCAACTGAAAGTATTGATGACATAACAGCAGTTGACATTTTAACACCTTCTCCCAAGAAAGCTTCTTTTATGTTTGTAGTAAGAGGCTTAGCATTTTGTGCAGTTTCAATAGCATCATTCCATGCACCTTGAAGAAGATTTTTTCTCCTAGGAGGATCAACTGGACTTTCTCCATTTAAATATTTATCTTCAATTTTATTTAGAGGATAAATTCTTGCTGTAACAGCTGTTACTAAAAATGTAATAATAAAAGTTGTCCAGAAGTATAGATTCCAGTGCTCTGAAAGATTTAAGGTATTTGAAATTATTAATAAGAAGGCAACCGAAACTGTCGAGAAACCAGTTGCTATTATAGCAGCTTCTTTCTTTGTATAAACATTCTTATTATAAAGTTCATTAGTAACGAGCATTGCAAGTGAATAACCACCTGTAAAAGAAACAACTGCGTCAATTGCAGATTTGCCTGGAGTCTTCCATATCGGTCTCATTATCGGTTCCATAAATACTGCTACAAACTCCATTAATCCATAATTGATCACAAAGGTCAGAAGAATTAAAGCAACTGGAATAATTAATCCAATAGGTACAACTAAAGAATTAAATAGGAACGGTATCATATCTTTTTCTAATAGTCTTGCAGGTCCAAAGTTAAATACTGCCATGAGACCAACAAAAATTCCTAAAAATTTAAAGATTGAAAAGATAAATTCAACTTTCGATTTTTTAAATCCACCTGTAAAGAAAGGTGCAAGACCTCCCCATAAAACTATAGCTAAAGTGTAGTAAGGAAGTGCTGGTCCAAGGGCAAAGCGAAAGAGCTTAGTTAAGTGGTCAATAAGTACTGCCTTATTTCCATTAATTGTTATTGGAACAAAGTAACTAAAGATTCCAATAAAGGAAAAAACTATAAACCTAAAAATTGCTTGCTGTCTGGATACTTTTGTTTTTTTCATTTTAAATCTCCTTTAAATAATTTATTGCAAAATAAGCCGTTAGGCCTAGGCTTATTTTAAAAACATCTTCATCTACCATAAACTTGGGATTATGTTGAGGTGCAAAGTTTCCTCCACCAATGGAAATATAGCAGGCTGGAATAAGACTAGAATAAAATCCAAAGTCTTCAGCTGCTAGGATTGGATTCCTTACTTCATAAAGATTTATTTTTTTCTCTTTATAAGTGGTACTAAAATCTTCTGCAACTGATGCAAAATATTTCGTAAATTCTTTATCATTTATAACAGCAGGATATCCGTCGATAAAGGTGATTTTTGCTTGGGCGTTCATTGCCTGGCACTGATTAGTTACAATTTTTTCAATTCTAGACTTAATTGCATTTTTTGATGCTAAACTTGTTGCCCTTATCATGCCAGTTAGCTTAACCTTGTCGGCAATTATATTTTTATCCATGCCACCTTCAATGGTACCAATAGTTATTGTTGCATTGTCAAAGGGACTGACAAATTTTGAAATTATTGTGTTAATTGAAGCTATAATATTTGCTCCAACTAAAATTGCATCAATTCCTTCTTGCGGCCTTGCACTATGAGAACTTTTTCCCTTTATTTCTATTTCAAAAAAATCCGTATAGGCAGTTTGCTTGCCAAAGCCATAGGAAATATTCCCCAAGTCTTCTGGTACTGTATGAAGGCCAAAAATAGCATCGACTTTTGGATTTTCAAGGACCCCTTCCTCAACCATGTGCTTGCCTCCTGCTCCAGTTTCTTCTGCTGGTTGGAAAATCAATTTTACTTTGCCAGAAAATTCATCTTTCAGTTCATTTAAAATAAATCCAGCTCCTAATAGATTTGCCGAGTGAACATCGTGGCCACAGGCATGCATTTTATTTTCTATAGTAGATTTAAAATCCAAATCTGTATTTTCGTCGATAGGAAGGGCATCAAGTTCACTTCTAATGGCCAAAGTTTTTCCAGGTCTGCCAGAATCAATTACTGCAACAAGTCCAGTTGTAGCCATTTCCCTTATGTCGCTTATTTCCATTGCTTCTAAAGATTCCTTAATTAATTTTGAAGTCTTAAACTCTTCAAAGCCTAATTCAGGATTTTTATGGATTTCTCTTCTTATAGAGACAACTTGATTCAAATATTGGTCTCTAACTTTTAAAACTTTTTTCAACAAATCATTCATTTTATCACTCCTTAAAAATAATTATAAAAGATTATAGCTACTATAAGGTCAACAATAAAAAACCTTGGCTTAAATATCCAAGGAAAAATTTTTATTCAAGTAAAATTTGTATCTCAGTGATGTAATCTTTAGGATCAATTGAAATCTTAATATCTATAAGAGCAAGTTCTATAGCAAAACTTTTTATTTTATACCCCTTTTTTTCGATAAATGAAATTAATTTATTGTAACTTGTTCCTATGCTTTTGTAAGCTCCCTTATGATAAATTGTTGCATACTTGCCCTTTGGAAATTCAATTAAATTTTCCCAGTATGATTTATCTTGAACCATAAATATCCCGCTATAATTTAAATAATTCTCTTTAAGTAAGTCATTGTGGGAAACAATAGTACCAAGACTTCTAACGTCTAAATCAATATTGTTTGTCTTCTCCTGATATATTTTTTCAATTAAGTTTTCAATTTCAGTTGCTATATTTTCGTAATTGAAACTTTTATGGATTAAATAAACTCTTCTATCATCAAAATATTTTATCATAGGATAGTCAATCTGATCATTAGATAGAGAAACTTCTATATCTTTGAGGCTTGAGTTAATAGATTTATTTAAAGCTTCTAAATTTTTTATTTCTTTTTCAATCTTTTGCTTTCTAGACTCTAAAATTTTATATAGATAGTTCAGGTCTTTATTGTCTTTGTATTTCTTTATGTCTTTGAGGCTAACCCCAATATCTTTTAAATATAGAATAGTTCTCAGTTCTTGAAACTGATGGGAAGAATAATACCTGTAATTGTTGTCCTCTCTGTTAATAGGAGTAAATAGATCAAGTTCATGGTAGTACCTAAGAGTTTGGGTTGAAATATTAAATATTTTTGCAAGTTCTCCAATTGTGTAATTCATTTTATTAACCTACCTGTAAATTCCTGTTGTTGATTAAATCTCTTTTGAAGAAATGTATAGCAAAACTTTTTGTACCTAAGCATTCCCTCAGATGGTTTTCTTTTTGTCCAAGTGTTTTTAGAAATTAATTTACTTCGTGATGTGCCTTCTAAGTCGGGTACATACAACCCTTCGACTTCTTTCTAGTAAAATACCTATCTTTTGCTATTTGATTTTTTCTCATTATATCACTCCTCACCTCTATTATAACAAATCTTTGCCTTGCCCACTTATTATTGTTTTAAAACCATAAATTAAAATTGTCTTTGTCTTTTAAAAATTTCTATAAAAAATGGCCCAGATATTTTTATCCGAACCACTTACTTACTTTCATAAAGTTATTTAAAAAAAATTATTTACATTTCTTAGGCTAAGGCCTATTCTCTTTTTCGCAACATCAACTTCAATT
>CAYFRO010000112.1:0-3947 GCA_964345565.1 uncultured Actinomyces sp.
CATGTAGTCGTCAATAGCCCCCTCACTGACCCAGTTCAGGGCTTCTTCGAGGATGGCTTGGCGCTGGGGGTCTCCTTTTATGTATGTTCGCCAGCGCTTCATGTTGGCGTTGGACTCATTGGAGAAGATTTTGCGGGCGGCGCTAACAAAAGGTCCGTGGTTGGCGGCGTTGCGAAGCTCTTGTTTAGTCAGTTTCACGCCGGAGATGTTGATGGTTTTGAACCAGTCTTCAATTTCGGAGGGCTCACCTTCGCAAACGTAGACGGTCGCAAGGCTAAGCTCGTACCTGCCGAAAGCCGTTCGGCCTCGAGCCGCTCAATCTCGGCGCGTGCGTTATCGCGAATACGAGCCAAATCCCTGCCTTCGATGAACTCGGCATCGTAGTCGCGCTCAGCTCGAGTGATGCGAGCGCGTTGCTCAGCAATCTGCTGAGAAAACGCGTCTTTCATCTCGTGATCTACTTGATTTTTGCGACGGTTGAGATCTTGGCGCTTGAGGCGTTCTACCACCACGGCGCGTACGTAGTCGTCAATATGTGTACGGGTTCTGTTGAGGTCGTTGCCCTTACAGCTGTGGTACGGCCCGCGCGTGACGACAGGTTCCTCGCATATCCCACAGAGGTAGAGCCCCGCCCCGAGATGGCGGCGTACTGTGGAGCCGCTTCTGTTCGTCACGCGGGCTGGGTCATCGAGCAAATTTTGTACAGTCCACCACTGGTCGGCCTCGATGATCGGCTCCCACTGACCGCGGATTGGCTCGTTTTGCTCATCCCTGACAATATTGTCTTTCAGCGTTTTGCGGCGGCTCTCCCCTGGCGGCTGTTTACGATCCTTTGTTTTGGTGTAGACCGAGTATCCTGCGTAGCGCGGGTTTCTCAAGATGGTCAGGATCGTCGACGGATTCCACGCCCCTTCAGCCGGTACCGGCCGCGGTTCTTTTCCTTCGGCTACGCGCTTTTCATTCCGCTCGATGACAAGGGTTCTGCTGTGTAGTGGAAACTGAGAGAGTCCTACTGCAACATCTCCCTCGCGTTCTCCGCTGAGTGCCCTGGCAATAGCTTTGAGAGAGGCTCCTCGCAGGAAAGCTGTGTAGATACCTCGTACTACCTCAGCTTCCGTCGGGATGATGTCGCCGTTGAGGCGATATCCGAGCGGTCGAATCCCTTTCGGTGGCCTCCCCTGCTCGGCTCGTTGGCGCTGGGCGCGAGACTGTCTCGCTGATTTCCTCTCAACCTCGCTTTTCGCCACGGCGCTTTTCAGTCGGGCGAACAGTCTGCCGCCATCGGTTGCCAGGTCAGCGTCGCCGTTAGCCGTCACGAGTAGCAACCCGTCGCGCTCGGCCCTGTCAATCCAATCTTCGAGCTCGCGAGGTTGGCGTGTCAGCCTATCCAAATCCCAACACACGATTGCATCGAGCAGGCCTGCCTCGTAGTCAGCGATCATTTGCTGGTAGGCGGGCCTAACCTTTGATTTATCGGATGCGGAGATTGACTGGTCGACGTACGTTTAAGCGATCTCCCAGCCTCGGTACCGCGCGAGCGCTTCACAGTCCTCACGCTGGCGGTCGATGGCTAAGCCATCCATCTCGCGGTCGAGTGAGATGCGTAGGTATATGGCGGCTCGGACAAGAGTTGTCATACCCTCATGCTAGCGCCGAGATGTAAGTTTGCTCCGGAACTAGCCTCTCGGTTCCATTGTCTTGAAGGCGTCTGTACCGTACTTTGCTTGGTAATAGAGAATCGCTCGAGAACCTACCTCGACCATGACCTCAGTCATCTCTTCCAGAGTCCAAGCATCCTGCCTGAAGTAGAAACTACCTCGGTTGAATAGTTTCTCTTCCCCCTCGGGCACCACACTGACGCGGTTAAGTTCGCCGAACATCGCGATGGTCTTTACGCGGTCAACGATGGCACTTCCCTCATGAAAGTCCCAGCCGTACCCGAAGCAGAGAAAGGGGGTGATCCCTTCATCCAACATCATCGTGCGAAAACCGATGACGTTCTTCCCAAGGCGCTCAATGGCATTCCCCATTGCCTGTCGCCCCTTGCCCTCCTTCAGGCGAAGATCATTCGTCCCCTGATTCTTCACTTCAGTAATTAGGATTGGATAGGAATCCTTGCCGTCTTTCGAAATGATCGACAGGATGCCGCCGTCTGGACTCATAAAGGTGTTAGGCAAAACTTCACCAAACTCTACGGTTGGGAAACTCTGCTCCAGATCCTTAACGATCTCAGACAACAGAACCCTTTTACGGTGGGTTAATTCCAACCCGTATCGCTCAACTAACTGTTCAGTTGCTTCAACCAGGGCTTCACCTAGTTCCAGTTCCTGAGTCTTTGAGACGGAATTGATAACCGTCCCGTAGCGATTCTCCCTGAGCCGAGACTTTTGAGCCATCCTTAACCTTCCTTATCCAGCAGGAACAAGTGTTCATTCACATGAAGTTCACGTCCGCGGAGATTACGGCTCGCGCGATAGGTGTTGTACTTCAGTATCTGCTCTTCAACAGCGCCGTGGCGCTTAAGAACTTCCCGCAGCTCATCAGTTGTAATGAAACCTTCAGAATTGAAGGACACCAGCAGGAAGCGGGCCTCAATATCGCCAATGAGCGATTCCATTGCGGGTAATGCCTTTTTCTTGACGTTATAAGCCGAACGGTTCCAATTCTTCGGGATTCCTGAAACTCGACTCACTTCCTCGGGGTAGATGTAGTTAGTGAGCAAGTTCAACATGAAGTAGTTCGATCCGTAAGGATGCTGGTTATATGGCGGGTCGATGTACACCAAATCAAACCCTGATAAACCACCTGCTAGTTCATTCGCATCAGATTGGCATACCTCGTACTGAGACTCGAAATCACTTAACACTGGCACCTCAAGTTCAATTGGTGCCAGGATTCGCTTCAGAGCATCCCCTGAAGTTGCCCCAAATTTTCCTACCCCGGTGGTTTTGTCTTTATAGAAGCCTTTGAATACTCCTCCAGTGTTTGCATGAACTGAGGCCTTGGAAAGTAGCGGACCTTTGACAAGGCGTTTAACATCTTCCGGCAGTTTAGCTACTTCTTGACCGTAAAAATCAAGGCGGCGCGCGTTATCCGTGGTGTAGAAAGCCCGTTCGCCTAATTGGATGTTTTTGTCATCAGCCGGAGCGTACAGTTCTTGAAAAAATCCCGGATGAGTTGCCCCTGCTGCAGCGGCCTCATTCAACCTATCGACAACCTCTGCCACACGGGAAAGAAGTTCGTTATCGCGGTTCGACAGATAACATTGCCCGGCCGCTACTGCGTAATCCTCGAGATCATTCGCTAGGACATACTCAGAGTGTTGCTTGAGCAGACGGGCCACAAAACCTGACCCGGTAAACAGATCGACACTTCGCAGCTTGCGGCCACCTAGGCGATTGCGCACCTCGATCACTGAAGACTCAATGGCAGGCGCTAACGCACGTTTGTTACCGAGGTAGGTAATCAGCTGGCGAGTAAGGTATTCAGGGTTCTCACCCGAGGCTCCGAGATCCTCCAACCCCAGAGAAAACAGAGGTTGTTGCCTCATTAACGTTTACCTCCAGATGTAAGCCCGCTCCGGAACTCCACGGCGTTCTTGTTCCCCATGATGATGAACTCTTTGTTCGCCTCGGTAATCCAGGCCAGGAATTCTCTAAACAGTGAGAAGGGCGGGTTGGTGATAATGATGTCGGCTTCGTCTCGCAAGGCGGTGACCTCTGGGCTGCGGAAGTCGCCGTCGCCTTCTAGGTATCCGGAGAACACTAGGTCGTCTGTGTCTATGTTTCCTGATCCGTCTGTGTCCCCCGTGAGGGTGAACAGTTTTCCGTGGCTGTCGTGTTTGTTTTCGTCAAAAAGTGGTGACTGGGACTCAAAGAGGCTGAGCTGTTGGTTTCCAGCACTTTTGGCGTAGGAGGTTGAGATGAGCTTTTTGAGCCCAAAGCGCT
>CAYFRO010000113.1:0-3862 GCA_964345565.1 uncultured Actinomyces sp.
GATCGAAGGATTGGTGGGATCCTCAAACCTGACCTACCCAGGCCTCATGTCAAACCTCGAGTTGAACACAGACATCTTGGACGACGACGCAGCAAAAAAGCTCGCGAACTGGTTCGACGATCGTTGGAACGACACGTGGAGCCTGCCTGTGGGCCCGGAAATTCTTAGGCTACTTGACGAGTCGTGGGCCTCGCCCGCTCCGCGTGCCCCGCACGATGTCTTCTTGAAGGTCTGTTATGACATTTCTCGGGACGTGCGCGAAGGTCTGGATGAATACTCTCTCACCGGGCGCATAAGCGATGAGCTCCTTGAGTACCAGGCGACGGCCGTCAAAACGCTTGCACGACGGGTGATGACCCGAGGTGGCACGATGCTGGGGGACGTAGTCGGCCTCGGCAAAACCTTGACAGCGATTGCTGTGGCGCTAACGCTTCGCGACGAGCACGGTTATCAGCCGCTGGTGATCTGCCCGAAGAACCTGCAGAAAATGTGGGAGGAGCATCTGGAGGCCTACGACCTTCACGGTCGAGTCGTGCCATTCTCGATGAGCCACACTCTGGAGGATCTCCGTCGATACCCGTTCGTGATTGTCGACGAGTCGCACACTCTGCGCAACGAAAAGACCAAGGTCTACCAGAACGTCCAAAACTACATAGCCACCAACGAATCTAAGGCCCTCCTCCTCACGGCGACCCCTTTTAACATCAAGTACGCCGACGTCGCGAACCAACTGGGCCTGTTCATCGATGAGGACGAGGACCTGGGCTTGCAGCCTCTGGCGGCACTGGCTAAGGACGATTTCGCGGACAAGCTCGAGTTCGGCCTTTCGACCCTGGCGGCGTTTCGCAAGTCCGATGAGCCCGAAGACTGGAAACGCCTAATGGGCGAGCACCTAGTACGTCGCACACGCTCGTTCGTGAAAGAAAACTACGCGGCGACCGACTCCGAGGGCAACTCGTTCCTAACATTCTCCAACGGGGAACGCTTTTTCTTTCCCGAGCGCAAGGCGATCCCTGTCGACCACAGCTTTGACGAAGGAGACCCTGCCGAACTGATGGTCGACGACACGACACTCGACGCGGTGGCCGCACTCAAGCTCCCTCGATACGACCTGCACTCCTACGTGTCCCCGGCCGGGAGGAAGCAAGCAACTGAGCAAGAGCTGAAGATCCTCGAAGATTTACAGCGGTCACGCGGTCACGTGTCTGGGTTCGTCCGAACCAACTTCTACAAGCGCCTCTCATCTTGCGGCCACTCATTCATCTTGTCGCTCCAGCGCCACCTAGCGCGCAACCGCCTATTCATTTATGCAATCGACCAGAACCTCCCAATCCCGGTCGGCACGATCGACGCCAATGTTCTACAAGGTGACAGCGACTCCACTGAAGACGAATCGGCCGCAAGTGGCCCGCAAACATCAACCGCCCCGGCCGACGATTACGCTTTGGTGGTTGAGAGAAACAGCCCCGACATCAGGTGGATCCGTCCCACCACCTTCATTGCACGGCTTCGCGACGACCTGGAAGCCGACAACCGAGTGATATCCGCGCTACTTGCCGACTACGGCCCATGGCGTGTGGAGAAGGACTCGAAGGTTCGGGCCCTCGCCAACCTGATCCAGAAAACTCATCAAGACGAGAAACTCCTCGTTTTCACTGAGTACAAGGACACTGCGAACTACCTTGCGGGGGCACTGGAATCTCTGGGCGTAGACAACGTGGGGATAGCGACTGGCGAGACCACGGACCCGACCGCGATCGCCAGGCGGTTCTCCCCGAGATCCAACGCCAGCCTGGTTACAGCCGAAGGAGGCTACGTCGGCGGGAAAGAGGACGAACTTCGCGTGCTTGTCGCAACTGACGTTCTCTCTGAAGGACAGAACCTGCAAGACGCCCACATTGTCGTCAACTACGACATCCCCTGGGCGATCATTCAGCTCATTCAGCGCGCCGGCCGCGTGGACCGCGTGGGGCAGGACGCCGACACCGTACTCGTCTACACGGTCTCTCACGGCTCCGTCGAAGACGTTCTCAAGCTGCGCAAGCGCGTTCAGGAACGCCTCGCAGCTAACGCCGCGACTTTCGGTTCGGATGAGGCGTTCTTTGACACCGAAGAGGAAATCGCCATCATCCGCGACCTATACGACGGGCAGTTGGAAGACGTGAGCCGAGAGGACGACGTCGACGCCTCATCGTTGGCCTACGAAATATGGAGCAAGGCCACCCGGGATGATGCCGAGCTTGCCGAGCGCATCTCGCGGCTGCCGGACATGATCGATGCCACGAGAGACGAACGGATTCGAGACCGTGGTGAAGGAGTAGCGTGCCACGTCCAAACGGAGTCCGGCATGGATCTGTTCGGTTGGGCAAGCCAGGGCGGCGGAATGCAGCTCATGACTGGCCATGAAGCGCTCCGTGCTTTCGAGGCGTCGCCGCACGAGGTCGGTAGGCCACGCATCGGCAGCCACGATGCGTTAGTTAGGTCCCTGGTGCAGTCAGGGCCTCTAAAAGAGCAGTCAAACGTTGCAGGCAGGCTGCGCGGCGAACGCAAAATCCTGTGGAGGCGGTTGGGTTCGCAGCTCAATCTGGGCGGCGACCGGATGAGCGAAGAAGCTATGGACGCGCTCTTCCAAGCCCCACTAACCAAGTTCGCCACCAACAAACTCCGTAGTGCAAGGCGCAGAGGCGCGAGCGACCAGGAACTCACTGACATGATTCGTAGCCTCTACGTCCGGGGCGATCTAGTGATCGAGGCCCGCAGCGGAGCCGACCCGATCCACATTGTTTCCGTGATGGGAGTGTCCAATGACTGACCAACTGATGAGACTAGTTGACGTCGACAACTTTGAGTCGCTGTTCAACCGGCTTGGCTGGTCAAAGCCTGATGCTCCCCGAGAGTTCGAAGCCCACGGCATGCATCTGGACAAGGTCGCAACGTATCGAGGCTTGGGCGTGTGGGTTTGTTACCAGCTGCCTTCGCGCAAAGAACAGCGCATTGTCGACGCGGAGCTTGCAAAGGTCAACGCGGAACGCCTGGTCATTTTCACGGACGGGACAAGCCAAGACTGGAGGTGGCCTCGCCACGCAAAACTCGGCTCTGTTAACGCGAAGCTCATGGCCCACCGACACGAGATCGGAGTGCCTGATCCAGATCTTCATGACCGGCTAGCGGCTATGAAGATCGGCATTGACGACGCCCCCACGTTGCCTGTCCTTCTGGAACGCATGCGCAGCGTGTTCGACTACGAGTCGGAGACGGCCTCCTCCAAAGCTGCGCGACTCATGGGTCGACTCTATGAGGACCTCGCTGAAGCGGGAATGGAAACCGGCCAAGCCACCCAACTGCTTGGACGTCTACTGTTCCTGTGGTTCGGGGATGACACGGACATGTGGCAGAAGGACGCCTTCCAGGATTGGCTAGCCGAGCACACGACGCCCGAAAACTTAGCTACAAAGCTCGATGAACTATTCGTAGCCGTCAACGACCCGGCAATGGATCAGCCAGGCAGCCTGCCGCCAAGCCTGAGAGAGTTCCGGGGCCTGCGCTACATCAACGGCGGACTGTTCGCCCAGCACTTGACGATCCCGACTCTCCCGCCGAAGTTCCGCGACGAACTCCTCGAAGCATCGGGCTTTGACTGGTCGATCATCAGCCCCGCGATCTTTGGGTCGATGTTCCAAACGGTCAAGGATGCAACGGCACGCCGCGAGATGGGCGAGCACTACACGACCGAAAAGAACATTCTCAAAACGTTAGGCCCGCTATTCCTTGACGAGCTCGAAGAGAAGCTTGAAGCGTCGTGGGACAACAAAGCAGAACTCACAAAACTGCACAAGCGTCTGGCCGAAATCCGTCTCTTGGA
>CAYFRO010000114.1:0-3846 GCA_964345565.1 uncultured Actinomyces sp.
AAACCGTTGTCCAGCATCCACTGGTTGAGCCTGGCGTCTTTCGACCCGCGCACCAACCACGCTCGAGGCTGCGATGCCTGTTTGTACTCCATTGCTTGCTCCTCGGAACCTTCTGGTCTTGTGCCACTATGCGCTCCTCAGGCTTCGTCACGAGAAGAACCAACGCGCGAGTCTACTCTAGTCTGCGCCTTGTGCTTCTCACGACCTCTACCTGGCCCATCGGGGAAAGTACTGGGTCGAACCCGACGACGTTTCGGGGCCAACCCGGATGCTTTCTTCGGATGAGGCGTCCTCAGTCGACTCCGTTCTAGAAACGTATGGGGTGATGACAGCGACTCAGCTCAGCGCGCTCTCGCACTCAGAGGCTCCCTGGGCAACAGCTCGGAATGGGCTGGCTCCAGCGGTTCGTTGCAAACGAACGATTACTTGGAGAGCATGGCGACTACTACGGCTCGTTGGATGACACGGATGAGGGAGTCGTGGCGGTTTCTAGCTTTGGCTTTCCTGGCTTGTTGCGCTGAGTCCCAAGAGCGATGGGCGAGCATGCGTTGGCGATCAGTGGGAGCCAACGGGCGACGTGCTAGAGACGGACTTTGTTCCGTTCGGCTATTGCCTTTCCACGGACACGGGCGAGAGCCATTCGCAGATGGGAAGCGCAGAGAAGGATCATGTTTCCTCTGCGGTGGATCCCGAGCCCAGGGTCAGTGGCAATGACGGTCGATCGCGAACCGGAGAGGTGCGCCGACGCACGCTGCTTCCACGTGCCCCGACCACCCGTCGAAGGCTAGCAGACTCCTAATGACGGTGAGAGCCGGGAAAGCTCCACCCGCTTGGCTCAGCTAGGCCCCTCTGAATGGGAACTGGGTGAGGTAGAGCTCTCTAGACGAACCAGCACGAAAAGGCTTTGACATTCCTGGGACGCGACGCCGTCGGCAAACCGAAGAATCTCTGGGTCAGGGCCTTCAGGACTGGGCCGCTGGCTAGGCCGGGGCGGCGTCATGAAAGAGGGCCAGGGATGGGTGAGACTAGAAGCATGTCGAAGTTCCACCCCAACGCGCTCGATGACCCAGGCGTCCGGCCGACCCGGGCAGCTCACTCACTGGCGTTGGACTCCCAGCGTACCCAAACGACGTCGGCCAAGGCTTTTGATGACCTGCTAGCCCAATACCGACAGCTCTCAGACTCGAAACGAATGAAGGGAAACCTGTTTGAGCAACTGGTTCGCCAGTACTTGCTGAACGACGCTCAGATGCGCCTTGAGTTTGAAGAGGTCTACCTGTGGCGGGACTGGCCCGGCAACCGGGGTCTGCCAGACACCGGGATCGATCTTGTCGGGATCCTGCGCGGCTCAGGTGATGAGCCGGGCGGGGCGGTAGCAATCCAATGCAAGTTCTACGCTCCTAGCCATCGCATTCAAAAGGGCGACATCGACTCTTTCTTGTCCGAGTCGGGGAAGCATCCCTACGTTGGTCGAATCGTGGTGGAGACAACGGGTCAGGACTGGTCTTCCAACGCCAAGAACGCGATAGAGAATCAGCAGATCCCGGTCAGCGTCATTGGGCTTACGGATCTGCGCAACTCGGACATTGACTGGTCCACTTATCGCCTTGAGACACCCGAGGCAGGGGCCCAGCATCTAGCCCGCAAGACTCTTCGTGACCATCAGGTCGTCGCGGTCAGCGATGTGATGAAGGGCTTCGAAACATCCGATCGTGGCACGCTGGTGATGGCCTGCGGCACGGGTAAGACGTTCACCTCGCTGAAGATCGCGGAAAAGATAGCGGAAGAGAATGGTGGCACTGCTCGGGTCTTATTCATGGTTCCCTCGCTCGCCCTGATGTCGCAGACCTTGGGTGAGTGGGCCACTGAGTGCCAGATGCCTTTCCATGCCTGGAGCGTGTGTTCTGACATCAAGGTGAATCGTCGCCGCGCCGCTCGAGAAGACATTGCCGATATCTCGATCACCGACCTGAAGACCCCTCCAACCACCGATCCGAAGAAGCTCGCCGAGTCCCTAGCCCGGAGCGCAAACGAAGATGGCTTGCAGGTTGTGTTCGCGACTTATCAGTCCATTGACGTGATCGCAGAGGCCCAAAAGCTCAGCGGGGACGCTTGGCGCGACTTCGACCTGATCATCTGCGACGAAGCCCACCGAACCACGGGCGTGACCCTGTCGGGCGAGGACGAATCCGCCTTCGTGAAGGTCCACGACAACAACCTCATTCGTTCAGACAAGCGGCTTTACATGACTGCCACTCCTCGCCTGTTCAAGCCCGAGGTTAAGAACGCCGCGAAAGAAAGGGATGCTGTCCTTTCCTCAATGGATGATGAGTCCATCTACGGGCCGGTGTTCCACAAGCTCGGTTTCGGTGAGGCGGTGTCCCTTGGATTGCTGACTGACTACAAGGTGGTTGTGCTTGCTGTGCCTGAGGATCAGGTGTCGGGCATCTACCAGAGCCAAACCGCAGAGGGTGGGGAACTGAACCTCCCTGAAGTTGCGAAGCTCGCAGGGGGTTTGGAACGCACTAGCCAAGCGTAAGAACGGGACTCTGGACATTTCCTACGGGGACGACCTACAACCGATGCGCAGGGCTGTCGCCTTCGCGAAAGACATTAAGACCTCAAAGTGGGTGGCTGACGAGTTCCCATCACTGGTCAGCGACAACCTGCAAGACCTCACCAATGACGAGGCCAGCGACAATCTGGGCGTTGAGGTGCAGCATGTTGACGGCACCATGAACGCCATCGTTCGCGGTGAAGCCCTGGACTGGCTCAAAGAAGATCTGGACCGGCCAGACACGACGGACGCAAACGGTGACGGAACCCAAGATCTCTCAGAACCCACAACGGCCCGCATCCTGACCAACGCACGTTGCCTGACTGAGGGCGTTGACGTTCCCAGCCTTGATGCCGTCATTTTCCTGAATCCGCGCAAGTCTCAGGTGGACGTGATCCAAGCCGTGGGCCGGGTGATGCGCAAGTCTTCCGACAAAGAGTTCGGGTACGTGATCCTGCCCGTAGCTATCCCGGTAGGAATAACACCCGAACAGGCACTGTCCGACAATGAGCGCTACAAGATCATCTGGCAGGTCCTGCAGGCTCTGCGCGCTCATGACGAACGCTTTGATGCGACCATCAACTCCATCGGCTACAACACCGGGGACCCCACCTCAATCCTGGTTGACATCGTCGACTTCACTAAGCCCAAGCCAGGGCCCGACCATTTCGGAGGTGCAGCCCCCGATCCCGATGACCTGGATTCGCCAACAACTGTGACGCAGCCCGGTCCGCTCCAGGGCGAGTTTGTCTTTTCTCCTACCGACTGGAAGGACGCTGTCTACTCCCGGATCGTGAAGAAGGTTGGCGATCGCCTCTACTGGGATGACTGGTCTAAAGACATTGCTGACATCGCTAGCCGCTACATCAACCTGATCGAGAACCTGCTTGAAGAACCCCAGGTTCAAGACACGTTCGAGGAGTTCGTGGTCTCGCTCCAACAAATCCTGAACCCCTCAATCGACCAGGCCCAGGCCGTGGAGATGCTCGCCCAACACCTCATCACGAAGCCCCTATTCGACGCGATGTTCGAGGACAACCAGTTCGCCGAACAAAACCCCGTCTCCAGAGCCATGCAGGGCGTTCTGGACGTCATTGGTGACAACGAAGTCTTCGTGAAAGAGCGCCAGCCACTTGAGGCCTTCTACGAAACGATGGTCACCCGCATCAAAGAGATCGACAACATCGCAGGCAAGCAAGAAATCATGCGAACCCTGTACGACAACTTCTTCTCCAAAGCCTTCCCCCAAATGGCCGACCGCCTGGGGATCGTCTTTACCCCCGTCCCGG
>CAYFRO010000115.1:0-3783 GCA_964345565.1 uncultured Actinomyces sp.
GGCAACCAGGAGCTTCAACAAACTCCACCTAGTCCCACCAAACGCTTTAACTCCGAATGCTCTCGATAGACAGATGTCCGATCCTCTGGGGAACAGTGATCGATACTTGACCTTTCAATGTCTGCTTAGTCGTCTTGTCCCACCCCGACAAGGTTCTCGATAATGGCTGATGCTTCCATGGAATCACCAGTGTCTAGGAAGGCGATCCACTCCCTCTGCGCTAGTACTGGCAGGTGGTGGTGAGCACTCATCAAACCCTCAGGACGAGACCTGGTCTTCCGCGTTCCATTCCAGAGGCGAACCGAAAGACGTGCCGCAGAGTGCGTCTCTGCCCAACCGCGACCAGCTCAGCAATGAGCCGGCTTGCCCGTGAGAGCAGAGTCGGTTCTTCTTAAACGCCTGTTCACTTGTCGAGAGAGCTCAGATAGAGATCATCGTACCCACTGGCTTCAGCGTCGGGTGAAAATTCGCGCTTGAGACGATCGGAAACTGTGTTCCGACCGAGTGGAGAGCAAGTCGAATCAATCCGAGCTAGTGCCTCCACCCAGGGTTCGGGTCCTAGCCCGAGTGGGAGTTGCTCTATGCGGTTGGTGATCATCAGCTCGTCAGTGACCGCATCTGAAACAAGTGTGGGCAGGCTCGACGCTTGTGCCTCTAAGGCAACGTTCGGAAACCCTTCATAAAGTGAGGGAAACACTATTGCATCGAGCGCGCTCAAGATACTTGGCACATCCGTACGTGTACCTAGAAAGAGCGTGTGATCTGAAACGCCCAGGAGGCGCGCACGTTCCTTCACAGACTCTTCCGCGCCACCTGAACCCACAAAAACCATTACAGCGTTTGGAACAATTTTTAGGAGTCTCACGAGTACGTCTAGTGAAAAATGCTGGTTCTTTACTGCGCTGAAAATGCCAACATGCCCGATAGCAAAAGCATCCTCTATGCGCAGAGCGGCTCGCACAGCTGCACGGGTTGCTGGGTCAAACCTGAACGCGTCTAGATCAACGGCGTTATGTAGGATGCGGTAGTCGCGCTTACCAAATAGCCAATCTCCTGCAGGCCTAGATACTGCAGCCCTCGTTACGCGGTCCATCGGAAAAGTGCGTGCGTTAAACATGTCAAGGGCGCGCGTGCGATAGCGGCCTGGAGGGCTTCCGCTGCTGTGACTGTGCATTATCACCGCTATTCCCCTTGCGAGTGCAAGTTTCGCCGGTAGAACATAGCTTAAGGTGTTCAGGTGCATGTGCACCACTTCGGGACGGACAAAGTCGAGAAGCTGCTCCCAATCGGCCCTGTTGCGGCCTAGTCCAGATTTCCGGTCTACAACTGGATGCACCGTGTGGCCCAAGGATTGTAGGTCCGCCGAGATTGAAGAAGGAGCGGATTTCGACTCCACATAGTGGAGCTCGTGACCTTTTGGCCCGATGTGGTTAGCAACGCGGAGAAGAGACGTTTCAATACCTCCACGGTTACTACTCAATCCGTATGTGAGCACACGCACCATGCAGTGACCCTCCTAAATGAACTTCCCAGGCTTGCAGGACTAACGGTGAGACGCCTAACTCTAGCACCTCGACGATGGTCTTACCCCCTAGCAGAAACCACTGTGCGCTCGCAGATTAGTGCGTGTACCAAACACCATGATTCGCCGCTTTTCTGGCGGCCGAGCGGTTTCAAGAGAGTAGCCAGCTAGCCGAGATGAATCGTGAATCGACATGCCTTCCTGATAGCGCCGCGGCACGCATCGGCGCTTCGTGTCTGCGCCGATTCCGACGCAAGACGACTCTCCCTATTCTGAGACGCAAAACGACTCTCCCTATTCTGACACGACGATCTCTATTCAGTTCTCTGAACAGGATTGGTACCAAAGCACAGAACTCGTTACAGCATAGGCACATAAGGCGCACGCGACAGAATTTCCAAGCGCTTGAGATTCCAGATGAGCGCCGACTAGCAACTCTGTCATCGACAGATGTTTAGGACTCAACATTTGTCGCCCGGCTATCGTATCTTCCTGCAACCCAGGCCGCTAACGCCCCCTGGCACGCTTGGAGCGCAGCCAAGAGTAAACCCATCGTCGCTACAGCATCGGGAAATGCCTGAGTAGTAGTCATGAGAAAGATTAGCTGCGCAGCGGTCACAACAGTCGCGCTCATAAGGAATAGTCCCTGTGAGTTTGAGACAATGAAAATGTTCGAGACGGGCGTAGTGATTGCATACACAGCGACCCAAGGGATTAATGCTTTCACGTACGACGATGCACTCACCCAATCGCTGCCAAGAAGAGCGGGAATGAGCCAAGGCGCCATCCAATAGTAGATCACGGACAAGGGCACGACAAAAGCCCCCACTACGAGCATCGTCTTTAAGACGAAGGCGCGCGTTTCTCCCGGTTTGGTGTCAGCCATCCGTTTCAGGAGAACTTGCACAGCAGAACCAACGATCAAGGCCGCCGGCCCAAATGTAAGACGATACGCAGCAGAGTACTGACCCAAGCTTCCAACCGAAACACGGCCTATTAGAACATTCGTTCCTGCACTCCGCACTGTGTCTAGGAGTGCATGCGGCCCGTTTAGCAGTGGCATTTTGCGGTATTTCCTCGCGACGACACGCAGCGGAGGAGCATCCGGCGGAAGCGATCCACTCACTTCACGCGTACGTCTGTTAACTACTAAGAACGTCACCAGCTGACCAGCAAAATTTCCGAGGAAAAGTCCTTGGAAACCGCCGATAGTTAGGCCGCCCGCGAGCTGAAATATTGCTATTGAGACGGCAGCAAGTAAACGGTTTTGTGCGATAAGTCGAAAGCGGGCTTGCCTAGTGAGCCAGAATTGGCGGTTGGAGGTCTGTGCAGTCACAAAGACTGTGAGCGCACCGACTCCTATCCAGACATCTACATGACTGATGCCAAGCTCCGTCTGTAGCAGGGTGCGAAACAAGTAGCAACCTACACCGAACAGTCCTGATACTACAGCAATCGACCGCGAAGCCAGCCGTTGCACGGATCGCGCCTCTGCGTCCGAGTGTGGGAGGACGATAACCGCATCGTACCGTAGAGAAGCAACGGCCACCGCTAGGCCTACGAAGCTCATAAATAGTGCGAAGATGCCAAAACTCGATGGAGCATACAGCCGAGCCAACACTAGCATCGACGCCATTGAGATTACCTGCGAGCCTGCGGTGCCCGAAAGTAGCGTCAAGACCTGCCTTGCCAACGAGTTTTCTCCCACGGCATTGCGAAACCTGCGCAGATTCCATTTCTTCACGGTTGCAGCCTACCTAGTGTCCGACTAGACAGGGAATGGAATTCAAACTCTGCAAGTTTAAGTTTGGAATGTGCGCGCTGATGGGCGGTCCGTGACACGCCACCGAGCCGCCCCCTCCCCCGACGCAACCAAATGCCGCCGGGGGCAGCGCACTCCGAGGACCAGTCGCTGGAGCGGGACGCTCATCTCCATCGACCACGACGTCATCAACGATGACTTCAAGGCGAAGAGTGTCATGAGCACACAAGTGGGAAGAAGTGCGCGCTGAGCCGTCGTCGTCCTAGCTGCTAGTCACTAGCGGGATTGGAGGAACCATTAGCAGTAACACTCCTCACAGCACGTTCCTAATTTCAAAGTCCGATCATTTCTGAAACTCAGAGGGCGCACCCTAGACTGGGTGCAGCCGCCAAGCGAGTGGCTCGAATGGAGGACAGCAGGGTGATGCAGGCGAATGATGTAAAAGTGGCTGTTGTTGGCCTTGGGTATGTTGGGCTTCCCTTGGCGGTGGAATTCGGCA
>CAYFRO010000116.1:0-3727 GCA_964345565.1 uncultured Actinomyces sp.
TTGCACCTTGTGGGTGCCGTGGAAGAATAACAGACGAGCGCTCCCCACTTCAATCTGAGATAGCTACTTGCAGTAGGAGACGCAACACAAGTCACGACGCAGCACCAAAGCGGTGCAGAACGGCAAGACACAACGCAGTCAAGCACAGCTCTGGAGCAAGATCTAAGCAACGGCTGCACCCAACGGAAGGACTTTTCATGGCAGACTCATCATTCGACATTGTTTCAAAGCTTGACCGCCAAGAACTAGACAACGCAGTAAACCAAGCTGCCAAAGAAGTGAACCAGCGCTACGACTTCAAGGGAGTCGATCCGAAGGTTGAGCTCAGTGGCGACACCGTCATCCTGGAGGCCAACAGCGCCGAACGAGTCCTAGCAATTCTGGATGTCTTGCAGACGAAGCTGATCCGCCGCGGCGTTTCCCTGAAAGCCCTAGACACCAAAGATCGGGAACCGCAGCCCTCCGGGAAGATCTACCGGATGGTCGTGCCCCTAAAAGAAGGGATCCCACAGGACGTCGCGAAGAAGATCACCAAAGCCATCCGTGATGAAGGGCCCAAAGGAGTCCGCGCCCAAATCCAAGGCGACGAAGTTCGCGTGACCTCAAAGAAACGTGACGACCTACAGGCCGTGATTGCCCTGCTGAAGGCGGGCGACTATGACACTGCGCTTCAGTTCGTCAACTACAGGTAGACCCCGAAAGCCCCTCGCATTTTTCTGCGGCTAGTCTTCTGCGACTTCGTAGTCGGTGGGGCCAGTGAAGTCACTGAAACGGTCGCGGGCGTGAGGCTTACCTAGCTCCCCCGGCTTACCGATCAAGTCCCGGTCTTCCGCGTCCGCTGATGCCTGGCTCTCCACCGCTTCCGCAGGGAGCGCCCCACGGGAGATATCCGTCATCGCGGTGCGTGAGACGACCTTGATGCGTTCGCGGTCCTCACCTGACTCGGTTGGACCGTAGCCGTCGCCCAACGCGCGCTCGTAAGCGTCCAGCATCTCCCAGCCCTGCCACGTCGTAAAGGGGACCTGGCGCTCATCAAGCAGCGTTTCAACAGGTTGGTCAACGCTGGTGTTCAGCTGGCCTTCCTGCGCGTCCTGCACCAGGTGAGCAATGGTTTCCTGGGCATCCGACTTTGTCGATCCGATAAGCCCCACAGGGCCACGCTTGATCCATCCCGTCGCGTAAACGCCGGGCAGAGTTTCTTCACTGCCAGGGGCCCGGGCAACGCGGCCTTCAACATTTGGGATGACGCCCTTCTCCGTGTCGAACGGGACCCCGTCGATCGGTGAAGAGTAGTAGCCAACGGCCCTGTAAACGGCCTGTGCGGGCCAAGTGGTGAGTTCACCCGTGCCCTGGACGGTTCCGTCCCCAATAAGCTCTGTGCGCTCTGTGACGACGGCAGAAACGTTCCCGTCCTGGTCCGCAACGATCTCACTTGGGGCTTCAAACATGTGCAGGTGAATGCGCCTTGATGCCTTCAAGTCTTCAGGGTCTTGGGAGGCGTAAGAGGTCAGGATCTTCACCACCTGGCGCTGCTGGTTGGACGCCCGCATCGCCCTGTCAGAGCCCTTATCGAAGTCAAAGTCCTGCTCAGAAACAATGACGTCAACATCCGCGACGCGCCCAAGCTCCCGCAGTTCAAGCGGAGTGAACTTCACCTGAGCGGGCCCGCGCCTACCAAATACATGAATGTCCGTGACGGGGTTCTGCTCCAAAATCTCAGCGACGTTCGCGGGGATCTCTGTTGAGATCATTTCGGAAGTGTGGCGGCCAAGGACTCGTGCAACGTCCAAGGCGACGTTGCCGGCGCCGAAGATCGCGACTTCTTTCGCTTCCAGAGGCCATTCCCTGGGGTAGTCGGGGTGACCGTCGTACCAGGACACAAAGTCTGCGGCGCCGTAGGACTGCGGAAGGTCAACACCTGGAATTTCGAGTGCTGCATCCCTGTCTGCCCCGGTCGCAAAGATGACCGCGTCGTAGCGGTCCTGCAACTCCTGAACACTGATGTCGTGACCGATCTCGACGTTTCCAAACAACCGGATGTCCCCGCGCTGCAAGATCTTGTAAAGCGCAACAATAATCTGTTTGATGCGCGGGTGGTCGGGGGCGACGCCGTAGCGAACCAGACCATAGGGGGCCGGAAGCCGTTCAAAGAGATCAATGGAGACGTCAAGGTCGGACTTTGCCAGGATGTCAGAGGCGTAGATGCCGGCAGGACCCGCGCCCACAACTGCAACCCGAATGGGTGCTGCTCCGCTGGGCTCTGGCGCTCCGCCTGACTCGCTTGCTTCGCGCGCTTCGCTAGATTCAGTCACTTTGCTCTTTCGACGATGCCTGTTTGCAAACTGGCTCAATCTTAGCCGCGAGTCCGACATCTAGGACGTGGGGCCTACGTCACGCGGCGCGGTCAACCATCATCATTGCGAAAGCCTCAAGAGACTCTTTCGCTGCAGAATCCGGTAGGTCGGAAACAGCAGCTACTGCTTTGCTGGCCCACTCCTGAGCTAACTCGCGGGTCTGTTCAAGCACCGGGTGAGCGCGCAGGGCCACCACCACCTTTTCTAGGCCCTCATCCGTGTCCAGGTCTTCCTGCTCAAGCAGTTCAAGGATTTCCCGGCCCTTCGGATCGAGAGTGCCTTTACGTTCGGCCTCGCGCAGAAGCAAGATAGGCATGGTGTCGACGCCTTCACGCAAGTCAGTCCCCGGAGTTTTCCCAGATACCTCGGTCGGTGAAGCAATGTCCAGGACGTCGTCGGCTAGCTGGAAAGCGACCCCGACGCTCTCACCAAAAGACTCAACCATCGCGGCAACCTCTTTACCCGCACCGGAATGAAGGGCGCCTAGGAACGCTGAAGCCGCGACTAGGGACCCGGTCTTGTCGGCAAGCACCTGCAGGTAGAACTGGACCGGATCAACGTCGGGGTCAGGCCCGAAAGTCTCATTAAGCTGCCCCGTGCAAAGCCGTTCGAACGTGCGGGCATGGTATTCGACCGACTCGGGCCCAAGCCTGGCAACCAGCCTTGAAGCGCGCGCAAACAGGAGATCCCCCGCAAGGATTGCACGGTTGTTCCCCCACACCAGCTGTGCAGAATCCACTCCCCTGCGGGAAGGCGCAGAATCCATGACGTCGTCGTGGTAAAGCGAAGCGAGGTGGGTTAGTTCCACGGTTGCTGCCGCTTCAATAACCGCATCGGAAGCAGCGCGATGGGGCGCCCCAAGCTGGGCAGCAAGCAGTGTCAGGAGCGGGCGCAGACGCTTCCCACCGGCAACAGCCAAATGGGAAGTGATCCGGTCCACCAAATCGTTGAAACCCACGACCGAAGACAGCAGCAACTGTTCAACGGTCTCTAGAGAGCCCTCTATCGCTTGCTCTAGATGCTCTTCACCGGCACGAGGGGAGAAGTCGTTCACGGAATAAGGATAGAGATCTGCTCCACGAAGGCCAACACTGGACCGGGCAGGATGCCCAGAACCAGGGTTGCAACCGCGGCCACTCCGATCACAACAGTCGTCATGCCCTCAGACTCAACCACTTCCACAGATTCGGCCGGCTTCTTCATGAACATTGCCAGGACAACCCGGAAGTAGAAAACAGCGGTGGCGGCTGAAGCAGCAAGCGCGATTCCGACAAGCCACCCAAGACCACCCTGAATACCCGCGGCAAACACCACGAATTTCCCAACGAAACCAGAAGTGAGCGGGATGCCGGCGAAGGACAGCAGGAAAATCA
>CAYFRO010000117.1:0-1169 GCA_964345565.1 uncultured Actinomyces sp.
CCACTGGCACCGCGCCGCCGTGAAATCGAGGAGTCCGGCCTGATTTGGCGGTTTTGGGGGTGTGCTTTGGCGCTACTCCTCGATCTCACGGGACCGTCAGCCCAGGCCACTTCGCGGGATAGTGTGACCGCGACGCAAACTACAGGACAGGTCGGGCGAAGGGGTGCACGCCAATCCACTGTGTCCGAACTTAGGACCTCTAGCTCCAACCGTCCTCGCCCTGCGCTGGGGCAACCACGTTTTCTGGTTTCAGATAGCTGGACGGCCCGTAAGGAGCAAGAAACCACGTTCCCGCCTCCCAGTCCGGTGCGACCTGACCTCTTTCGTCCATTCGGAGCCACCGCAAGTCAGTTCGGTATTGCGTGCCATCCACCGTCAGTTCCACCTCCACATGCGCCAACGCAGCTGCCCCGCGATGTACGCGGATGACGGCCCACTTAGACAAGTGGAAGTCCTGGAACACTTCCTTGGCTTGGACAGCCATCTTCCCAGTCGAGGTATCCAGGGCGCCGCGAGTAAGATGTTCGCCGACCAGGCTCCACTGCCGTTTCTGCCATCGCTTCAGGAAGGACTCGACAGTTGAAAGGAGTTCAGGGTCGGCTGCACCTGCGTCCGCAGGTCCGTAGTCGTGGGCCTGCCACTGGTCCAACTTCTTGTTCCGGTTCGCAACGGCTTGTACTTGCTTCCAGAGCTCTCGCAAGCTGGGGGGAGGGTCAGGGGGTTCGGCCTGCCGCTGCCGCGCGTCGGCCCAGTCTGCGACCGCGAACAGGCGGTTCCATGCCTTAGTGGCCACCACATCGTTGTCGAAGTCCACGAGGTTGCCATGCACGATGCCGTGTCGGTGGAGTTCCGTGACTCGCGACGTATCCGTTTTCCGGAAGGGCCTAGTGAACGACTTATGCGCATGGGTAAGACCCATGTGGTGCCCAACGACGCTGTCCCACGCCGTCATCTCTTCGGAGGTGCGACTGTGAAGCCCGCGGCGTTTCGCCTTGTCAACGTCGTTAACGAACCCGTCCATGACGCTAAGTAGCACCAAGACCGTGCTGTAGTAGCGCCCATCCTCATAGTCTGTGAGTGCGTTTTCGAGAAGTTCGATGCGGGGGCGCATTGCCTGGAACCGTCGGAGTCGACCAATGTGAAAGGCGATGTTGCCAGGCTTCTTGTAG
>CAYFRO010000117.1:1269-3633 GCA_964345565.1 uncultured Actinomyces sp.
AGGCGCTGATCTCCTTGTTCAGGTCCTTGAAGGTTGGAAGGTCCTTCACCGAGCCGTACGGTGCCATCTCTGGTTCCTTTGTGCTCTCCGCTGGAGCGGGCACCCAACGGAGGGTTCTGGGATCCCACATCAGGTTGTCCTGGACTTCGGTCAGCGCGGGCCCGAGAAACTCTTTGACAAGCTTGACGCCGGATCCGAACGTGTTGTGAGATCCCAGCGCTTTTATCTTTTTCGCATAGCGGTCATACCCCTCTTCCCACTGCGCAGGCGGGTCAAAGCGTGGGGGCCCACCCAGCCCGCGGTGGCTCCATTCTTCCCAGATGGCGCCGTTCAACTGATGAGATGAGACGGGTGCAGTCCGTGCCAGTATCACCAGATCGACTAGGTCTTTTGCTCGCGTGGACACTTGTTCGCCTGAGGGCCCGTAGGTAGTCGCTGTTGCACAAACCTTATCTGCGACATGGTCCACGGCCGGATAAAGAACGACCTCGCTTGCGGAGAGCTTGGGGAGCAACTGCTCGAAACTGCGACGCTCTGTAGGGGCTGTCAATACAGAGCCGACGACCAGATCGACATGAAAGCTGCTTACTTCCTTGCCTCCGCACAATGCTTGAATCGTGAGTCGTCGCGACTCCACGCCCGGCTGGACCACAAGGCCTGAGTCTTCCTCCCGCACCACTGAGAAGCGAAAGAAATCGCCAAGATCGACTCTAAGAGCCGCCCGAAGCGCCTGGTCTGCGGCTTCCAAGTCGAGGAGTTGAGAGGCCAGATCGACATCTATCGTTGCCCGCGCGTCGCGCTGCCGGTACAGCATGGCCGTTCCACCTTTTAGGATCCAGTCCTCGTTCCCGCCCTCGAACACTCTTGCAAGGAAACGGCTGAAGACAAACTCACGCAGCATTTCGGACAGGTCGCGGCCGGTTTCTTTTGCTTCGACCTGCGCCTTGGCCTTCGCAGCGGACCAGACTGCCCGACCATCTTTGTAACCGCTCATGTTTCCCCATGCTCCGGGGAGCCTTGCGCTCCCGCCTCCAGTTCGAGCATCAGCCCTTCAGCTTTCGCAATCAACTGCTTCGTCAGGGGCTGTGGAGTACTGCTGTTCCGGGCTACCTGTGTATTTTTGTTTTGGGCCTTCTGCGTGAGAGAAGCTAGTGCGACGGGCAAGGGCTGCGCTGCCACATATGTGTCTTTGAGTAGGTCAACAGCCAGGTTCTGCAAGCTCTCATTTGGGATCGTCGTGTCTGAGGCCTGCCCAAGACTCTCAGCTGCCAGCGCCAGAGCCGCCGCGGAGATCGCGCCACCCAGCGGGCTCCCAGCAAGGCTGCGGACCAGTGAGGCGTCGCTCATTTCAACGTGATCAAGGAGACGTTCAAGCAGCAACCTTCCGGAAGCGTAGCGATGCTTGCGTGCCAGTGCCTCAAGGGCAGCAGCCATAGCGGCCTTTGAGGTGCGGCCTTGCTGGAGTGCCTGTCCGATAATTGTCGCCACATGTTCCTCTTCATGACCGTCTAGGAGTAGGTCAACAACGGTCCTCTCAATGGTCGTGACGGGCAGACCCTCCACGACTGTTATTTCACCGGGCGTAAGGTCGCGCTGGTGCAGTCGCGCGCGCAGTCTTGTCTGCTTGCGTGTAGCAAAAGTTATTTCTGGTAGATCGGCTGGCAGATCTCCTAAGCGGTGCAGGTGTGCGGCCGACGCGTGTGAAATCACGCCACCCAGTGCCGCGTCCCCCAAACGTTCTTCAAGTCGCTGGCTGGGGACTAGGGCAAGCCACACCGCTTTCAAATGCGTAAACCTGTCAGTTGCAGCAGCAAACACGTAGACGCCACGGACGAGTCGTTCCAGAACACCGGACGCGGCATACCGGGACAGCTGCGCCCTGCTAACACCCGCGGCTTTAGCCTGCGCAGTTGTCAGCAGTCCCCATTGCCCCGTTGCGAGTTCGGAGATGCGCTGCAGTCCGGTTCTCTTATTCACATTTTTGAGCGTATCACTGGATTTGTGCTGCAAGTGTTGACAAACGTAGACGACTCTAGAGTCGTCACGGAGCCGACACATGGTCCTTTGGGGTTGCCCCGCCACTGGCACCGCGCTGCCGTGAAATCGAGGAGTCAAGCCGGATTTTGCGGTTTTGGGGGTGCCCTTTGGCAGCACTGTTCGATTTCGTGGGCACAGGGGCTCATGGCAGGGGGTCTGCAGGCGCGGGAGGCTGTGGGGGAGGGCCGGTGGGCCGGACTAGCTGGCGCTCGTGGGGGTCTGCGGGCGCAGGAGGCTGCCCGGGTCCTGGAAACGGCAACGATCACGCGCCGTGCCCTTAGGGTGGCCGTATGAAGGTCACGGTTTTCGATGGGGAAAAGCTAGAGG
>CAYFRO010000118.1:0-3622 GCA_964345565.1 uncultured Actinomyces sp.
GGAGAGCGGTGCTCTATCCCCTGAGCTACGAGGGCTTGCCGGCTAGGCCGGAAACGTTCCAAGGCTAGCACCGAGAGTCGGGGGTTTAGCAATAGGAAACAGTAGGGACTACGTCTCGCTACCCCACTCCTGATGCGGTAGGCACCAATCCTGGTACGGATGGTCGTAGCCTCAGCATGGTTCGGCCGAGAGCCCGGACACTGCCAGGAGTTGAGACGCTGTTAGGAGCTGGGGCGCTCCCAGGAATAAGCAGGACCGGGAGTCTTGTCACGGTGACGCGAAGGCACAGTCATTACAGGACAGACGGAATGATGTAGCACAGCCTGTGAAGTTGAGCCCAGCAGCAGACCAGCAAAGCCACCCCGACCTCTAGTGCCAACGACAACCAGGTCGACCGCCGTTGAGAACTCAGTCAAGAGTGCTGCGGGACTACCGTCAAGAGCGTGTCGCGCGATTTCTACCTCGCGGTCGCCCTTGGCCTCCGCGATGGAAACGTCCATCGAAGAGCAAATGTCGTCGATCAGCTCCTGGTGATTGACGGGTGCAGGAACCCAAGAAAGACCTGCAACCCCGGGCGTCGCAATCGGAACGGCCGCCACCGCCGTCAGACCAGCATCCCAAACAACGGCTTCATCAACGGCCTTCTGCAAGGCTGTTGACGCAATCTCGGACCCGTCGACCCCTACAACGATCCTTTGAATCGGGGTGAACGGCCTACCTTCTTTATGCTCCGGAACGACAACCACGGGACAGTGAGCGTGCGCAGGGAGTGCTGAAGAAACGGATCCCAAGAGGCGATCGGCGAACCCGCCCCTGCCGCGCGAACCGATGACGATCATGTCTGCTTCATCGGAGAGTTCAGCCAAGACACTGGCAGGGTCCCCGACCTCAACCTGTGTCGCGATCTTGGCGCCGGAATCAGCGAGCGCGAGCTCAGCGTCCGCAACGATCCGTTCAGCGTTAGCCTGAAGCGCGCGGTCGTCCAACATGGAAAGCCCGCCATCCAGTGCAACCGATGAGTACGAGGCGATCGCGTAAGCACAGACCAGCGTCAGTGTCCCCCCGCTAAGGGCAACCCGATCCGCCGCCCAGCGGGCAGCTTGTAGCGATTCGTCCGAGCCGTCAACACCTGCAATGACTCGTGGCTCGTATCCCATGTCAACTCCTGATCTTGGACGTGCGATTCTGTCTTTATCTTGCCCTAAGTGTCCCCACTCACAAAGTGAAGCAGCCTGACTCCTGGAACCGAAGCGGCTCCTGAGCTACTGGCCAGGTTCGTCCCCATGACGATACGAGCGCATCGCGGTGTACTTCGCCAAAGCGGCTTGGGCCAGCGAATCAACAAGTAGCCAGACGCCAGCCGCGGTTCCCACTTTAGCCAAGCCTCCGCGAGCGCCATCCCGCTTGCGTCCCGCAAATAGCAGGGAGGCACCCACGATGGCCTCGGTTGAGGTCACAACCGGAACCAGCCAGGGTTTCGACGTAATCAGGTCCGTGTAAACGTTCCAGAACTTAGAACCCTCTTGTTTCTCATCAATGATGATGTCGACGCTTCGGCCGATGGCGTTAGAAATCCCCCGAGCTTGGTGCACGGTCGCCCCGGAAATCTGTTGCACCCCGATGTTGCCAAGCAAGAACTCGGCGATGTCAGACCGTAATCCGAGGGCTCGGACAAACTTCCTGACGGCGGCAGGGCCACGCAAAGTTGAGGCCTCAACAGCAGCCTCAACGTCAACTCCGGGGACAGCCTGATGGATCGTCTCTATGTCCGCGCGGGTGCCTACCAATACTTCCACGTTTTCTGGGATTTCCAACTCCCACCCTTGAGCGCCTGCGACCGTGAGCTCTTCCATTCCCCAGTTGTAGCTGACGACGCTTTCTGGGTCGTCAGCCTCAACGAAGAAGGCTTTGAACTCGTCTCCCCGCATCGAGAGAACAACCAGAGGAAGGTCTCCGAAGTACCAGTCCTGGCGGTTGCCAGGCAACTGCGCCGCTAGCAAGCGCTTATCGTCTGGGAGCTGAACCTCTGCGATGTCAACGCCCTCGAAAGCTGCCAGCAAAGGGATCGCTGAAGCGGGGGTGCGACCGATCTCAACCAGTCGCACAAGTTCATCGTTCTGCTGTTCTGTCTCTGCGGCTTCCTGCACCGAAGGCGCGTCTTCATCCATCTCGAAGACGGAAGCTTCACCAATCATGACTTCGCCACGCAAGCTCTTAGCCAGTTCCCCGACCAAATCCACAAGCTGCGGTCCCGGTTTCAGATGCTTGCCGCGTTTCGAAAGCGTTGCAACGGCGCCGTCCTGGACGCCAACACTGATACCAACCAGGGATGGGGTTGCCTGGAACCAGTCGAGCTGCGCAACAACCCCACGGTCCTTCAGGTCCTTCGCCAGCTTCTTTGGGTCCAAGTCGGGAGCGATCACCATTCCTTCGACGCGTTCCCAAGTTTTGTCGGTCATCGTCTTCCCTTCAATCGCACTTCTTGAGCGTTTTTCTTGTGACGTGAGTCTGCCTGCAAGGAACCATCCCGGCAGTTGCGGAACAGGACGCCGGCCCCGATCCAAACCAGAACTAGGAAAGAGGCCGGCGTCTTTCCTTTGTTACATCGCGGTTCCTGCACTGCCAAGGCGTTCGCAGGCCTCGACAACGCGGGCAGCCATTCCGGCTTCGGCAGCTTTGCCCCACGCGCGGGGGTCGTAAGCCTTCTTGTTGCCGACGCCGCCGTCCACCTTCAGGACTTCGTCGTACTTCTCAAACATCCAGTTCGCTACAGGACGTGTGAAGGCGTACTGGGTGTCCGTGTCCACGTTCATCTTGATGACGCCGTTCGCAACTGCCGTTGCGATTTCTTCAGCTGAGGAGCCAGAGCCACCGTGCATGACCAGGTCGAACGGGCGATCGCCGGCCTCGTACGCTGCACCAACGGCTTCCTGGATTTCACCCAGAATCTCGGGGCGGAGCTTGACCGCACCCGGCTTGTAGACGCCGTGCACGTTGCCGAAGGTAAGTGCGGTCAGGTAGCGACCCTTTTCGCCGAGGCCCAGCGCCGCAGCGGTCTTCATACCGTCTTCTACGGTTGTGTAGAGCTTCTCATTGATCTCAGCCTTGACGCCGTCTTCTTCGCCGCCGACGACACCAATCTCGATTTCCAAGATAGTGTCGGCAGCTTCCGACATGGCCATGAGCTTTTCAGCGATCTCAAGGTTTTCCTTGAGCGGAACAGCGCTGCCGTCCCACATGTGGGACTGGAATGCCGGGAGGCGCCCAGCTGCTACCTCTGCAGCCTCGATCTCAAGCAACGGGATGACCCAGGACTCAAGGTTCTGCTTCGCGCAGTGGTCAGTGTGAAGGGCAACCGTAATCGGGTAGTTCTTAGCGACCTCGCGGGCGTACGCAGCCATCGCCAAAGAACCGGCGACACGGTCCTTAATGGTGCTCCCCGACCAGTACTCAGCCCCACCAACGGAAACCTGGATGATGCCGTCAGAGTTTGCGTCGGTGAACCCCTGCAGAGCTGCCGTAAGCGTCTGGGAAGAGGTTACGTTGATGGCCGGGTAGGCGAAGCCTTCACGCTTTGCCCGGTCAAGCATTTCTCTGTATACCTCAGGTGTTGCGATCGGCA
>CAYFRO010000119.1:0-3471 GCA_964345565.1 uncultured Actinomyces sp.
AACGGCCTTTACAAGGCTGAACTGATCCACGCCCGGCCCGCCTGGCCCAGCGTGACCGAAGTCGAATTCGAAACTCTCAACTGGGTGCACTGGTGGAACAACACCCGCCTACACGAAGCATTGAACTACCAAACACCCGCCCAGGTTGAGAACACCTACTACCAGACCAATGCCAGGGAAAAAGCCCTAGCATAAAACACGGAACAAAACCCAGAGCGCTTCAGGGATGGCATTTACCGAGTTCGTCCCTGATGTCTATACGAAGCGGTTCGGCGACGTCGGCGCCACCGGTTTGGTCGGGGGCGTGTCGAGGGGACTGTGTAAGGGGTCTGGTCGTTTCTCTTGCTAGTGGTTGCTAGAGGGGTAGCCTTCCTTGGCATTGGATGGCGAAAGCGTTGAGTGCTTGGTGCCATCCGGGGGTGCCGGTTCCTAGTTCACCTCCTCTAGCGGTTTCGATGTTGCGGATTCCGAGGCAGAGCAGTTTTAGGGCCGCTTCATCGGAGGGAAATGACTCCGGGTTCTAGTGTTTTTCCGGAGCTGGTAATTGATAGATTCAATCTGGTTCGTGTGGGGGTACCTCCCGCTTGCGGGGGAGAAATGACCTTGCGTATTCCAGCAGTGAATTTCAAGAGCGGGGAGAACTCGCCCTGCGGTAAGACCCGGACGATTCACCGTTCCTCTTTCGCGTGGTCAGGGCTCGCTTCTGTGCGTTGCTCGGGGTTTTGATCGGTGCCCGGGGTCTTGATTGTGCGTTGGGGTTTTGGTCGTTCCTGGGGGTTTTGGTCGTTCCTAGGGGACGTTTTGGCTTCCAGTTTGGGCTCCCTGGCACGTGCAAATCCCCCAAGCACGCATAGATCCCCGAAGCACGCACTCATTCTTTCGGTGTGAGTCGAAGAACTAGCGAATCGATCCTGAAGATCGACTCGCGTGGTCGTATCGCTCTGGTTATAATATCGTCCGTGCGTTCGAATGCTCTAGAGGTAGGCAGTCGGGGTGCCGGAGCCGCCGAACGGCGAGTGACGACTGTCGGAACTGATTGGAAAACGTATGAGTAGAAAGAAGCGAGCCTTGTTCGCAGGCCTCTCAGCTGCGGCCCTAGGCATCGGTCTCTTAGGCGTCGGTACGGCGCCCGCATCAGCGGCGGCAGGGGAGCCGCTCCCGCCTCCGGATTTTCTGAAGCTGGATTACGTAGAACTCAGCCCGGAGACCTATACGGGCCCATGCGGGTTCGAAGGGTTCCTTGCGGCTTCCATCGGCAATTACGAGCAGTACGTAGACAAAGGATATGAGGAGGAAGACCTTGTCTGGGTGGCGACCTTGAAGGATGCCGATGGGAATCTGCTTCAAGGGTTCGACAGCGCCGGCTCCGGCTGGGTTGCGGAACGTCCGGTGTATACTTCTAACCTTTGGCATTACTTCTGGATCGACAGTGATTCCCACCCTTTCCCGTCAGGTCCTAACACCCTAACCGCTGAAGTCGAGCTCAGGTATCGGGGGACCCCCGTTGCAACCTCAGCAGAGCGTTCAGTTGACTTTGAGCTGACGGCTGGCTGCGCGGAAATCGGCGAGACGGCTTGGGACGCGAATCCTGTGGTTATTTCTTCCTCAGATGACACGGGTTCCGCTACGCTGACCGGTCGGGTGGTGAACCGGCCGGAGAAGGAGAATTTCCCCTACAGATACGAGCTTGCTGCTTCCATCTGGCCTCTGGGGGCCGAGCAAGGCATCGACTACCAGGAAATTTTGATCAACGATGACGGGTCTTGGTCTGTAACCTTCTCCGCTCTGCCTCCCGGGAAGTACTGGGCCCAGGTCTACCTCAGGCTCTTTTTGGCGAACGCAGACGGGGCCTGGACTCACGACTTAGAGCACTACAACGCGCCTTTTCTTGAGGTAACTAAAGAGGAGAGTCCGACCCCTGAACCAGAGCCCGAGCCAGGGCCGGAAGGAAACGTGCCGACGGATCCACAGCCGGGGCAAGACTCGATGTCATTTGAGGGCTTGCCTGGCGCGCCGAGTGTTGGATGGAATGGGGTCGACACGTCCATTGAGGGCCGGTGGGCGAACCTTGAGGTAGTCCCCTTGACGTTGCAAGAGATGGACTTCGGGGCCGGGACTTTACCGTTCGATCCGAACCTAGCCGGTACGCTGTTCTTCGACATCAATTTGGAGCAGGGCCCAAGCGATTGGGTGTCTGGGCCTTTCACGGTGTGCGTTGACGGAGACGCGGACGCTCAGTCGCTATTCCACCTGGAAGACCTTCACGGCGTGTCCACTTGGGTGGATATTACGGGCCGACAGTTGGAGGGTGGGAATTTGGAGCACCAACCGGGCCGCGTATGTGGCCAGGTCGAGCACTTTTCACCGTTCGTCTTGGCGAAAAATCCCGTGGACTCTGGCGGGGGAGAGTCCCCCGGCGACCAGGATAAGAACCCCGCACCGACACCCAAACCGGATGTCCCAGGTGCAAGCGCACCTGAAGAGGGCTTAGCGAAAACCGGAGCCTCTGTGGGAGGCGCGCTTCTGCTGGGCGCAGCTGCCATCGGATTGGGCGGCATAGTGCATTGGCGAAGTAGAAGGGTCGCGCACGCTTAGTAGAGTCTCGTTACCCTTAGGGGCGTGGAGAGGGGCTGCCAGAACCGGCTTACACGTCTGGTGCAAGCAAGCGGCAGCCGATGCGGGCGAGCGCCCTGGAACCACAACGGATGACGCGCAGCTTATCAAGTTGTTAGAGGTCGAGGTTCGTGAACTGAAGTGAGCCAATGAGATCTTCTTGGCGGCTTCCTCGTTCTTCGCGCGGGAGCTTGACCCGCGACTGCGTGGTAGATCAGTTCATTGATGATCATCGTGATCGGCTCGGGGCCGAGCCGATCTGCCGGGTGCTCACCGAGCACGGCTGTAAGATCGCTCCGTGCGGGTATTACACGTTTAGGGAGCGTCGGCCATCAGCGTGGGCGTTGCTGGATACGGCTCTGGTAATCGAGATCGAGCGAGTGTTTTGGGACTCCAAGTCTGGCCGTGGAATCAGCGGCGACCGCAGTGTTTGGCACCTCCTACAATGCGAGGGCATCGTCGTGGCAAGGTGCGCGGTCGAGCGTCTCATGCGTGGGCAGCGTCTTTGTGGGGTCCGCCGCGGCAAGCAGTTTATTGCGATCAGAGCTGACAGTCCATCGTTTCGTCAGCCAGATCATGTGCCGTGTTGTTTCCGCGCGGACCGACCAAATGAGCTGTGGGTGGTTGATTTGACTTATGTGCCAACCTGGTCGGGGATGAAGCGCTCTGGGTTTGGTTGCGTCCTTTTTGAGAGGGTGGGCGTATGCCTAGAGAGTATCCATAGGAGTTTCAGGACCGTGCCGTTGGGTTGGTTTCTGACCGTTTAGCCGGTGGAGATAAGCCCTCCAGGTTCCAAGCGATCGGGGAGGTTGCCCCTAAGCTCGGTGTTGCTAATGAGACGTTGCGTAGGTGGGTGAA
>CAYFRO010000120.1:0-3431 GCA_964345565.1 uncultured Actinomyces sp.
AGCAGCTTGGCGTCGTCCGGCGACAGCTTCTTCATCTGGTGGGTCGCGTTACGGCCGGCGAACGAGGGGCCAAGCGCGTAACCCTTAATGGTGTGCGCCAGGATGACGGTCGGCTGGCCCGTGTGTTCAACTGCGGCCTTGTACGCGGCGTACATCTTGCGGTAGTCGTGACCGCCGCGGCGTAGCGCCCAAATCTCATCGTCAGTCCAGTTCTGGACCATCGCCTTCGTACGTGGGTCGCGGCCGAAGAAGTGCTCACGCACGTACGCGCCATCGTTGGCTTTGAACGTCTGGTAGTCCCCGTCAAGGGTTTCGTTCATGACGTTCACCAGCGCGTGGTCTTTGTCGGCGGCGAGCAGCTGGTCCCAACCGCGCCCCCAAACCACCTTGATGACGTTCCAGCCCGCGCCCTTGAAGAACGCTTCCAGCTCCTGGATGACCTTGCCGTTACCGCGGACCGGCCCGTCCAGACGCTGCAGGTTCGCGTTCACGACGAAGATCAGGTTGTCGAGCGCCTGCACGGAGGCCATCTGAAGTAGACCGCGGGATTCCGGTTCGTCCATCTCACCGTCGCCCAGGAACGCCCAGGTTCGCTGCTGGGAGGTGTCTTTCAGCCCGCGCATGTGCAGGTACTTGTCGACCCACGCCTGGTAGATCGCAGCCGCGGGACCCAGCCCCAGGGACACTGTCGGGTACTCCCAGAAGTGGTCCAACTGGCGGGGATGTGGATAGCTGGGAAGGCCGTGCGGGGTGGAGGCCTGCTGGCGGAAACCATCCAGGTCCTGCTCGGTCATCCGCCCCTCAACGAACGCGCGCGCGTAGTTGCCGGGGGAGGCGTGTCCCTGGAAGAAGACGTGGTCGCCGCCGCCCGGGTGGTCCTTCCCGCGGAAGAAGTGGTTAAACCCGACCTCGTACAAAGTCGCGACCGAGGCGTACGAGGAGATATGGCCGCCAACCGCGACCCCGGGACGTTGGGCCCGGGTCACCATCGCGGCGGCGTTCCAGCGGATCCAGCGGCGGTACTGTCGTTCGATCGCTTCGTCGCCGGGGAAGTGAGGTTCGTTCTCAACGGGGATTGTGTTGATGTACGGGGTTGTCGTTTCGAGAGGAATGGAGACGTCCCGCTTGCGGGCCTCTTCCAGCAGCGACAGCAGTAGGTAACGGGCGCGAGGTGCACCCTTTTCTTCAATGAGTCCCTCGAGGGACTCAACCCACTCCTCGGTCTCGTCCGGATCGTTGTCCGGAACCTGGCTGAGCATGCCGTTCACGACTGGGCGGGAGATTCTTCCTTGGCTCACTTAGCACCACATCCTTGAAGTAGAAGTTGGCCCGACGGGGTGGCTCTTTCAGCTCCCCTTACGCGGCCATTGTCTCGCACTTCGCTGCGGTGTGGGGGTGAGATAGGACTAAAGGGCCGCTTGGTTGCGGTTTTCTGATAAACCTGCTGCGATGGTTCGCCGCGCGGTGGGTTCTGGGTGCACGTTCCGGCTGTCTGTCAGCACAACGTTCTTTTGGTGGGCAACCTGTGTTTTTCGGGGGGACGTCGGGCGCCCCAAGCCCGGCGCTAACTAACTAGACTAAGGACGTGCGCAACCGGCGCGCCACGCAGCGTGTTCGCTTGCGTTGCTATGGAAGGTGGTCAGCGGTGTCGGTAGACCTTGGGTTTGCCCCTGGACAAGTGGTCCAAGAGCTCTACTTTGACGACGATGTCGAAGGTGAAGTGGCTGCGGCTGTTCGGGAGCAAACCGGCGCAGAAATGGTCGACTACGACTACCAGGACGTGGTCGACGCTGTCGTTCTTTGGTGGCGGGCCGACGACGCAGAGCACGACGATCTTGCCGACGTGCTGCTAGAAGCGGCAGGGAACTTTGATGAACCCGGCGGTGCCATCTGGGTCATGTCTCCGAAACCAGGGCGTAGCAACTACGTGCCGCCGCAAGACATTGCGGCTTCGGCGAAGGTTGCGGCACTAAAAACGACATCGACGATCTCGGCTGGTCCGGATTGGGCGGGGATGCGTCTCCTGGTAGGGCCTCGATCCTGACTCCCACCACTGCTTTACCAGGGCCGCTCAGGGTCGTCTGCGCGCTGGATTCCTTCAAGGGATCGCTTGATTCTTTGGCTGCGGGGAACGCTGCTTGTCATGGAGTGAAACATGCCGACCAGGCGGCAAATGTCAGAGTCTTTCCCGTGGCGGACGGCGGGGAGGGGACTCTAGACGCGCTCATGTCACCGCTTGGGGGCCAGCTCTTCAAGGTTGAGGTTGCGAATGCTGTGTATCTTCCCGTGTCCGCCAGCTACGGCATCATCAGCTCAGACGCGGGCCGATCTGCAGTCCTTGAGAGCGCTCAGGCGGTCGGGCTTGGCGACCTGGAAGTGAGCGACGCTCTGCCACGTCAGGCCAGCTCTTATGGGCTTGGAATGCTGGCGGGCCACGCTCTTAACCAGGGCGTTGACGAGCTGGTCGTAGCCCTTGGTGGATCGGTCACAACCGATGGTGGGGCCGGGCTGCTACAGGCACTCGGCGCGCGGCTTTTCGACAGCGGGAACCACGAGATTCCGATACGAGGCAACCCGCTCTGGAGCTTCGACCACGCAGATTTTAGTGGTCTCCCCGACTTTTCGAACGTCAGGGTGAGGGTGCTCTGCGACGTCGATAATCCCATGACAGGGCCGAACGGGGCGGCCGCAGTCTTCGGTCCGCAAAAGGGCGCAACCCCGCAACAAGTGCAGCATTTGGAAGCGCAGCAACGCCGGTGGGCCAGGGCGATGGAAGGCCACTTCGGGGTGAGTGTCGCACAGGCTAGAGGCGCAGGTGCGGCCGGAGGTCTAGGTGGTGCACTCCTTGCGCTTGGGGGTCAGATCGAGCCCGGCTTCGACTACGTGGCGGGAGCGTTAGGGCTTGAAGCTGCCATCGCAGAGGCCGACTTAGTGATCACGGGGGAGGGCTCCATCGATTCCCAGAGCGCTCACGGAAAGGTGCCGTCTGGCGTCGGCAGGCTCGCGCGGGCGGCAGGAGTGATCGTGGTCGGACTCGCAGGCCGCGTCGGCTATCCGCTTGGAGAGCTGGAAGGACTTCTTGACGGGATCTTCTGCATCCATTCTGAACCTTTGACCCTGGAGCAGGCTGTGGAGCCGGATCGCACGGCTGCAGGCATCTCACGCGTTGCGGGTCAGGTCGTCAAGCTGGTGTCGGCCGCGGCAGGCAATGCGACTCGCCACGGCAAGTAACGGGCTGACCACGGCAAATAGGGGCCCATCCACGGTTGCACTTGGGTCCTGGTTCTGAGATCCCTCACAACTGAGAAGTGCGGCCGAAGCAAGAGGCTTGTAGGGTCTATGATCTAGGGGCCGGCCACTTCGGGTGTTCGCCCAGGAGTTGGCGCAGGGCCTATAGCTCAGTTGGCTAGAGCGCCACGTTTACACCGTGG
>CAYFRO010000121.1:0-3407 GCA_964345565.1 uncultured Actinomyces sp.
CCTTCTGTTCCACTCATACGGCAACCTGAAGATGTTCCTTGGGCCCGAAGCGTACAACGGATACGCTGAATGGCTGAAGTGGGACGCATTCGTCCCCATCTTCCCGCACGGGGGCTTCATCTGGGTCTTCCGCAGCGTCATGCTGTTGCTGATCCTCATCCACATCGTCTCCGCGATCATGGTCTGGGCCCGCGCTAGCCGAGCCCGTAAGACGCGCTACGTCGTGAAAAAGTCGGTCGTCGAAGCTTACGCCGCACGCACCATGCGCTTCACGGGTGTCGCCCTGATCTTCTTCATTGTCCTGCACATCTTGAACTTCACGACCGCCACCATCCAAACCGGGTTTACGGCCGCTGACACCCCGTACTACCGCATGGTCGGAGCCTTCGAAAACCCGTGGGTGTTCATCGCCTACCTGTTGTTCGTTTCGCTCGTTACGGCTCACGTTGGGCATGGCTTCTGGTCAGCGTTCCAAACCATGGGCTGGGTCCGTAAGGACACCCGCAAGTTCATGGTCGGCCTCTCCGGCGCGATCGCTGCTCTTATTTTCGTGATGTTCATGCTGCCCCCGCTGTTCATCCTTATCGGGGTTATTCACTGAGGGCCTTAGGGAAGACTGATGACTAAAGAAGACCTGATTCTTGGCCTCTACCGCGTAGGCGATGAAATAGAGGACACCAAAGCTCCTAAGAACGTCCCCCTTGCAAAGGTTTGGGAGACACGTAAGAACGAAGTGAAGTTGGTGAACCCGGCCAACAGGCGGAAGCTGAACATCATCGTTGTTGGCACTGGCCTTGCCGGTGCTTCCGCAGCCGCCTCTCTTGGCGAGCAGGGCTACAACGTCGACGCGTTCTTCTACCAAGACTCCGCGCGTCGCGCCCACTCCATTGCAGCGCAGGGCGGGATCAACTCCGCGAAGGACTACAAGAACGACAATGACTCTGTCTACCGACTGTTCTACGACACGGTGAAGGGCGGTGACTACCGCGCTCGCGAAACCAACGTTTACCGGCTAGCAGAAGTTTCCGGCAACATCATTGACCAGTGCGTCGCACAGGGTGTCCCGTTCGCCCGTGACTACGGTGGCTACCTAGACACCCGCTCATTCGGTGGTGTGCAGGTGGAGCGCACCTTCTACGCTCGCGGCCAAACGGGTCAGCAGCTGCTGATCGGTGCCTACCAGGCACTGGAACGTCAAGTTGCGAAGGGCACCGTCACGGAGCACAAGCGCCACGAGATGATCGAGCTAATCGTCGACGACGACAAGGCTCGCGGCATCGTCGCGCGCGACATGATCACCGGTGAGCTCCAGACCTACATTGCTGACGCAGTGGTCATCGCATCCGGCGGCTACTCCAACGTTTTCTTCCTGTCGACGAACGCGATGGGTTGCAATGCGACAGCCATTTGGCGCGCGTACAAGAAGGGCGCGTACTTCGGTAACCCGTCGTACACACAGATCCACCCGACCTGCATCCCGCAGCATGGCGACCAGCAGTCGAAGCTCACACTCATGAGTGAGTCTCTTCGCAACGATGGTCGGATCTGGGTACCGAAGGATCCGAAGGATTCTGCTAAGGACCCCAGGGACATCCCTGAGGAAGACCGCGACTACTACCTGGAGCGCATCTACCCGGCGTTCGGTAACCTGGTCCCCCGTGACATCGCTTCGCGTCAAGCGAAGAACATGTGTGACGACGGTCTTGGTGTTGGCCCGATGGTGGACGGTGAACGTCGCGGGGTCTACTTGGACTTCGCTGACGCCATCGACCGCCTTGGTAAAGACGCTGTCTCTGCGAAGTACGGGAACCTGTTCGACATGTACGAACGCATCACAGGCGAAGATCCGTATGAGGTCCCAATGCGTATCTACCCTGCCCCGCACTACACGATGGGCGGGCTCTGGGTCGACTACGATCTCGAGTCCAACCTGAAGGGCCTCTACGTGGCTGGGGAAGCTAACTTCTCTGACCATGGAGCCAACAGGCTGGGTGCCTCTGCTTTGATGCAGGGCCTGGCAGACGGCTACTTCGTCTTGCCGGACACCATGTGCAACTACCTGGCTGATGCTCACTCCCTGCCGAAGATGGATGAGAACTCTCCGGCGGCTGTGGCGGCGAAGGAAGCGGCTCAGAAGCAGATCGACAAGATGATGGCGATCAATGGAAATCGGAGCGCCGATTCCTTCCACAAGGAACTGGGCGGAATCATGCGGGAATACTGCGGGATGTCTCGCAGTCACGATGGACTGCTCAAGGCTATCGGCATGATCCGAGACCTCCGCAGCGAGTTCTGGACGAACCTGCGCGTGCCGGGCAAGCAGCTGACGCTGAACCAGTCCCTCGAGAAGGCTGGGCGCGTTGCAGACTTCCTGGAGCTCGGTGAGCTGATGTGCATCGACGCTCTGAACCGCGAAGAATCCTGCGGTGGCCACTTCCGAGTGGAGTCGCAGACCCCCGAGGGCGAAGCGAAACGTAACGACGAAGACTACCTTTACGTTTCCGCCTGGGAATGGACTGGCGAGAACAACCCGCCAATCCTGCACCAAGAGAAGCTGGTCTACAAGGACATCGAACTCAAGCAGCGGAGCTACAAGTGAACCTAAAGTTAAGAATCTGGCGTCAAGAGGGCCCGAAGGATCCAGGAGCTCTTCACGAATACGAGGTTCGGGGCGTTTCTGAAGACTCTTCTTTCCTTGAGATGCTTGACATCCTGAACGAAGAGCTATTCCAGCGGGGCGAAGATCCGATCGTCTTTGACTCCGACTGTCGCGAAGGCATTTGCGGTCAGTGTGGCGTGGTCATTGACGGGATCGCGAACGGCCCGGAGCAGACCACGACGTGCCAGCTTCACATGCGCACGTTCAACGACGGGGACACGATCACTGTCGAGCCATGGCGTGCCACGGCGTTCCCGATCATCAAGGACCTGGTCGTCAACCGGACCGCGTTCGACAAGATCATTCAAGCCGGTGGCTACATCTCGGTGAACACAGGTGCGGCGCCTGACGCAAACGTAACGCTGGTGCCTAAGCCAAATGCAGATCTTGCGTTTGGTGCGGCGGCCTGCATCGGGTGCGGATCGTGTGTCGCGGCGTGTCCGAACGCGTCGGCGATGCTGTTCATCGGAGCCAAGGTCACGGCTCTGGGGCTGCTCCCTCAAGGTGCCCCAGAGAACCTGTCCCGCGTCGTGAACATGCTGAATCAAGCGCAGGATGAAGGCTTCGGCGGTTGCACCAACATTGGTGAGTGCTCTGCTGTTTGCCCGAAGGAAATCCCGCTTGATGTCATTGCGACGCTCAACCGGCAGCTGACCAAGGCCACATTCAAGGCAGTCTAGGAAGCACGCATTAGTGGGGCGGTACCGGATACTCTTCGGTACCGCCCCACTGTGCTGAGCCCCGTGAG
>CAYFRO010000122.1:0-3403 GCA_964345565.1 uncultured Actinomyces sp.
TTCACCGCATCATTCGTCCCATAACGAGAAGAACCAGCCAAACGCGACACAGAAGGCTCATTCGGCAAGGCTGCGACCTTGTTCAAGAACGCTTGAGCGTTGATTAGTCCAGCTCCGTACACCCGACTGTTTGGGGTCCCCGCGACCGCGTAGGGGTTGGTAATGCTCTTGTCCGCGGTGTCTTCCATGAGGTCGAGCAACTGGTTCGGGGCCATGTTTGGGTTCATCTGGAGCGCGAGAGCAGCAATACCTGCGGCGGTGGGTGACGCAGCAGAAGTCCCGAAGAAGAAGTAGCCGTCCCAGTAGCCTTCGATGTAAATGTAGGTGCCAAAGAAACTTGTCGCGATGCCATCGAGCCCCGTAAGCACTGGGCCTGGAGGAGTTGTCTTCTTCGCCAAAGGCGCGGCTACCTTCGTCCCGTCAACGGGCTGGAACCACTGTTCGTTCCCACCCAGAGAGGAATAGACCTCGATCTTGTTGGGTTCGTTGAAGGGCGCGGCAGCAACTGGCCAGCTGCTCCCGTCGCCGTGGTGCCCGAACTGACTTCCCTGAAGAACGTTGTTTCCCTCAGTCTTATGGAACTGACGCCAAGACGGACGCTCAGCTGTGGAAGGGTTGAACGGAGTTATCCGAACCATGGGACTGCCGTAGCCGGGCTTCGAGGTGTCGCGAACCACAACTAGCGCCAGCGAGTAGGAGTCTGCTTGGGTGGGAAGCGAACAGTCTGGAAACTCAGTCCACTTCGCCGTGGCGCTGGGGCTACCTTTGGTCGAGGTGGCAGACCCTCCTCCAAAACAGAAGGTTCTGGGGTTCGTGTAGTCATAGACTCCGTACAGCTGGAGTTCCAGCTGAGTCTTCACTCCGTTCACGGGCTCCGACCAGTTAATCACCTGGCTCATCTGACCGATCCAAGCGATGCCTCCCTGAACATTCGGTGTCCCCAGGAAGTTTCCGTAGGGAACACCGGCCCCGTTCGGGGAGAAGTCCATGCAGTCGAACGATGTGGCACCCTCTGGAGCCCTCACCCAAGACGGACACTTCGTCGGTACGTATTTGTTGCTCTGGTGGCGGCCAATCGGGTAGCCGATACCGCTGTTGAAACCAGCTGTTTCTTGGACCCCATTGTTGTTACCTGAGGAGGCGAAATATCCCACGCCTTTGGATTTAGCGAGGTCAACCTGCTTTGAAATCACACCCTTTTGGAAAGAAGGCTCATTCGACCAGAAGATGTCATCAGCGATCACGTCGGCGCCAGCTTTCACCAGGTCAGAAACATTTTGAGCAGTCTCTTCTTGGCTTTGACCCAAAGTCGCAACGACGATGCTAGCTCCGGGCGCGATTCCGTGGACTACCTGAGCCATCGCCCGCCCCTCATCGTTGCGTAGGTAGTCGGGAGCATCCCCCTCATTGAGGACCCTCACCGTCTGGGTGTAGCCACAGGGATTTCCCTTCCCGGGAAGCAATCCTCTTCTGATGTCTTCCGCAGCGTCCGTGCGGGCTCCCGAGTCCTCATCGTAAGTAGTGGAAAGGATCCCGACCGTGACGCCAGTCCCATCGACGGCCCACTCTTGCCGCGCTTCTGTGACTTTCAGAGGTCCGTTTGCTACCGCTGGGATCGTGCGACAATCAGTCCGAGTTCCCGCCGCCCCAGCCTCCGACTCAAAGTCCTCAGCCTGCTGAACCGCGTCTCGCAGCTGTCGCTTTTCTTCTTCTGTCAGTTCCTTGTCAATGACGGCTGTGTCGGGCATCAGGTTGACCTCGACCTCAACGACGCCCTGAAGGTCCCGTAGCGCTACCAAGGACGTCGGCGCTACGTGTCCCATGATCGTCGGCGTCACGTCGAGAACACGGCGAACCTCGGCGACCGTCTCCACACGCTGAACGTCGGCGGAAGTTGGGGCCTCAGCGAAGTTGATCGTCACCGAGAGCTTTCCGTCAAGGTGGATAAGGCTAAGTGGCCCTTCGGTGGGCAACCCAACCACTTCAGCTAGTTGGTCGATGGTGAGACCTGGATCCTGCTCAACCGCCTCAATGATCAGGTCAAGGTAGGTCGCCCCGAACGCAGGGGCCGCCGGTTCTGCGTCGCCTCCCACAGGAAGCTCCGCGTCCGAGCTGCTGTCCACCTCGCTGGGGTCTGCGTCCAAGCGCTGCTCCGCTCCACCGACAGTCTCTGTGCCCGACTGGGGCGGGTCATCCGCCAGCGCCAAGGTCGGTGAGAACACCAGACCGACCAGCAGAGCGACAAGAGCTCCGTGCGCGAGGGGTTTTCGAATAGTCACTATCGATTTCCTACCTTCATTGTTCAGCCGTCACAGGTTGCCAGCTACCTCGCCGTGTAGTCAGCGAGCCTCATCTCCACATCGCGACTCACCACACCAGTGCCTCCGATGATCACGATTTCTTTCGGCCGAAGACGTTCCAGCTCTGTTTGAGTCGCATCGGGGATTCTCTCCTTGCGGACAAGCAGAATCGGGGCCCCGTTCTTCCCTGCTACCGGGCCGCCCGCGAGAGCGTCCGGGAATCCAGCACCATTCGCAATGTAAACCCTGTCAACTCCGGGGGCGAACGTCTGATTGCTGATGCGCGCGGACGTTGCGAACCGATCGGTGCCCGACCATCTTGCCGCACCCCCCTGACTCAGTTTCGCCAGATCGTTTCGAACGGGTTCTGAAACGACGCCTTTCCCGCCCAAGACCACGATTTTTCCCGGCTGCAACCGTTGGAGTTCAGCCTTCACTGAAGCTGGGATTGAGTTCTTCTCAACCAGAAGAATGGGACCCTTGTTCTTCGCCGCGGCAGGTGCACCGGATAGCGCGTCCGGAAAGTCTCTTCCGTAGGCAATGAACGCAACAGGAACTCCCGGGTCAAACGCCTCGCGACTGACTGCCACCGCCGTCGCGTAACGATCGCTCCCCGACCAACGCTCAACGCTCCCCGTGGTCAGGCCTTTCAGCTGACTCAACACAGAACCAGACACAACCCCGCTGCCACCAAGCACAACGATCCTCTGAGGCTTCAGTCTGACAAGTTCCGCCCGAACGTCGCTCGGCAGTGACTTGGTCTGGGTGAGAAGAACCGGACCGCCCAGCTTCGACGCTGCAGGAGCCCCAGAGAGGGCATCAGGGAACCCCATTCCGCACGCGACGAAAGCAACGGGGACCCCCGGGGAGTAGTTAGCTTTGCTAACAGCAACAGAGGTCACAAACCTGTTTGCTCCCGCAAGTCGTTTCACTTTTGGGGAGGAAACATACACCGAGTGGTTCATGTCGCAGGAAACGGACTTACTCTGCTTTGCACCGACGGTGATCTTGGTGGCCGAGGCTAAAGTTGCCCCGTTCTTCCACCAGAACTGGCGAATGATGTTGCTTGGCTGGACGTAGTGAGGCGGCTCGGCCCCGCGGGC
>CAYFRO010000123.1:0-3357 GCA_964345565.1 uncultured Actinomyces sp.
CGCGTCGGTGCCGAGACTGCGGACGAGATCAACGCCATCAAGGAGCGCTTGCTTCTTGATGATGTAGTAAAGGTTCTGACTCACGTAGTGGCTAAGGTTCGCGAACCGGAACCTGCGGCTGAGGCGGACACTGGTGGCAACGAAGGCGGTGAAGAAGAACCACAGCAGGATGCTCAAACGGAGCCACACTACGAGGCGCAACATGCTCCACAGCATGAGGCTCCGACGTACGGATCGCAGTCGTACTATGGCGGCTAGGCCGCGACTGCGGCAGCGCAAAGGGAAGTCCCGTCGATTACTCGGCGGGACTTCTTGCTGTCTAAGTGATGCCTCACAGGGACGAGAGTTGTTCCGAGTGCGGCCCATGATTAATCGCTCTGGGTCGGGACGGGAACGTGGGCGTCCCTCTCCTGGATCAAACTGGAAGCAACCAGTTCGATCCACAACGGCGACGAGAGTCAGTCGCCGTAATAGCTCCAAGGCGTTGCCTTGGAGTCACTCAACCTGTACCAAGACCGTTGTCACTCGTGGCAACGGGTGATGGTACTGGTGCGCGTAGTGAGGCCGAAGGCCGAACGTAAGCGCCTTGGATGGCTGAAAGGCATCCACCCTTTTACGGATGAGGGCGTGAGCCCGAAGACGGAAAAGCGGGCAGCCCGAGTATGTATTGCCGAAGGCAATACATACGTAGGGATGAACTGCCCGCCGTACTGTGTTAAGCTATAGAGAAACCAGGCTGCAACAGCAGCCGGTTTCCTTACCGTTTCGCGTAGCGAAGCGGTTTGCAACACAGGACTGATGACAGGAGGGTGACGATGCGTACCACCAGGGCGACGCAGTCGACCAGTGGTGCCATCGCGCGCCCGGATGGCATCACCAGGGCCGGAATTCCCTTCCCAAGCCGCAGACAGCGGCAGCGCGAAAGCGCTGGTGCGTCGCAGGCGTCGGAAGGGAATGCAGGACCTATAGGCCCGCGTGATGGAGCGCCTCGCGCTCCAGCGGGTCGTGAAGACTTGGGCGGTACGCCCAAGGCGTCTCATTCAGTTAGGCGTCCGCCTACAGGGCGGCGCATTGGTGATCCTGCGGAGCAGGTGGATGTCGTAACACCGAAGCCGAAGGCTGAGTCGAAGAGCGAGAAGAAGCCGCAACGGAATCCGAAGCAGAAGCACTACAGTGAACGTTTCGAGATGTTGGTGAGCAAGCCACAGATGGAGAAGCTCGACGAGTTGCGTGCTGGTTTTGAGGAACTCACTGGCTCCAAGATGTCGCGTGCGGCTTACATGCGCGCGCTCCTGGAGGACTCTACTGCCACGATGGAACGGGCTTTGGTGACTGCTGCTGCGATGGGCGGGCCGGGTGACGACACTGCCCTAGTGGCAGCCACGGAGCAACTTTCAGCGGTGACGAATCAGGTCAGGCTTCTAGGTATCAACGCCAACCAGATCGCCAAGATTGCTCACCAAGATACGAGCGACCGCGACCGTCTGGCGGAAGTCTTGGAGGACATCTCTATCGACCTCGATGAGGTCAAGGAGCAGTTGGATCTGATCAGCGGTCAGCTTCAGCAAGCCGGGTACGGCGGTTTGAGAGGTGATGACGCATGAGCGGGACCGTGGATGCTATCGTGACTTCTTCTCCGACGCGGACGCTGCATCGGTTGAGCAACTATGTGTCGCTCCCGAGGCGCGGAGCAACGCAAGATCGGTTCCTGCTTCAGAGCGGAATCAATGGTGCTGACCCTAACTACTTCGCTGCACAAGCTCGGCGCAACCGTGTTCGTTTTGGCAAGGACGGCACAAGAACAGTGGAGCGCACGTACAAGAATCAGTACGGGTCCACGACGAAGCAGGTTGTCGAGGGAGAGTTCGTTCAGGGCTATCACACGGTCCAGAGTTTCGCTAAGGAAGGGCCTGGCGCACTGGACCCAGATGACCCAAACGATGTCGCTCTAGCGCACCAGTTGGGTCAGGAGCTGGCGCGGGAGATCGCTGGTCCTGATCGCATGGCGGTAGTGGTGACTCAGCGGGATGGGCGCTCCGGGATGTTGCACAACCACCTAGTGGTCGACAGTATTTCTAAAGCTGATGGCAAGTCATTGTCTTCTCGGGTGGTGACTCACAAGGAGCTTCGTGCTCGTCACGATGAGCTACTGAGTCGCGAGATTGGTCTAGACGATGAGCGGGTCAAGCGAGGTCTGCTTCAGCCGCGCGAGAGCTACACGAATGTCAATGGCGTGGCTCCAGCTCGGGCAGTGGACCGGAAGAGTCCTGCTGAGTTGCGTGAAGCTGAGGCGCACGCGAAGTGGGAAGCGGCTTATGCCAACGCGTCGCCGAAGGAGTTGGAGATCGGCGCTCATGGTGACGAACCTTTCTCTCAGGCTGAGCTGAAGAGTCGCGTCGCATCTGCGATGGCGGACCCGCGCGCGGTGGACGCTGAGAGTTTCAAGCGTATTGCTAGTGACGACTACGGCGTCGATGTGCGGCTGACTAATGTCGCCGGTAGGCGCGGCGTCTCGTACCAGATGGAGCGACTAAAGGCTGATGGGTCGGGTCTGCGTGACCCGGAGCCGGGAGACCGGCGCCGAGGTTCCGTGCTCGGTAGTGATTACAGTCGGGCCGCAGTTGACCGCGCCATCGAGGACAACGCGAGGGAAGCAACACTGGCGAAGCAAGCTAGCCAAGCGAAGGCAACTCAGACTCCAGTGACGGCCAAGCCAGTTGCTCCGGTTGCTAAACCTGTTGCAACGACCAGGCCCAAGCCTGAGTCGCCTGAGCCTCAGGTTGCTGCTCCTCAACCGGCTGCACCAGTGTTCAGGTCGGCGCTCCACGATGTGGAAGCCAAGGGCAACTACAAGACGGTTGCAAAGAATTTGGCTGCCTTCGAGGACCGAGAGATTCCGCGACTACGTGAGGGCAAGCGCTTCCAGGAGTCGGACGTTCCTCGTGGTGTGACGGCGAAGTTCTTGGAAGCTCACGGCGACTCCGTTGAGCCAGAGTTGCGCGAGGTTCTGACGCAGAGGGCGCTCAAGTACGAGGCGAGGAATGAGGCTTACAGGTCATCGAAGGAGCTAACACAGACGGCTGAGGAGCGTAAGGTACGCGCGGCCCTTGAGCGAAATCCCGGACTCGCGGCGCAGGCTGGACAAGAACAGGATAGGGCCACGGAGCAATCCACACTGGAAGCTGAGTTGCGCGCGGAGCTGGCTAAAGGCGACTACACACTGAAGCCTGAGCACGCGAAGAAATTGCCGCAGGCTCAGAAGGCACAGGCTCGCGAGAGGGATCTCCAGCGGGCACGCACTAGGGCGCGCGAGACGGAGCTTCCGAGTCGGTAGGAAAACAGAAAACCCACGGGTAG
>CAYFRO010000124.1:0-3355 GCA_964345565.1 uncultured Actinomyces sp.
CGAACTTCGTGAGCGCAACCGAAAGCGGTTGGTTCGTGTCGGTTGTGAGGATGACCAAGGAAGCTGCGAACTCATTCCACGCAGCAACAAACGTGAAGATGATCGCGGTGACAATCCCGGGCCATACCAAAGGCAGAGTCACTTTAAAGAGCACGGTAAGCCTGTTGGCCCCATCGATCTGCGCGGCCTCGTCAAGTTCCTTCGGGACGGAAGCGAAGAAGGAGTGCATGATCCACACAGCAAACGCCAAGTTGAACGCACTGTTCACCAAAATCATGGCAAGCCAGGTGTCCACAATTCCCATGAGTCGGAATTGGCGGAACAGTCCCGCAACTAGGACAGCCGGCTGGAGCATCTGAGTGACCAACACAAGGAACAAAAAGACCATTCGACCTGGGAAACGGAACCTGGCCGTGTAGTAGGCGGCGGGGGTCGCAACGAAAAGCACCAGCACTGTTGCGCTGACCGCAATCACGATGGTGGACAAGAGGTTGTTTGGCAGTGGTGTTTCCGGTGTCGACCACATCGTCACGTAGTTCTCAGGAACCCACGTCTCCGGGAAGAACGTCGGGGGAATCCGGAGGATTTCGGCACGGCTCTTGAAGGAGCCTAGAACCATGACCACGTAGGGCATCAGGAAGAAGAGAATAATCAGCAGCCCGGCGATGACACGGCCCGCTATTGACGGGTGGTCACCGGGTCCCCCGGTTGCGTACTTGGAGGTCCTTTTGGCGGGCGGGGAGATCTCCTCAGAGACGATGAGCTCCGCCTCAGTTGCAGCGACCGTGCTCACTCGTCTACCCCTTTCATGGGTTTCGTGGCCTTGATGTATACGGCGATCACAATCAGAACAATGATGAAGTTGATTACTGACAGGGCCGCGGCGTAAGCGATCTTCCCGTCAGTTTGAATCAGCTTGAAGATCAAGGTTGTTGTCGTGTCTGCGCTGTAACCGGGAATCGAGCCCGTCATCAGTTTCAGGATGGGCAGGGAGTTGAAAACGTTGATCAAGTTGATGATGGTGGCGACGGCAATCGCAGGCTTTAGCTGGGGAAGAATAATCTCAAAGTAGGTGCGGGTCTTCCCGGCCCCGTCGACGCGGGCTGCTTCCAGCACGTCATCCGGGATCGCTGCCATGCCAGCCAGCAGGGTGTAGGTGGTGAAAGGTAGGGAGACGAAAACAGCAACGACTATGGCCGCGATAAAGGCGGAAGTGGTGTTTTTTGTGAACCCGTAGTCCGGACTTGATAGCAAACCTATGTCGTACAAGAACTGGTTCACGATCCCGTAGTTCGGTTCTAGTGCGTAGTACACAACCGTCGTGGTCATGACAACAGAAGAAGCCCAGGGCACGATCACGGCCAAGCGCACCAGCTGGCGTCCAGGGAACTGCTTGTGCAAGAAATTGGCCAGCACCAGCGAAATAACGACTGAGAAGAAGACGACCACTGCCACCCAAACCACTGTGTTGACCAAAACACGCGGCAGTTGGGAGATGGAAAGGACACTCTCATAGTTACCGAATCCGGCCGAGCCTTTGTCTTTCCCCGTGCGTGAGATGTCCCGCGTCGACGTGTAAACCATGAACCCTGCCGGGAAAACCACGATCAAGAGAATGAGGAGAAGGGCTGGGCCAATCCACGGCAGCGCGTGGAGGGTGTCTATCGCGCGCGAACCCTTTTCTTTGTTAGCCACGATCGGCTGGTCACCTGTTTCGGTGACCGCTTGCTCACCTTTGAGCTTCGTCGGTGTCTGCATTGATAAGTGCCTGAAGGTTGTTGGGATGAAGGAAGCGGATCCAGGTGGCGCAACCCACGAAAGGTCGCGCCACCCGGCTCACGATTACAGAGTCTTGTCCCGAATTTCGACAAGTACCTCTTCAGCACCCTTACCTTGGCCGATCTGACCAATCAGGGTTTGGATAGCACCCTGAGCGTCAGGCCAGAGTGGGTTGGTGAAGGGGTAGAACTGTGCGTCAGGGAGAACCTCGATGAAGGGGGCCAGGGCCTCGTTATCCTTCAGCTTGTCACCAGCCGAGACGGTGACCGGGAGGAAGCCTTCGGTTTCAACCCAGTTCAGGTACTGCTCACCGTAGAAGTAGTCCATGAAGCCAGCGATTGCACATTGCTTCTCATCATCACCGTTGTCGAAGGCCATCATGTGGTCGGCAACGCCAAGTGTGGTGCGGCCGCCGTCCTTCGCTGGCATTGGGGCGATCCCGTAGTTCAGATCCGGGTTCTTTTCCTCGATCATCATCACGTATGGGGGCAGACCAACGACCATGCCGATCTTGCCCTGGAAGAACACGTCACCAAGGGGTGTGCGCTGGGTGGAGCCAACGTCAGGCTGGGTTACTCCGGCGTCGATCAGTTCCTTCATGAACTCGACTGCCTCAACGTTCTCATCGCTAACAATGGTGAGCTCTTGGGCGTCACCGTAGCCACCGCCACCACCGAACAGCCAGATGCCCAGCTCACCCTGAGCTTCTTCGTTGCCTAGGGGCATGCCGTAGCCGTAGTAGCCGCCGTCTAGGGCAGCGATCTTCTCAGCGGTTTCCTTGAACTCATCCCAGTTCTTCGGGGCGTCAGCAACGCCAGCCTCTTCGAAGATGTCCTTGTTATAGAACAGGGCGCGAGCGGAAGCAATCAGCGGGATGCCGTACATCGTGTCGCCGATTGAAGCGTTCTTGACGAAGGACTCTTGGAAGTCCTTGTATGTCTCTTCGCTCATAACGTCCTTGGCGGGGTAGAGCATCCCGTCATCAGCGAACGCGGCGTAGGAGTCGATGTTGAGGATGTCGGGCATCTGGTCGGACTGGATCTTTGTCCGCACGACCTCATTGATGTTCTCCCACGACTGCATCTCAAGGTTCACGGTGGTGCCGGGGTGTTCAGCTTCGAAACCGGCGATCACTTCGTCCCAGAGGTTCTTCGTGTGGTCTGAATAGGTGGGCGCCATGAAGTCGATGGACTCAGCCATCACACAGTCACCCGCAGGTGGCTCCCCTTCTTTACCCTCATCGCTGCCGCCGTCGGCATCCGATTTGTCGCCACCGCTACTGCATGAGGCCAGCAGCAGCGCTGACGCAGCCACAGCCGCCATGGTTGGCACTACGCGCTTAAGCCCGCGTGTCCTTCTCATATTTAGCTCCTTACAAGCGTCTTCATTGAGCGTTACCCAAGACTCACTACAACGGGAGGCCGTGGGCTAGCAAACACGCTACACGTTTCTGCTCCGTTTTCACCCAAAATCTCAAAGGACGTAGGACAACCTACAAGATTGTTACCTAGACGTGACCTTGCATGCCGATTTGGACTGGAAAGTCGGGCTTCGTACCGCCATCACAGGGCCCGCG
>CAYFRO010000125.1:0-3141 GCA_964345565.1 uncultured Actinomyces sp.
GGCAGTGGGTGGTTTCTGCTTCCACTATGCGCCGGGTGCGGTCTGGGAAGTTCACCCCTTATGGGCGGCGCACTTACCCACAGGGACATCCTGGGGGTGACACCAGGGCTGCGACAGCGGCAAGAATTCGCAAGCGCGCCCTGGAACGTGGGGAAGCCGTAGATGGACCCATTCCACCCGTAATGTCCAATAAGTTGGCATATCGGACATTAGAAGGGGGTGGTGGTGAATGACTGACCAAGAATCCTTTGAACCTTTGGGTGACCAGATCCGTGGGTTCCTCTTTGGTGGTGAACCCACAGAATATTCTCTGCCACCGAAAGAACGTCCCCTTAAACGGGAACCTGCGGATATGCCGCCATGGGACGCAGAAGAAGCGGTGGACAACATCTTGACCTATGGGCAAAGGATCCTTGCGGCGGGTGGGGACCTGGGCGATGAATCAGACGTGAAGGCTTACATAGACCCTTCCCCGGAAACCGTTCTTGCGTTAGACAAAGTGATCCAGGAAGCCGTCCCTGAACTTCCAGCGGTCGCAGAAGCCCTGGACTACGACGTGGACCGACTGAACGCGGAACTGGTGGCGGCACTGTACGTATCCACGCCCCTGGACCTATTACGCGCCAAAGACCTTTGGACCGCACTACTGAAAGCACTGAAGGTAGACAGCGATGAAATAGATGTGGACACCGGCCCACCCGCTCATGAAGTGATCCAGGCGGAAGCCAACGCTTTGGGGGAAGTCGCTAAAACAATCGTGGGCGCCTGGAAAGCAGAAGGTAGTCTGCGAGAACCACGGAACGCACCCCTAACCAGTGTGGCTGACAGTTGGATGGCAACCGATAAAGCATCCCGGAAGCTCGCAGTCCTTTCCCACTTGGGACAGCAAGGGGAACTATTTACTTACCCCACCAGGGAATCGGTGCTAGTCCAGTCCAAGGTGGTGGTGGTCCCACCAGAAGGGGTGGTGATCGGTGGGTGGCACACTGCGGCCCTGGAAGTGATCCAGTCTCTGATAGAAGCCGAAAAAGCGGCGGGACGCACCAGTGGACCGTGGACGTTCACCACTGCGGCGATAGCTCGCGCTCTGTACCGGCCCGCCAAAGGAACCGCGTCAGATGTCCAGGTGCGTGAAACCAGCAACATCTTGCGGGACCTTATGCGCACTTACATGGCAGCGGGTGGGGTGAACTGGGACGGAACCCCCTATGGGTTTGACGTGGGGGACGGCGTTCCCACGCCTCGGGGAATAGAAGAACCCGCTTTACGTGGTGGGATCACCTGGTGGCACTTACCTAACGGAACTTCCACCACGGTCCTGGAAGTGGACAAGGAACCACTGCTGACCAGGAACGCGCGGGAACTGAACATGCTAAAAAACATGGCCGCCGGTTTATCTTCCAGGAAGGGTGACAAGACATCCCGCACCCTTGCGGGAATAGCGGTTTACCGTGAACTTCTAACCAAGTGCGTGAACCTGTGGCATGGTTCCCGCTTCCTGGGACCCACCCACCCTTACCAAGTTAGTTACATGGAACTTGCGGAACACGTGGGTGGTGAGTGGGCGCCGGAAACAATCACGGCTAAACGGCGGCGACAGTTACGCACCTACACGGCTAAAGCCCTGGATGAACTGGTGGCACGTGGGTTTGTCACTCGGTGGGAAGTGAAACAGGAAGGGCGCGCCGGGAAAGAAACCGGGGTGGTGGTGTTCCTTCCCGAACACAAACCTGTCATGGAAGTGATCGAAAGCGTGGAACCATGGCGGGACCCACCAGCCTTACCCCAATAGTTTCTGCCACCAGCGGCGCTTCTGCGGTGCTTCCAGTGGCACTGTGGGGGATACACCCACAACCACGTTAGAAGCCGGTCCAGGCGGGTCCTGTGGCGCTTGCGGCGGTGCTTCCAAGAAGCGATCCAGCCGTGCTTCCGCCATATCTGCGCGCACCCGTTCCCGTTCCAGGGAAGCTTCCAAAGTGGCAACGTGGGACCGTAACGCTTCCAAAGTGGCTTCCACGGTCGCAGAAGGAACCGTGCTTGGAACCGCACCCCCTGGGACCCCTGGATCACCACCACGCACCCGCGTGGTTAGACCTACAGCGATTAGTTGATCTAGCGTGACCTTCCACCCTGACGGCTCACAAACCGCACCCACCCGCCGTAAATCGTCCCGACGGCGGCGCACAGTGGAAGGGGAAACTTTACAAACCCGTGCTGCTTCCGCAAGCGACATAACCTCATTGTTCATACCTTCCAGGTTACGGGTCCCACCCTTCCAGTTTCACTACTTCCACCCGAAACTTACGGAACCCCCTTAACTGGGCAAGCGTGGACCGTGACCCCCTCATGGACCCTTCCACCCTGGAACCCTGACACCCCACAGGTTCACCTGCGCTCGCCCCCACCATGGTTTCCTGGCCGTGATCTTTACGCCCCCCCTTGGTGTAATCGCTTCCCACTTCCCTATAGCGCCGTGTGGAAAAACCGCTCACACAAAAGGCACTCTGCTACAGGGACGTGCCTTCATAGGGGGGAAGGGGTGGGGCCGGGTGGCCTAGAAGGGAAGAAAACAGAAGTTGATCCACCCCCCTAAGTGGGCAAGCGCACCCCCCTAAGTGGGCAAGCGCACCCCCCTAAGTGGGCAAGCGTCAGACCTTTTTGATCGGGACTTTCACGCGCCACCATGCGGGAAAGTCGTCATGCGGAAATCCCCTTAACATTAACACTAACTATCTTGGGTCCCGCGCTTGCGGCGCGGAACCCGCTAAGGCTCACTAAGTGGCAGTGAAACAGAAGTGCTTTCTTCATTCCTGGCAACACTTGGAAGTGGGTTTGAACAATGGATGGTTACCGGTTCATGGAACTGAAACCACATCTAGCTGAATACGTGGACACACACCTGGAACCGTCCCCCAAAGCGGGACGCAACATGTTCCAGTGTCCCCTTTGCGGCAGTGGAACCCGCAGTGGGGGAACCGGTGCGTTCACCCTTTATGGTCCTGGGAAAGAATCCTGGAAGTGTCACGCTTGCGATAAATCGGGTGACATCGTGGACTTGCACGCCGGGATCCTTGGAACCAGCACAGCGGAAGCGGCCCGGGATCTTTCAAACCAGTACGGTCTACCCACCCCCTTGGATGA
>CAYFRO010000126.1:0-3132 GCA_964345565.1 uncultured Actinomyces sp.
GTTTCAGCGATCGCGCTTGATTCTTGGGCTGCCTGGAAGGCGGCGAAAGTGACGATGTCTAGGAAGCCGGGGGACGCGGCGAGTTGGTCTGGGGTGTTTTCTCGCACGAGGGCCGCTGTGCGCGGGTCGGCGTCGACGTTCACCCAAACGGCACGCAACCATGCTGCTGTTCCTGTGCGGGCCATGTGGATCCCGGAGGCTGAAAACGCTTCGTTTACTTCATCGATGATCTGGTTGAACTCGCGGCGTTCAGGTTCGCCCGGCCCGCCCGTAGCTGGGGAAAAGCCTGGAGCATCCAGCCCCTCGTCGGAACCTTCTGACAGCCCGTAGTCGGTCTCGTCCTCGGACTGGGCAACCATCACCCCCATCAGTTCCACGCCGCTCGTGTCGATCGTCTCAATGGGTGCGCCGTCCAGGTGCAAGTTCTTGTCTAATAGGCGAGCCAAGATTGCACGACGATGCAAGGTCGGGTCACCGAAGTTAGTTATCTGGGAGAAGAAGTCCCAGGCGTTTGAGTATTTGCGGGCATTAGTCTTAAATTCCCACACTTGGTCCCGGGCCGCTTCGTTGGTCCCAGCTGCGGCGAGGGCCTGTTTCCATCGGCCGATGATGGGTTGAAGTGCTTTTTGTATTTGCTCCCCTGTACCGCTTGGGGTGAGGTAGGCATCGGACACGCGGACCATGTCCTCTTCGCCGTAGAATCCGGCGGAGTCGATCACATCCCCAAGATCGATCAGTGAGTGGGGGTCGGTCTCCTCAGAAATGTAGGCATCTGAGTAGTAGTCAGCGAATGCGGCCTGAATGGTGGAGGGCTCGTTGCGAAAATCGAGCACGATAGGCAGCGGCTTATCGGGATGGGCGCGGTTGAGCCGGGACAGGGTCTGTACAGCCTGGATACCGCCGAGCTTCTTGTCCACGTACATCGCGCATAGGCGGGGCTCGTCGAATCCGGTTTGGAATTTGTCGGCTGCGATCATCACCCGCGCCTCGTCGTTCACTGCGAACTCATGAGCGACGTCGGATACTTGGTTCATGCTCCGCTCGGTGTGGTCTTTGCCGTTGTCGGTCACCGTTCCGGAGAACGCGACAAGGACCTGCATGTCTGAGTAGTCTTTCTTTGCTAAATACTCATTGATCTCCTTGGCCCAACGCACCGCCGCCAGCCTCGAGTCGGTGACAACCATGGCCTTAGCCGCACCGTCTAGCGACCCAGCAACGTTGGCACGAAAGTGCTCCACCACCACCTCTACCTTTTGAGCAATGGCAGTGGGGTGAAGGCGCACGAAGCGAGTGAACTCGTGCAACGCCGCATTGGCGTCAACCTTCTCAATTCGCTTCTTATTGTCTTGGACGCGGGCGAACATGTCATACGTGGAATAACGACGCAGCACATCCAGGATGAACCCCTCTTCGATAGCCTGGGCCATCGTGTAGGTATCAAAAGCCTCCCACCGACCGTCTTCGGTCTGCGTGCCGAACATACGGAGCGTGCGGTGCTTAGGGGTCGCAGTACAAGCAATGAACGTAATGTTTGGAGTGTTGGCTACCGCCTCATCTCGCATGAGGAGCAGATCGTCGGTAGACAGTCCACCCTCGTCTTCCTCATCGCCGGTGTATGCCTCTGACAAAAGCTCGCGCAACCCCTGGGAGGCTTTCCCAGTCTGGGAAGAGTGGGCCTCATCAGCAATGACGCACCACTTGCGTTTGGCTAAGTTCTCATCACCTTCGATGAGCTTGAGCACTTCAGGGAAAGACTGGAGCGTGCAGGTGATGATGTGTCCGCCTCGACGTAGCGCCTCTCGCAGCTGGGGAGACTTGGCCTCGCCTTTTTTCTCTCCCACACCGACGACATACCCTTTGGCGGCACCAAGTAGTTGGACCGCGTCGCGAAGCTGATCATCCAGCACCGTGCGGTCTGAGATGACGATGACCGAGTCGAACGCCTTGTCTTCAGCCGAGTGGTAGAGCCGCCCAAGCCGGTGAGCTAGCCAGGCGATAGTTTTAGTCTTGCCAGACCCCGCTGAATGCCAGACCAAGTACCGCTGGCCTGCACCCTTATCGAGCACATCTGCAGTAACTTTCTCGACGGCACGCAACTGGTGGTAGCGCGGGAACACCAGTCGCCCGTCTTTCTCCCGGAGGGCATAGGACTGCAGGATCCGAAGTAACGTCTCTCGGGTGAACACCTCCCGCCACAAATAGTCGGTGGCTGACCCCGTTTCGGAGGGTGGGTTGCCCGCGTGCCCCTGATGGCCCTTGTCAAACGGGATGAAGCGTGTGTCAGGACCAGCCAGCTGCGTGGTCATTTGCACGTTCTGATTCGACACTGCAAAATGCACCAGAGCCCTACCTGGCCGCAACAAGGGAGTGTCCGCGTTAGGTTTGCGGTCGCGCATGTACTGAGCCACGCCGTGGTCCAAAGACTGAGTGTTGTCAGTTTTGAGCTCCAACGTCACCACCGGGACGCCATTGACTAAGAGCACCAGGTCAATCGACTGGTTCGTCTTAGAGTTGAACCGCACCTGCCGCATCACCCGAAACCGATTCGCCTCAGATGCTTCAGTGACTGCCGCAAGAAGCGGGTTGGCCGGAGGGAACGCGACCATCGGCCCGAACGTGGCTTTTAAGCGCCCGATCTGCGCATACTCGAAGCCACCCCGCAAGACTCCCAGCAACCCACCTTTCTCCTTACCCGAGTCAGGATTGACGGTTGTCTTCTGGTCCAGCGTCTTCGCCAGACGGGCACACAAACGCTCCTCAGCCGCCCGCCGTGTACCCCCGTTCATGTCCTCGGGGATCGCCTTGAGAAACTCATCCTCGTACTGAGTCGAAAGCCAATGGATCACGTCTGGCACATGCAAGCCGAGCTTCGGGTCCCAACCCGAATTCCCAGGTTCATGCACCCAGCCCTGCGTTACCAGGGCCTCAACAATGTTGTCCTCAAACTCCAGTTCACGAGTCCTGGCGCTCACGCGGGAACCTCCTTACGCCCCGTCACCACATCAGAAATCAACACCGACCGCCGCTCCGCCAACACTTCCTTCAGCCGCCGCGCATCCTCAATCATCGAATCAATCTCAGCCGTCTCACGGTCAAGACGGTTCGCGATGCGACGCTGCTCCTGGAGGGGCG
>CAYFRO010000127.1:0-3106 GCA_964345565.1 uncultured Actinomyces sp.
CGGTTGGGCCTAGCCCTATTGATGACGGGGTTGGTTTTCTCCCCAACCTTGGCGATAGCGAACGACCCTCCCCAGTCGGGGGAGAGCAACACCAGTTCGCATCCTGATTCCGGGTCCACGCCAGATTCAGACGGCGGGGAGCCTGCGGAGAAAGGGCGGAGCCAGGGCCAAGGAACGCCTGAGGACGAAGACCTGGCCCCTGCGTTTGACGCAACCTATCTTGACCTGATCATTGAAGCCATTGAAGCGGATCCGGGCCTCACGGTTAACCAGATTGCTGACGCCGTGGGACTGCCGACGGAGGGTCCGCTCAGTCTGATCCACCTTGATGGGTTGCTTTCGGTGACGGTCACGTTTGCTGAGGCCCCTAGTGCTACGGATGTTGAGCGTGTGGAGAGCGTTGCCCAGGTGCGTCGCGTGTTGGACGTGACTCCAACGATCATGGGGTATGCCCTGCCGACGTCTTTGAGGGCCCTGTCGGATCTGCCCGGTGTGGTCCAAGTGGAGGTGAACCTGACCCCCGACACGGCAGTCATCGATAAGGAGCTGACGGAAGAAGAGAAGGAAGCTCTGCGGGAAGCGCTTCAATCAGCTGAGAAAAGCGAAGCTGAGGCGGGAAGCGCCGCGTTGGGCCGCGCGAACTGCCGGAGCATTCCAGCTGTCGCTAACGACCCTCTCAAAGTGACAGAGGCGCGGCAAGATTTTGGCGTTGACGGTTCGGGGGTGACCGTCGGGATCCTCTCCACCACGTATGAGGAGGATCAGTGGGCCTTCACAACCGCAGCGCAGGACATAGCGAATGGGCTTCTTCCGGGACCGGGAAATCCCTGCGGGTACACGCAGTCGGTTCGGGTGTTGAACGTCGGGGATGCGCCCGATTACCTGCAAAACGATGAGGGACGCGCGATGGCCCAAGTGGTTCACGGGATCGCCCCTGGGGCAGACCTGGTGGTCGCGACGATCGGTCAGAGCCAAGAGGAGACAGCACAGAACGTCGCCGACCTGGTGGCAGCCGGCGCAGATGTCATTGCTGATGATGTTTTTTGGTCTAATGAACCCTCATTCCAAAAAGGAGTCATCTCGAAGCAAGTCGACCTGGCCAAATCTCAGGGAGTGGGCTACTTCGCCGCATCCGGGAACAACAACGGGGTCCAAGAGACTGAAGGTTTTGGCAGCCGCGTTGGCTACCCGATCGGTCGTCACCAAAGCAACAAGTACGTGCCGACGCCCTGCCCGTCCTGGGTCAGGGCCCCAGAAGGCGCCACATCGTTCGACTGCATGGACTTTTCCCCGAACGGAGCCGGCGTCCCCTACGGCAAGTTCCTGGGGACCCCCTACTCAGAGGGCGGCACCGCCTGGATGGATCAGATGAGGCAGGTGATCAGCTGGTCGGAACCCATGAATGGCGTGAAAACCAAGCTGCAACTGCAAATGTACGGCGTGACCGACTACAAGGACCCTGAGACTTTCTGTTTAGGAGGCGCATCGTCCGCTTCGGCGACAACAAATCCCAACCGGCTCGCGGCGTGGACCGAGTTCCCTAGCTGCACTCTGTATACCAAAGAGGGACACTACTCACTGGCACTGGTGGTCGTTCGCGACACCTCAAAGCCTGGATACGGCACGCCCATGGTGAGGATCACCCCCTTTGGCCCCAACAATTACGAGCGCCCTTCTTGGCGTCAGTTCTACAAGACTGAGGGCAACAACGTTCTTCAAGGGAGCCAGTTCGGCCACCTTGGAGACGGTAGTTCCTGGTCGATAGCGGCATCTCCCTTCTACGAACCTGAGATGGTGGAGGTTTATTCTTCGCTTGGCGGTAACCAGCAGTGGTTCCAGCCAGTGGACGGCGACCGGGTCTCCGCAGCCTTGCCGAAGAAGGTCACGCCGCCCTCACCCGTTTTGATGGGGTCGGACGGCATCGCCAACAGTTTCTTCGGGACGTACATCTACGTTGAAGGCTATTGGGATGGCTTTTTCTTCTTCGGTACCTCCGCGGCTGCGCCGACCGCAGCGGCCGTTGCCGCTTTGGGGCTGGAGATCGAGCCTGGACTGTCCCCGGACCAGTTGATCAAGTTGATGGAAGACACTGCAGACCCAAACGTCACTAATCCTTACACCATCGCAGGAACACCGAACGATCGGGTTTTCGGGGCCGGACTCATTAACGCTCAGGCATTTGTTCAAAAAGTGTCGACACTACCCAACCAGCCCACGGTTACCCGACTGTCTGGCACTTCCCGTTATGGCACCAATGATGCGGTAAACAAAGAGTTTGGTGTTCAGGGTGGTCCGGTGTTTGTGGCTGCGGGCGCTGACTTTGCGGACGCGCTGTCTATTGGGCCCGTGGTGGGGATTACTGGGGGGACCCTGTTCTTGACTCCCCGGGACTCGATTCCTACGAAGACATTGACTGAGATCAAGGACCTGAACCCGCCCGAGGTCTACATTGTTGGCGGTAAGGGTGCTGTGTCTGAGACCGTGGCCTCCAAGGTGAAGTCTGCGACGGGTAAAACTCCGGTTCGGGTGGCTGGTAAGAGCCGCTACCAGACTTCTGAGGAGATCTATAAGAAGTTCTTCGTGGAGACGCCTAGGGCTGTCAGCACCGCGTTTGTGGCTACGGGGCGCGACTTCCCTGATGCTTTGTCGGCTGCTTCTGCAGGGGCTGCCCTATCTGCCCCGGTGTTGCTGGTGGATGGGAAGGCAGGTAAGAACCTGTCTGCCTACTTGCTTAGCTCCCTTGCTGAGAAGGGGACATCCAGCGTGCTGATCTCTGGTGGTAAGGGGGCGGTTAGCGCCACGATTGAAACCAACCTGAAGAAAACGTTCGGCACTACTGGAGTCAAGCGGCTGTCTGGGCCCAACCGGTATGCGACCAACGCGGCAGTGAACACCTATCTGAATAGTCGTGCTGGGTCTACTGCGCTGACTAGTGTGTGGTTGGCTACGGGTGCTGATTTCCCGGATGCTCTTAGTGCTGCGGCTCCTTCAGGGAAACTGAGCTCTCGTTTGGTGCTCTCGAATGGGTCTTGTATTCCCAAACCTGTGGTTAGTGAGTGGATCAAGGGCCCGGGCTCAAAGGTCTCGGACGTGTACCTGGTCGGTG
>CAYFRO010000128.1:0-3105 GCA_964345565.1 uncultured Actinomyces sp.
CTGGTTCTGATCCCATAGCGAGCGGTGATGACCAGGCCACCCAGCCCGCCCCTGCTGCTACTGCGCTGCGGGGCGCTGCTCAAACTTTGACGGCACTGACGACTGGGCAAAACGTGGCGTCTGTGAGCACCAACGGCGCGGTTACTTACTACACGACGTTGGCGGATGCGTTCACTGCTGCGACGGATTGTGACACCATCACGCTGCTCGCCGATACGACGGTCACAGGCCAAATCATCGAAGTCAGCAAGACCATCACCTTTGATCTGAACGGGCACACGGTGACGCTCACTGATCAGGACAACAATTTGGCGTACTTTCGGGTCACCAGCGGCGGCAACCTCAATCTTGTCGGTGACGGCACGCTTGACGGTCAGTCTCGCGCAGTCCAGCTTCGCGGCGGAACAACTGGCTCAAGCACCACCGTGACCGTGGGCAGCGGCGTGACGCTTCAAGGTCAGTGGCCGCTCTTCTTGGCGTCGAACGACGGCAATAACAGCGGGATGGTCGCCAATGTTTGCGGCACGATCAAAAGCGCGTCTGGCGGAGCGGCAGTACACGTGAATGGCACTGTGACCAGCGCCAATGCCAATCCTTTGCCGCAGATCACGATTGATGGTGCAACCCTCGAAAACGGCGAACTGGGTGCGTACCTCGCCGGCGAGGCGAACGTCACGATCAAGAACTCAACGGTGAAGGGCACGTCGGTTGGTATCGAGATTCGCGCCGGTTCGCTGACCCTGGAGAACACGCCAGTCACTGGTGGTGCTGGTATCCCTAGTGTCGCGGCGCACGGTGGTGGCACCACGACAGAGAACACGGTTCTTGCGATTGCACAGGACGCGACGGGGAAGCCCATCAACGTTACGGTGAGTGGTGGCGCTGCGGTTTCGGTGGCCAACCCCCCAAGGCGAACACTGGCTTCACGAGTGTCGTGACTGTGGGCCTCCAGTCGGGTGAGTTCGTCGGCCAGATCATCTCCACGAACGAGGCTGACACGAACGCCCCTGTAACCGGTTTCGTTGCCGGTGATTTATCAAACGGTTCGCTGCTTCCCGCTTAATCAGGGCCCGGGCTTAGTGCCAGCTGCACGATGCGTTTCCATTTGGCGGTTCCTGTGCGGCTGGTGGCTGCTGGCACCGCCTCCCGTAGTTGAGCTTCCCCGGGGTGCGCGCCAAGGCTGTGGGGCTGTTAAGAGCTGCTGCCTGTGACTTCTACTATGTTGGCTATGACCGACACGGCTGTTGTGCTGCCGCCTATCTGGGTGTCATAGTCAAGAGCTCCGACAATTTGTACGCACATTGTTACGAGGTCGTCAGTGACGACGGTTTTGACGATCTCGGGATCAGCGATGACGATGGTGTTGACGTCGTAGTCGTACCATGCTTCTTTCCATTCTCCCGAAGTATCTGCTCGGAATGCTTCTGTGCCGGTTGATGCGTCGGCTTGTGTCACATACCCGTAGATGACGTATTTTTCGCCGGCGTGTGAGTCGGGGTCTTTCTCAATTAGTTGCCAATCACGATCGCTGATTGCTGAGTATGTGGCGGGATCTAGGCGAGCTGCTTCTTCGGCTTGTGCAGCTGCCTCTTCTTCGGCTTTCTTGGCGGCTTCGGCTTCAGCCTTTGCTGCTTCCTCTGCGGCTTCGCGGGATTGTTGTTCGGCGAGTTCTTCCGCGGTCTGCCCGGATTCTTCTCCCACCAGGACTTCCCCGACTGCGGTTGACTGGGAGGTGTCGTCTTTGCTGCCTTGTGATGCCCCGAAGATGAAGATCACGACGATTGCGATGATGAGCCAGATCCACCATTTCTTGTACCAGGGCTTCTTCGCAACTGGTCGTGCTGGGTCCGCGTGTGGCGCTGCTGTGTCGCTCATGCCCACGATTGTATGACGCTGATGTGATTGCGTCTTCAAAATGGGTGAAGTCTCTGCTGCTCCCTTGAGCGGTGTCCGCGCATCAGACTAGCACGATAGCGCAAGGGCAGCATCCTTGGGTGTGTCGCCGGATGCCGGTGTGAGCAGGTCACGCATTGAGTACTTCTTCGGGTTGCCGTGACCCCGGATCTTGCCTCGGGACTCCCACTAGTACACGGTCTTCTTCGACATGGGGCGGCCCGTGGCGGGTTTGACGGATTGCACTGCGGGACCGATAGTCAGACGCTTGTCTGGGAGGTCATCAACTGAGGTAAGAATTGCGGGTGGCTCGACGTAGCCGGCGAGCCGCTTCAGGTGGGGCAGCACGCGGTTGAGGTCCTCGATCATGGCGGGCGCGTACTCCCACTGTGAGAGGTGGGGGCGGTGTTGCTGGTAGATGGCTTGGATCGCGGGCCAGGGGCGGCCTGGTGGTATCCGCCAGGCCGGGTCGATGTGCTGCATGATGTGCCACTCCCACGCGTAGATCGCCTCGCGGCCTTCATCGATTGCGTCGCGTAGTCCGAGGCTGATCTGAGGTGTGGATTGGGGTTGTGGGCGGCGTTGGATCGCCTTTCTGGGTCGTGCTTCTCCGGCGAATCTGCGTCCGCGATCGGCCATGAGTCCGCAGAGGTCGTTAGTTTGTGAGCGGAGGACGATAGGGGCTGACGGTTTGTCCGGGGGTGGGTAGCGGCTCGCCAGCGATGGGGCGGGTGGCGCGGAGTGTTTCGGGCATGCTCTGGGCGCTTCGGTGCTCTCGGATTTAGGGCTGCTGCACACGCAGGGGCGTGGGTGTGCGCCCAATCCACCCGTGTGAGGCGCAGGGTTACTACTACATGTGGGGGTAGTAGGGATGTCATACCACTACATGTAGTGGCAATAGGGCTGATCGTGGCGTGTCATAGACACGGGCGTCTCGTGCTCATAACGACGCCCGACGGAAGGAGGTGAACACAATGGCCAAAGGCAGCTATCGCTCTGCGAAAACCGGACGATACGTAACCGAAAGGTATGGGAAGGGCCACCCAGATACGACAGTCAAGGAATCGAAGTAGAGCCTCATCCTTGATGACACAGGCCAGGTGGCCCTGCGATTAGATTCTAGTTGCGGGGCTACCCTCTTTGCTGCTGTTCAGCGCATGTCACTCCGATTGGGGCCATTGGCCGAAGTCCGGGATCATCCCCGCCTGCGCG
>CAYFRO010000129.1:0-2990 GCA_964345565.1 uncultured Actinomyces sp.
GAAGAGGCTGTGGTAGCAATAACGGAAAATGAGTTGGCCTTGATCTTGATGATCGACGATTACCTTCCGCCTGGGACGGTGCTGGTTGGGGACCCCGATTCTGGGACTGCTTGGGTCAGTGTTTTGACGCAGTCGCGGCAGCTGCAGGGCCTGCGGTATCCCCTAGGTGGAGACCAAGCGTACCTTGGGCTTCATTTCGCAGATCTTGGGTCTGATCCGCAAGTTTGCGAGCTTTTGTCAAAGTATGACGTCGAAGCGTTCATTCAAAGTGACTCACCTACCCAGGAGTTCACAGGCCGCTATGTTGGGTACAACACGGTGGACACTAGTGAGGGTTTCGAGTTGCTGGCGGAAGTTGGGGACGCACGTTTGTATAGGATTACCGCGTGCGACTAGATCCGAAGCCAAATCCTAGAGCCTCCCACAACGGGGTTCGTGAGAGAAAACCGCTGTGGTACTACTGGCCTCTCATCGAAGCTTTCGGACAGCGCGATCTCAAGTCCAAATTCAAGGGTTCTGCCCTGGGTTGGCTTTGGTCTCTCCTAGTTCCGTTAGCGACCATAGGGATTTACTCGGTAGTCTTCTATTTCTTCCTTCGTATCCCACCGCCGGATTTTGGCACCGGACGGCCGGGCATTTTCGCTATTTGGTTATTCACCGGCCTGATCTTTTGGACTTTCTTCCAAAACACGGTGAACCAGGGGATCGTGGAGATGGTGGCTGCCGGCCCGGTCCTGCAGAAGGTCTACTTTCCGGCGTACGCTCCTGTTTTGGGAGCAGGACTGGCTGTTGGGGTCCAGTCACTCATTGAACTAGCCATTTTGCTGGTGATCTTGGCACTTCTGGGGAACGTTGCTTGGACTTGGCTGCTGCTTCCGCTTTTTATGGTCTTGGCTGTCATTTTCGTCGGCTCGGTTGCCACTATCTTTGCGGTGTTAAACATTTACTATCGGGACACCGCCCACCTGGTCCAAGTCGCATTGCAGTTGCTTTTTTATGCGACACCAATCATCTACCCCGCTTCAATGGTTAACATGCAGTGGCGTGGCATAGAGATCCGCAGCATCATGGAAATAAACCCACTGTGGAGCTTCGTGCAGCTGATCCGCAACCTGCTATACGACCTCACGCCCGGGTCCTTGACCCACTGGGGCATTGCGGGAGGTGCCTCTTTGGCAGCCCTTGGGATTGCCGCCTTGGTCATGCGCAACAAAGGGGCAGATCTTGGGGAGCACGTGTGACTGATCCAGCGATTCGGGTTGAGAACCTCACCAAGACATTTGAGATCAGGGAGCAGCAGCCGGAGACTTTCAAGGAGGTCTTCGTACGGGGAGCCCTTGGAAAGAAACATGAGTTTGCTGCAGTCAAGGATGTCTCATTTGAGATAGGGAAAGGGCGCACCTTCGGACTTGTCGGCCACAACGGCTCGGGGAAGTCCACCTTACTCAAAATGCTCGCAGGCGTGTACCGGCCCACGTCGGGGACAGTTGAAGTTCAAGGTAAGGTGTCTGCCCTTTTAGAGCTTGGTGCGGGGTTCCACAGGGAATTGACAGGCAGAGAGAACATTCGGCTGAACGCCACAATCTTGGGACTGACACGAAAGCAGATCAGCGAGTCGATGGAGGAAATCATCGCGTTTGCTGATTTAGGTGAGTTCATCGATGTCCCGGTCAAGCAGTATTCGTCGGGGATGTACGTGCGTCTTGGTTTCGCCATCGCGGTGATGCTGAAGCCAGACATCCTGATCGTTGACGAAGTGATCGCTGTCGGTGATGAGGCCTTTCAGCGCAAATCCTTTGATCACATCTATAAGCTTCGCCAGCAAGGCACAACCATCGCGCTGGTGACGCACTCAATGGCTCTGGCCAGGGAACTTTGCGATGAAGCGATCTGGCTAGATCATGGAGAAGCAAAAGCACAGGGCCCAATAGAGGAGGTCGTGGATCGCTACGTTGCTGAGGTGAACCGAGTTGAGGAACAGCAATACCTTGCCTCGCTAGAAGGAGAAACTGAGTACTCTCGCCGCGGGACTGGTGAGGCTTTCGTTGAGCGAATCGAATTTATGGATTCTTCTGGCGAACAGGTCTCGACGCTACGTACTGGAGAGGACTACTCACTACAGCTTGAGATCACTTCTCAGGTGGCTTTGGGGGACGTTGATGCTGTTGTTGCGATTTACCAGGAAAGTGGTGCGCTGCTTGCTTCCGTGAGTTCTGCGTTTGAGGGGCAGACGCTGGATCTGGGCGTCGGTAAGACTGTCGCCCGGCTGGACATACCGGAGTTGCCGCTGCAGGAAGGTAGCTACTGGCTATCAGTCTCATTGCGATCTCAAGGACACGTCTGGGACCACATTGATCGTGGCCGGCGAATATTGGTTCGTTCCGCCAAGTCGTCTCCGCTTGGTGGCCCAATCAAACTCAGGTCGTCTTGGAGGACTACCGAACCAGACGCCAAGGGCGGCCATGCGGAGCTTTGATGCTGAGCTGGAGAGCTCTTACCAAGACTTGCTGGAGGAGAACAGTTTGCTGCGCGCCCAGCTAGCTGCAGCTGACGAAGAACTTGCGCGCGTCGTTGAATCGAGATGGTGGAGGATAAGAGCTCCGCTGACACCGCTGTTGACAGCTGCAACGCGGTTCCTACCGGCGAAAGAGGAACGGTGAGCGGCGGGCTACTGCACCGCAGATCCCGGCCTGCTCCTGTGGTGGGGTCTCCGTCGGGAGAGCTTCGTTGGGAGAGAGGATCTTGCAAAGATCTCACCGGTGACAAGATTGCGGTCGTTTCCGCTTGGGCAGTTTCGCCGCAGATTAGCCGGTCCCTTAGCGAGTACCTGTTTGAGCTTGAACGCGCCGGGTTCCAAGTTTTAGTCGTCAGCACAGCTTCGCATGCGGAACCGTTGGAGTGGCCTTTTGGTTTGCCCGAGAGCGCCGCCGTCGCTCGAAGAGAGAACCAGGGCTACGACTTTGGTTCGTGGGCGGCAGCCCTCAACGCCT
>CAYFRO010000130.1:0-2980 GCA_964345565.1 uncultured Actinomyces sp.
ATTCGGGATTGTCATCTTTCTCTATGGAGAGAATACCTGCCGCCTTGCGTTGAAGTTCGGAGCCGATATGCCCACGGAGTTTGATACCATTTGGCACGAAGTGCAGCACGCAGATGATGCAGGTATTGTAAATCCCTGCCAGACGGTAAAGCTCATCCACGATGGCTATGCTCTCCGTTTCGTCATTGGCTGAGCGTATCAGGTCTGCTATGCCGTCAATCACCACGAGGTGGATGCCCCCATGCTTGTGATGAAACAGGTCCATACTTTCACGGATAAGTTTCAACCGGTCTTTACGGGAAAGCGAAGCGAGATACAGAGAATGATAATATTCAGGTACTGCTGCCAGAGAAGCCCTGCGCAATGTCTTGCCCAAATTCTTGTGGAGTTGTGCCTCGGACTGCTCCGTGTCATAGTGCAGAACTGCCAAACCTTTGGGATTGGCGGTAATCTCTAATCCCAAGGTTTTCTCTATTGGCAGTTGTTCTTCTCCCAATGTTCCAGCAAGAATGGCTCCTACATAGTTACTCTTGCCCGTACCTTCTCCTCCAGTGATGCAGAATAGGTTATCCTGCGTGCCGAGTGGCACACCGTTTACTGCTACTACTGATTTGGAAATGTCTGGTGGATTCTCATAGTCAATTTCACAGGAACGTAACATCATCATGGTTTGGCTGTATAGGTCTGTAAACATTTTGGCAAGTAAATCCTTCAGTTCCGTTGCTCCATTTCCTAAAGCAAAGAAATCAGAAATATCCTTTTCCGTCTTGGTTCCACTAAGAGGAAGTGTAAGATTCAACACCTTGAATTCTACTAAATGTTCAGCCTGTTTATGCGCCTCCCTTACACCAGTTTCATCCGCATCATACAAGAGTATGATATGCCGAAAGCGAAGTTGAAGGCTCTCAATCATGCTTGTCGGTATTTGTGCCGTTTCACTGTTGAAACATATCGCATTGAAGCCGTGTGCATATAACGAGAGCACATCCTTTTCTCCACCTGTGATGAAAAGAATATCACCTTTGGTGGGAATCTGCTCCATACCGAAGCAATAGGTGACTGGCATCCTTCCACCATAGAGGAAGCGGATTTTCGGACTGTGTGGTCGGTATATCTTTACATAGCCGTTTCCGATATAGGCAAATATCGGTTCTGTCGGTGAACTGTGAAGTTCAAACTTCTTGCCCTCGGCAGATACGCTCTCATACCGTTTAAGACTCCGTACCCGAAAAAGCCGGAGTGTATCTTCATGGATACCATAATGCGCCCAATAGTTCAGCAGTCCATCGTCAAATGGCTGTATCTCGAAACTATATGGTCGTTCTTCCGTCCGCTTGATGATTTCAATCGTAGGACTGGAGGCTTTAGAATTTTTATATGACGGTGTGATATGCTTGTTATGCTTTTCAGCATCACATAAAGAATACAATCCAAGTTCTTGTACGATGATTTCCAAGACCTCGGGAAAACTCGTTTTCAGATTCAAACTACGCAACGTTGCCACAAACCAGAAGCAATCCCCTGAATAGGTGGTATCGCCATGATCATAGAATTTATAAGAAGAAGTTTTCCTATCATAGTAGATATGACAGGAAGCCCGTTTGTCGTCATAGAAGGGGCTACGGAAGTTTCGGTGAAGATTCACCTCAAAACCAAGGAAATGGGAAAATACATTCAAACCTCCTTGGGTAAGCAAAAGAATCTGTTCTTTTTCTATCATAGCTGTCTGTTTTTAGGGTTAAGACATGAACTCATGATAAGATTGTCCTTGAAACGGTTGAGCCGACCAAGAACCTCGTCATTCCTCATACCTGAAACACGGAGCCGGTTGCATTTCGTGGCAATCACGATAGACTTGAAGAAGTAGCGTACATCGCCACCCTCCGTGTAGCGATACCGTACCAACTGTTTCTTGCGCCAGCGATAAAGGGTGGACTCTGAAACATTCAGAGTCCCGATAAGGTCTTTGGTGGTCATCTCCAGCTCATCATCTATATCTTGGATAAGATGAGAGGTGCGCTCGACATACTGTTCAATTCGGTTGAGCCTGTCTATCAGTTCTTGATAAGCTTGGCTTTCTACTGCTATTATTTCCATATGTCATCACAGTTTGGTTTGTAAGATAATGTGCTGCGGTCCCAATTCCTTGGCGAGATCCATTATCTTTCCATAAGTCTCTTCGTCAAACACGTCTATGCCCAGTCGGATAAATGGGGGTGGTATTTCTCTTCTTCTCCTTGCAATAGATGCAAGCAGATCACTCTCATCCATTTCCAAAACTTTGGCATAGCTGCAAATTTGTACTATACTCATGGATACGGCTCCTGTTTCCCATCTTGAGATGGTACTTGAGCTAACTTTCAGTTTTTCAGCGATATACTCCTGTGAGTATCCTTCATGCTCTCGCTTTCCCTTTAGGGTTTTGTGTAACTGTTTCATATGTATAAAGTTACAAAGACACCTAAATTTGAGCAACCCGCCTCATTCAAATGTTTGCATCCCATGCAAGGTGGCTTGCATTAGGTGCAAATAAATATTTTGGCAGTGTCAGCATGGAATACCTTTTCCAACTCCTAATAGATTAAAACGAAAAAAAACTTTATTATCATTCCGAAATCGGCAAAAAAAGATAATTATTATGAAAGCCAGTGCACGGTGCAAGACCCTTTATATATAAGGGCTTGCACCGTGCACTGGAAAATGTAGCAGAAAAGTTTCTAAATATTTATGACACAAAGATTTGGAAATATAAACAAAAAAATCTAACTTTGTACACTGAAAATGAGAGTAAGCGTGCTTTCGACAGATAGTCAGAATAGCGGTCATAAACCAGTCAGTTTGCTGCTACATTTCTGCTACAGGAACTATCTGAACGAAAAGGTAAACTATTAGCTTTCAGCGATTAGGATATACTGCGGATTAGTTCAGGCTGGTCCACAAACAAGAGGCTCATTCTTAATAGAATAGAGCCTCTTTTAAT
>CAYFRO010000131.1:0-2969 GCA_964345565.1 uncultured Actinomyces sp.
AACTTACGGGCCACCCGGAAGGGGCTGCCTAGCCCGGCTCCGGGCAGCCTAGAGCGGCGCAGAGTCACTGACCACAGCGGGGCCGACCGGCGTAGGCGGGCGAGGACGACACCTCTAAGTTCGAGGGCGAACAGCGCGGACCCGCAGCCAGCAGACCGCGCGGAGTACCCAGGCAAGCCGCGACAGTCGCCAGAGCCAACGCACCCTCGGGCTCGGCCGGCAGAGACAGACCCTGGATTCCTGGACACAGACGGCCCCGCCAGACCCGCTCCTCCACACGCCCTGGGGGTCGCGGGGCCGGCCCCCAGGCTCGCGGCGAAGCACAAGACACGATCGGCTCCCTGGTGATTGGGCACAATGCCAGAGCCTTCTCTGGCTACGCCCGAACCCCGGCGAAGGACAGAACCAACACTCAATCACCCGTGATTCCCAAGAAGCGCATCAGCAGGACGGTTGCCCCAGTAGCGGTGGGCATCATGTTGTACCGACGTCCCTCCGGCGTGGTGAAGGTTCCCGCCGTGATTCGGCACTTATGGAGATCTTCAGTCTTCACGAACACGAACTGGTCACCATCCGTGACCACGTCTCTCTTGCGTCTGCGCCGTCCACACACGACGCTTGCCACATGCCACGACCCTGTCCTGGGACACTCGCCGTCCTTAGGCGAGAGACCGCGCCCGTCCGATACTCTGCCCCTGTGCAGCTCGAGAAACTGAGCCTTGCTGGTGCCAGTGTCCCTGACATAGAAGAGAAACTGAGGCTTCCCGCCCTCAGTCGCATCCCGATAGAAGGCAAAGATCGACTCGGCTAGAGGCACGGGCGAGTCAAGATCGATACCCAACTCGTCCCAAGTCTCTTTCTGTATTGCGCTGCTTATTCCGTCCACCGTGAGCCGGCGATCGGCGTCCAGGCAGAACGAAGCCTTCATGGATGCAGCCACACTGGTGCTAAGAGAATTCTTGCCGACTGATAGGTTTCCGCGCCGCACGACGAATACGATGTAGCCGTCGTTGAGCTCGACAAACCCGTTGAAGCCCAGATGATTGGACATGCGTGACCTGTCCAACGGACTCAAGAATGGTCCGGGTTCATATACCTCTCTGACAGAGCGTCCTTTAGTCCAGACGTAGTCCATGGACCGGTTCGTCAGCAGCGAGTCGAAGTAGGTCGTCCTGGAGGTGTCCAAGACGACCCGTTCTCCTTCAACAGATAGCCTATCGAGGCGGATAGTGGTGCTGTTGTAGATGGTCGAGAACTCATGAGCCCCATCTGTCTCTCGGATCGGGCGGCAACCTGCGATGGGAGAGGGTACCACTTGTCCGGGTCGTCCACGATCGTCAACTACAGTGGTTCGTCTCCGGGGCTACGCACAATGAGAGGGACGATCGGACATGTCTGCCTCTCAGCTGGTCTGCCGGCCACAGCCGCTGGGGTGACGTACTGCAGGAGGTCCTCACGCGAGTATCGCCTGCCCAGAGCGGCGTAGTCGTCCGTCAGCTTTTCGTTGTCTTCAACGTAACGCCCAATCTGGTTCGACACCATCCGAGCAATCGCCGTTGCAATGGCAACGAGCAAGAACGACAGGAGGATAGAGGTCTCGAAGAAGGAGTCGATTCGGAACCCATCGACCTTGAGCTCCGAGATGAGCACGTAGCCTAAAGGCAGCGCAAGCAAGATAACCTGCACAGTCTCGACCGTCACGAACTTTCGGAGCTGTCCGATTGTCTTCTTCACTGCGCCCCTCTCACGGGTCTCGGCACCCCACACACTTCGAACTCTATCGAAGTCGGCTGGACGCAACTGGCTCCAGCACGGTTGGACGGGAGAACCGCACAGCGGACCCTGACGTTTCCGAGTAATCCTTTGCCTAGGGATCATCTGATCCTCAGCAACGTCCCTCCTTGGACGAATGCGCCATACCATATCCGGAAGCACATCATCGCGCACTTTCGCGTGCACCGGGCCCAGAGACCCGCCCATCTTCAAGGCTCCGCACCCTTCCACAACCAAGCCAACCCGGGCTCGGGTTGTGTTCCGAGAAGGAACGGGGCACAGGGTCGATCTCTTCCGAGGGACACCGCCGAGAATCGTGCGCACGCGCGCAGCGTAGCGCCTGTCAACCCGCTCGCCGTCGACCGATACGGTCATGAAGCAGTGGCCGCACTTCTCGCCTTAGTCAGCCTGTTCTTGCCGGCCGTCACTGGCACGGTCTTCGGGCTGTCCAACCGAGTTGGTCTCCTCGAGTAAGCCTCGGCTTACGGCGCCCTGCAAGCGGTGCTGCTCGAAGCGGCCCCGGTCTGTTTCGTCATCTCGACCGCGCTGCGGACACGACGGGTACGCGTCTTGACCGCCATCGTCTTGGCGGCGTCCTCGATCCTGGCGTTCCTCTTCAAGGCGTGCACCGGTGGGTCGAGCTGCGAAGGGGAAGCCCCCGGCGAGGATGTGGCAGCCACCGCCGAAGAGCAGTCCGCAGAACCTGCGGAGCCAGAGGGCGCGGGCGACGCTTCGTTTGAGAACGCACGTCTCAATCTGGCAGGTTCCCCTAAAGAGCGATCGCAGCGATGATCGAGCCCGCCGCCGCGCCATGCGCAGGCACACAGGAGGCAGTCGACATGCACCGGGCGCTCGCAACCGCTTTTGAGGAGGGTGGCGATCCTACGCAGAATCCCGAAGTCGCGGCACTCTCGGCGCAAGTCGGGCGAGACACGCATGCCTAGCGAACCAGATTCAGAAGGTCCTGGTAGACGAGGACAAGGGAGCCGTCGGTGGCTACGTGGCAACCACCGAGGTCTTCACGGGCCCTTACGACGCGCTGCTCGACATACGCAGCGGATCCTGACGACCAATTCCAGGGCTCTGCAGCGACCAACCGAGACACCACCTCAGAATCATCGCCGCTGGTGGCGCGGGGACGGCCTCTCCCGAAGCCCCTGCCGCGCGGGGGTTGGATGACGGGGGAGCGGACTCCG
>CAYFRO010000132.1:0-2907 GCA_964345565.1 uncultured Actinomyces sp.
ATCGCTGGCTACGCCGCGACACCCATCAAGTCGGCGGCGACAATGTTGGATGACATGGGTGGGCTTAGTTCCTCGTCCCGCATCCAGACGAAGGGTCACCGGTTGGAACTGGGCGGCAAAGCCAAGCCAGCTGCCATGGGTTTTGGTCCCGTGCCCGCGGGGAATGTTGAGGTGCGGGCTTTTTCCTGTGAGTTGATCTTGCAGCGGGCCAGCATCTCCTTGGCGGTGCTGCGGCAAATCAAGTTCGCGTCGCCTGAGAAGCAGGAGGCGGCGTTGACGGTGTTGGTGTTGCTGGGGATGCTGGGCAACCGGTTGGCGGCCGAGGATGGATTCTTGCGCTCCGGCTGCGCGCTGGTCACTCAGGCCACCAAGTGGGGGTGGCGGGAACAGGGCACTGCGCCTGGTGAACTGCGCGAAATGGCCGTGCCGGATGTGGCCACGCTCCGCAGTGCGGTGAGGCTTGCTATTGAACACGCGGAGAACCTGGGCTTGGAGTTCCAGGAACCGATCGAATTGGAGTTTTCCGAAGCGCAAAAGAAACTGATTGCGGAGCGCGTCGCCGCCGAAGACAAGAAGCAAGGGTCAGGCGACCAGTGAGTACCCCGCTCTACGTTCAGGTGGTCTGGGACCGGCCTGAGTTTCACGGGAAGGGCCAGCGGCGGCGGATTGATTGGCCGCCCTCTCCCGTCCGCCTGCTTGGTGCGCTGATCAGCGGGGCTTATGCACTGGACGCCCCTGCGCGCCAGGTGGCCCTGCAAGCGTTGGAGCGTGTGTCGCAAACGCCGGCGCCCCTGATTTATGCCCCCTACGCGGAAGTCTTGGATTTGCCGGGGACGTATACGCAGCGATCAGGGTTGGACGTGCCCGGGGGGACCGGGAACTTGAAAGTTTTGCGGGAGTTCCTGGACCTGTCGTTGGTGGAGATGGACACGGCCTCCCGCACCTTGAAAAGTATGGACGGGGTGGCGCTGGACTTCCCGACTGCCGTGTTTGAGATCCGTGGTGACTTCACGGCCGAGGAGGTTGGCGCCCTCAACGCTGCGGCCGCCGAAGTGGGGTATTTCGGCAGGTCACTTGACCCGGCCAGCCTCTTTGTGACCAAGGAGCGCCCGGCGTTGCTTGACCGTCGCGATGCTGCCGAGGACCCAACCTTGGGCCGCCTGCTGCCGGTACCAAACACAGCGGGACACACGCGCGGATGGACACCAGGGACCATCGACTGGTTTGACGCCAACCACACCCGCATGTTCCAGGGCGACTCAGTCTCTCACCTCCCACTGCCACCCGTTTCGGACGTGGGTTTCGTGCAGCCACTCAGCTACATCGCAGTTCAGGATCATGAGGACGTGGCAACCGTGCCCCTCACGGCTTCAGTCCCGAACCATCGAGTCCCCGCCCTGATGCGGGCCCTGGAAACTTCCGAGATTGAGCTGCCGGACGGCCTGGTCCTCTTCCCCCTAATCAACGCGGGGCACGCACATTCGGATGGGCGCGCGCTGGGGGTCGGCCTGTCCCCCACTACTCCAGGCAGTGTGACGGACACGGATTTGCGGACGGCGGCGGCCCAGGTCGGTGCCGCTCTACTGCAGCCTGACCTGCTGCGACACCAATCGTCAGCCACCCCGCAGGAAGGGGCCTGGACGGTGAACCCGCGGCGCTGGCAGCAAAAGGCGACGCGCTGGGTTTCTGCGACCCCTTACCGCGGTTTCCCCGACCAGTTCGTGGTCGCCCACCAAGTGCGCGCGGAGCTGTGGGAGCGGTTCCAGGTGGAGCCGGTGTCGTTGCGCGTTTCCTCTCAACCCGCACACGGGTGGCAGCAGGAGTGGGGGCAACGGTCTTTCGAGGACGGCCTTACCAACTGGTGGTTAGAGATCGAAATGGCTCAGCCGCTTGGCGGACCGCTACTGCTGCGGGACGCACAGCAACTGGGAACGGGCCTGTTCGTGCCGGCTGCGGACGTCCAGGATCTTCAGGAGGTAGCGGCGTGAGTGCTTCTTTCCCCAGTTTTGAGGACTATTTCCAGGCGCTGCTGGGCTTCCAGCCGTATGCGTGGCAAAGCGACCTGGCCGCACAGGTACAGGCTTCCGGGTGGCCGGAGCAGGTGCCTGTTCCCACGGGGTTAGGGAAGACGTCGGTGATCCCGATCTGGCTGTATGAACTGGCGCGGCAAACCCATTTCGGTGAGGTACGGACGGCCCCCATGCGGTTGTTCTACGTGGTGAACCGGCGGACGGTCGTGGACCAGGGAGCGCGGTACGTCGCGGCACTGCAGAGGGCGCTGGAGGAGGCTCCGCGAAAGGGCGAGGATGCCGGAGATTCCGCTCTGACCCCAGTAATAGCCGCTTTGCGCAGGCTGCTGCCCCCGGGGGACGACCGCACGGTTGTCAGTGCGACCATCCATGGGGAAAGCCCGGATGATCGGACATGGCTGCGCGCGACGGGGGCGACGGTCGTGTCGCTGACGCCGGCCCAGTTCGTGTCGCGGCTGCTCATGCGTGGTTTCGGAGTTAGCCCGGGGACTCGGTCTATTCACGCGGGCCTGGTCGGCATGGACCGGCTGGTGGTCTTTGATGAGCCTCACCTGTCCCGCCCAGCCCTGGTCGCAGTGCGGCAGCAGGAGGAACAACAAAACTCCTCGGCTTTAGGGATCCCTGTGGGTTCGACGGTGGAGTTGGGGGCGACGCTGGGTGAGACGGCGCCGGATGAGAGGACGCCAGAGGGCGCGGGGACGTTCCAGTTCGACCTGGACTCCAGCCTGCGTGACTCCGGTGCCGCTAAGCGCCTGCTGGCCCCGAAGACGCTGACGCTGCTGCCTTTGAAGACTCTCTCCGCGGCCAGCTTAAGTAAGGCCGCGAAGGAGTTCGTCATTGAAGAGGTGCGGGACGACGCCCAACGCATCCTGCTGGT
>CAYFRO010000133.1:0-2904 GCA_964345565.1 uncultured Actinomyces sp.
ACTACCAGACCAATGCCAGGGAAAAAGCCCCAGCATAAAACACGGAACAAAACCCAGAGCGCTTCAATTCTTGCTGATTCTTGGCTCATTCTGTTTCCTCTCCTCGATCTCAGCCGATCCGCGCCCCGCCTGGGACAGAAGTCCCAGATTGTGCTCGGCATGCGACACGCTGTTGGCTGTGCCCACGGGTCTTCTCCGCCTACACCGTTTCGATGACCGAAGGAGTTTTGATGACCATCACGAGCGCCGGCGTCTGCCACACCGAGCGGGCCGCTCGCTACGGGAAGCAGCTCACCACCCACATGAGTTGACGCTTTGGTGGAGGCTGGGATTCGGAAGCGTTGAGAGGCCGCATCCAGCTGGTGGACGCTCATGCTGATGTGCAAGCCACGGACGACACGCTTGTGATTACGCTCACATCAACTCCGGAGAACCGACAGAGGTTCGAGGACGTCATCGAGCGCCATTTGGTCAAGTTCGGCGAGAAAGACGGGCTGCAAATGACCTGGTCAGCGCCCCAGGAAGCGCCCGAGGGCGGAAGCGCAAATTAAGTCACGGGCTTTGCGCGAAATTGCTGACTTGGATAGGCTCGGCCAGTCAGGTTAGGCGAACCTAACCTGCAAGCGCGGGTTTTCCCGCCCCGAAAGCAATTCAAGGAGAGCAACTGATGACGCTAGTCAAGCGCCAAACGAAGATGGCCGCAGTCGGGGTGGTCGCACTGGCCCTCGCCCTAGCCGGCTGTTCAACAACGTCTTCCCAGGAGAAGGCGGAGGAGCAGCAGAGCGAGGAGGTTGCGGAGGCAGTAGAAGACACTGCAGCCGCGGAATGCGCCTACCCGGTCACGGTCACTGACATGGCGGGCAACGAGGTCACCATTGAGAGTGCGGAACGAGTCGTCGTCACTGACAACCGCGCATTCGCCGTCTTGAATGAATGGGGAGTTGAGCCTGTGGCCGCGCCTCGCACCCTCATGTCCGCGAACAACTCGTGGAAGACAGATGAGACCATCTTGGACACGGATAGCCATGTAGAACCGAACTTCGACGCGGTCGTTGAGGCGGACCCGACGCTGGTCATCAGCGGCTACCGCTACCAGGACCACGAAAAGGATATGAAGGCAGCAGCCCCGGAGGCCGCATTTGTCAGCACCGACAACTCAGAGCTCAGCGCCGACGAATACTCGGTGCAGCAGGTCACAATGCTCGGGGAAATCTTCTGCAAGCAGGAGGAAGCGGCAGCGTTGGTCGAAGAGTTCCACACCGCCGTCGCAGACGCGAAAGCAGCCTACGACCCGGCCATGACCGTGATGGGCCTGGTCACCAGCGGAAATGAGATCCGGTACTCCAACCCGACTGATGGACGCGGGGCGAGCATCTTCTTCTCCCTACTGGACCTGACTCCGGCTCTGGAGGAATCTGGCTCGGCCAATCACCAGGGCGATGACATCTCGATCGAGGCGATCGCAGAGGCCAACCCGGACTTCTTCTTGGTCCTAGACCGGGACGCGGCTTTCGCCTCCGAGCAGGAGGTCACTCCGGCGATCGAACTGATCGAAGGGTCATCAGCCCTGGCATCGACACCTGCGGTTCAAACCAACGCGATTTATGTCATGCCTGGGGACTACTACCTGACGGAAGACATTTACACCTACATCACGGTCCTGAACGGATTACGAGATGCCTTCGAGGCGCAGGACTGATACCTCGCGGATCTATAGCCTGAAAAGGCACCGCCGCAGCGGAGTTCTCACCGTTGCGGCGGTTTCGCACGAGCTGGGAATGGTGAGCACATGAGTGCCGCAGTGAGCCAACGGCGCGTGACGAACGTAGACGTTTTGCGCGGACGCCATCCGACGCCTACTGGGCCAGCGTGGCGAAAGGCGCTGCCCGTGGTGCTCGCCCTCATCTTCACAGCGGCACTGTTGACCGTCTCCGTCTTGACGGGGGTTGCTGACCTTAGTAACCCGGCCGAGGGCGGCCCGAACTTCCTGTGGGTCACCCGCATCCCGCGAACAGCCGCCCTGGTGCTGTCCGGAGCGTCCATGGCACTTGCTGGCCTTGTCATGCAACTCCTGACCCAGAACCGGTTCGTGGAGCCGACCACTGTGGGCACTACTGAGTGGGCAGGGTTCGGACTGCTACTCGCCTACCTTCTTCTCCCCTCCTCGACCATTTTCATGAAGATGGTGATCGCCATTGTTTTCGCCTTCGCTGGAACAATGGTCTTTTTTGCGTTCTTGCGACGCGTGAAGTTGCGTTCCTCTCTGATCGTCCCCATCGTCGGAATGATGTTCGGAGCAGTGGTCAGCGCGATCGTCACCTTCATTGCGATTCGCTTCAACCTCTTGCAGACCCTGGGCGCCTGGTTTGCGGGGAGATTCACCGGCGTGGAAGCTGGGCGCTACGAACCCCTGTGGATCGTAGCCATCGTCTGCCTGGCGATCGCCCTTCTGGCCGACCGCTTCACGGTGGCAGGGCTGGGCAAGGAGGTGGCCACAAACGTCGGCATTAACTATGAGGCGGTTGTCCTTGCGGGTGTCGGTCTTGTCTCCGTCACAACGGGCGTAGTCACCGTGGTCATCGGCGCGCTCCCTTTTCTGGGCCTGATCGTTCCCAACCTGGTCTCCCTGTTTCGCGGCGACAATCTGCGATCAAACATCGTCTGGGTGATGCTAGTTGGCGTCTGGATCGTCACGGTCTGCGACCTGATCGGCAGGACGATCATCGCGCCCTTCGAGGTCCCCGTTTCCTTAGTGCTAGGCGCAGTCGGCTCCGTGGTCTTCATCGCCATGCTCTTACACACCAGGAGGGCCGGTGTCCGCTAATACGATCGCTCGCCCAGAAACGGACGCCGACGCGGGCGAGGGCGAGGGCGGAGGAACACTGGCAGATGCGCATGCGCCGC
>CAYFRO010000134.1:0-2108 GCA_964345565.1 uncultured Actinomyces sp.
ATTACCGGGGATGATAGCGAAAAAACGAATGCTCGAATGGAAATCTTTGGAGCATTTCAGAGAAAGCTTCAAGAAAAAGCCCCGGACGAGGAAATTAAGCCCCTATCCAGCGTTATTCTGGACGTGGCTTTCGATAATTTTTGTCCGGACTGGCCTGACAGCAGTTGGAACGAGATGGAGGAAATATTTATAGCCCTTTCTAGGCTAGCATCACAGGCGGCAATCTTCACCGCTTTCATGGACAAGGAAGAACTCAAGACTTTAAAGGCCCGTCATACATATGCGTGAACAATTTAAGGACTAACCTAATCAAACCTGTGAAGCTCCTGGTGGAACCTACTTCGACGTAGACATTCCTTAAAACTTCATAGCTCAGCTAAAAAAATCAAGAGCACACACCAAAATCACAATCAACTGAGGAAATAAAACAATCCCCAACTACAGCAACCTACCGTTGCGGTTGGTGCCACAAGGAAAAAGAAAAAGACGAAAGATGTTGCAACTAATGACAACACAAACATGGGAACCGATTTTCAGAAAGTGGCGACACGGTGGAAGCTACGTAATCAATATCCGCTATCCAAACGGTGCTTGCGGTTGCATTGTAAGCGCTAGGTACTCTACTGATGGAAAATTTCACATCGCTTGTGGCCCTAAATCCCTTACATCCACGCCTTACAACACCCGCCGAGAAGCTGCATTCGCAGAACACGAATACGCAATGAGCTTGCACAATAGCCAACTAACCAACGAATAAGGAAACCACAATGGCACACAATCTAGAACTAGGTAAGACAATCACGCTGAATCATGGCAAATGGATTGCCAACGACAATGGAACCAAATTTCTCCACTTCACGTTAGATGGTGCCGTTATCAATGGCAAAGAATACAAAGTCTTAAATGCACACTTATATCAACCAACCAGAGATCGTGATGGTGCATCCGTTGCACCCTATATAGGAAGCTATTACAGCGACCTAACAGATGCGGCAAAAAAGGTCATTAGAGATTATCTGCTCGCTAATGGTCCATCCGTTCAGGAACAAATACTGACCGAAGAAGAGATCACCCGGCGCGTACAGCGCCATAAAGACTACCTAGAAAACCAACTACAGCGTGAACTTAAAGAGTATGAGAAAGACCTACGAGCGAGCGCAAAGCTGGAGGTGTACTAAGGTCAGGCTCGGAATATCTAACAACAAATAAAAAGGAAAAAACATAAATGTTCACACTCATAATGCAACAAGCGGAAATCATCCCCGCTTCTCACCTAGCTTTCGATTTCGACCAGACCGACCCCATCGACGCGCTATTATCGGCGCGTAAGGCATTCCCATACGCCACAATTACGCTAGATGTCGTCACCCGTGAAAATTGGTCCTTAGTGTCAAACGAACTAGAGTGGCTAACCGATGAATATAGCGGCATTGCTATATTGATTGACCCAAATCACCCCGACGTGCTCAAACTATGCAATGAATGTTCAGACTATATTGAAGACGGCATTTATCCAAACGACACACCACCAGCAGAGCTACTCAACTTAAGTGACTCCATTTTTCTGCTAGGATACTCTGTCTATAGCCGAAAGCCTTGCGCCGGATGTGGAACAGACATTGTGACCGGCACAAACTATTACACGCGCTAACTGAGTCATCAAATCTTCAACCAAAAAACCAAAGATCAACCAGTGATTGCAACAAAAAGTAGTAAGCTTGTAACAAAGCCAGTGGAGTGGCATAATAACTCCAACGTGGAGCTACTTGATGCAATAAAGCCAGTGGAGTGGAATAATAACTCCAACGCAGTCAGGGTCGGGTTTACCTAATTACATAGTAAAGCCAGTGGAGTGGCATAGTAACTCCAACGAGGAGGTGAGATCAAACACCCAGTTATGCAGTAAAGCCAGTGGAGTGGCATAGTAACTCCAACACAACGGAACTGCTTGTTGTATAAATGCGTAGCAAAGCCAGTGGAGTGGCATAGTAACTCTAACGTCGTGGCGGTTTTGGTGCCTATGGATAGTAGCAAAGCCAGTGGAGTGGCGTAGTAACTCCAACGCAGTCAGGGTCGGGTTTACCTAATTACATAGTAAAGCCAGTGGA
>CAYFRO010000134.1:2208-2866 GCA_964345565.1 uncultured Actinomyces sp.
GTGGCATAGTAACTCCAACAACACGTATTCATCAACGGGTAAGCGCGGTAGTAAAGCCAGTGGAGTGGCATAGTAACTCCAACGCTAGGTACGACACACAGCCGGAGGCCAGTAGTAAAACCAGTGGGGTGGCATAGTAACTCCAACGTTACACGATCTATACGTTGTAACAAAGCCAGTGGAGCGGCATAGTAACTCCAACGAGAGGTGATAGCTTCTTGGTTATATATAACAAAGCCAGTGGAGTGGCATAGTAACTCCAACCTCCCGTAAGGCAAGGTCTGCTGTAATAAAGCCAGTGGAGTGGCATAATAACTCCAACAGGAACAGCATGGAGTGGCATAATAACTCCAACAGGAGCAGCAGACCGATTCTAAAGTAGTAACAAAGCCAGTGAAGTGGCATAGTAATTCCAACATCCCAAGATGGCCGAACTCAACCAAATAGTAAAGCCAGTGGAGTGGCATAGTAACTCTAACAAAGTGAGATGCATTCAGTAACAAAGCCAGTGGAATGGCATAATAATTCCAACAACTGATGCGAAAAAACCTTTTCGAAGTTATAGCAAAGCCAGTGGAGTGGCATAATAACTCCAACTTAAGGTGCCCGAGCCGGTGCAGGTCTGGTAGTAAAGCCAGTGAAGTGACATAGTAACTTC
>CAYFRO010000135.1:0-2788 GCA_964345565.1 uncultured Actinomyces sp.
ACGGCTTCGACACTGATGTGGAGTGGATGAAGCAATACGGTTGTGTACAAGTGATAGAGGAAGAGAACGGACACGAGAAACTGCGTCCCCAATGGAAACAGCTCATGGCAAGTCTGGAGCGAGGAGACGAAATCGTACTCGCTAAATTCAGCAACGCCCTGCGTGGTTCTCGTGAACTGGCGGCATTCATCGAGTTCTGCCGTGTAAAGGTGGTGAGGATTATCTCCATTCACGACAAGGTTGACAGCCGTGGCGACCTGTTCCCTGAAACCAAAGTTGCGGATGTGTTGGAGATATTCGGTGCGCTCCCGGAAGAATGTGCCGCATTGCGAAAGGCTTCAGCGCATATCATCCAACTAAAGCAGAACATAAACCAGCCGTCCAAAGAGAAAAACATCAGCAAGGCGGAACGGGAAAAAACTATCGTGGCGATGTACAATAACGGGCATTCAATAGATGACATCTGGAAAGTAAGCGGATTCAGCAGCCGCAGTTCCGTATTCCGCATTCTTAATAAATACGGTGTTTCACTCAATCGTGGCAAGTTTAGCGGGCCGCTTGGTAAACGCAAACCGAAGGAAGAACTATAGTAAAATTAATTTCGATAACAACAAAACATATTTCATAATGGGATTTTTTGACTTTTTAAAAACAAGGAAAGGTAACAATAGAAATTTCCAAGGTATTGGAGATACCCCTCTTGATGCAGAATTTACTCCAGATAATATAAGTACTTTAGGGAGAAGAGAGATTTTTGTCTTTGGCAGCAACCTCGCAGGACATCATGCCGGAGGAGCTGCAAGAACAGCTTTTAATCGTTTTGGAGCAATATGGGGGCAAGGTGTTGGACTTCAAGGAAACTCATATGCTATTCCGACAATGCAGGGAGGAATAGAAACAATCCGCCCATACGTTAAAAAATTTATAGAATTTACCAAACAAGAAAGAACTCTGACTTTTTACGTAACAAAAATCGGATGTGGAATTGCTGGATTTGATATCAATGAAATTGCGTTGCTATTCAAATATGCCGTAGATTTACCTAACGTAAGACTTCCTAAGGAATTTGTGGAGATTATCAACGTCACTGAACAGAATCAAAAGAACGAGAATATTGATGAAAAAGAACGAGGCAAACAAGACAATATATCCAAATACATAAGTAAAGCCCCAGTTAAGATAATTGGAGTCGGTGGAGGTGGTTCAAATTCTGTAGCTAGAATGTATGAAACGCCACTTTCAGGTGTTGATTATTGTGTAATTAATACCGATTATAGTGCTATATCCCACTCAAAAGTTTCACTAAAAATTGCTCTTGAGTCTAATGACCCTTGTGGTTTATCTCCTAGATTTATTGATCGTTGCTTATTTGAACAATATTTTGCAAATACCTATAACGTAGATTGCATAAAATCAATTTTAGGCCATGGCACCAAGCAACTAATCATTGTAGTTGGATTTGGAGGAAATAGTGGCATATGTATTGCCGAATGGCTTGCACATATTGCAACAAATGAAAATATTCCGACAATCATAGTTGGGACAATTCCATTCTATTTAGAAGGAGAAGAGACAAGAGATAAGGCGAAAAAATCAGCCATATCTTTAGAAAATAAAGGATTAGAAGTAATACGTATTGAAGCAGATATAGTTTTAGAAAGCAACAAAGATATTTTACTACATAATATTTTTCCTACATTAGATTCTTTGGTTGCAAACACTGTGAAAGAGCTGTGTGAAGAAAAAGGGTTCACAAATAATACCGGTACTATCCCCACATCTATAAGACCAAACCATGAAGTGACAACTCATAGCTTCGGTATGGCAAGAACATTTGCCGACATTATCATTGGTCTCAATAAAGAGAAGCACTATACTACTCCTAAAGATGCACTAACCGATCTAGAAACTTACTTACAAAGATTTAAAGAACAAGGTGATAAAATTGCATTTTTATCAGTAAGAATATTGATGAATATTCTCCACGAGCCTGAAATGTTCTCTGCCGGAACTCTAAACACCGATTATCTTCGTACCAAACTTTCCAATTATCATCACTTTGAAAACGAATGCGATAAGGCATACGATAATTATTGTCGTGAAAAGTTAGCAAATCTTGTTTGCTATTTAAATGAATTCAGAAGGTATTCTTCCGCTGAAGAGGTAAGAAATGACCTTTTCAGAAATACTAACGTTTTGCAATTTTCACATTGCGGACCTATTGAAGGTTTTTACTATTTTCAAATGTCTGGAGCTACAGGAATGAATTATCCTGTACAATTTTTCATTAGTGCTATTAGGGCACTATGGACTGATATAACTACCGATGGAATATTGGACGCTGATAAAATGCACACCATTATGTTTGGGAATCACCTTAATTCTATTTCTGAATTAGGATTGGAAGCAACTATCGCAAAAGATTATGAAGAAGATAGTCCTTGTCATCCAGAAGTGTTTTTCCCTAAAAAATTTGGAACCGGACCTGTATATGTAAAAACAGAAAATGGACGATACAATCGTTCATGCGGAGAAGGTAAAGGTCCAAACCGCATCCCAGACTATCTTGAATTTGAAATTGCATTACAGATTTTGAAAACAGATAATAATTATATCAAAAAGGATGGGTTCTTTATCCCTAAGAAAGACATGTCTTTACCTGTTTATCATGTTTATTGTGGTAAAATTGTTTTTTCTTCATTCGATGAGAAAGCAAAATTTTTCCATGATATAAAAAAGAATAAATAACGCATGAAGTTTCCACTGTTTGACAAAGAGATAGAAATTA
>CAYFRO010000136.1:0-2769 GCA_964345565.1 uncultured Actinomyces sp.
CGCTTAGCCGCAAAGGCCAGAGTGCGTGACCTGTTGCCGACAACAAAGTTTAGCGTGCGGTGAAAGGGTTGTGGCGGTCGAAGCGCGTGAAACACGCGACGGTTCCCCGCCTTTCCAGTCCCTTTCGCTTCGGCTGCGAGTTGTGGCCCGAAAAACGCCGTTATTGAAGAAAACAGGGCTACAACTCGCAGCCGAACCGGACTCGTGTTTTCCGCAATGTTCTGTCGAGAAACCTCCAAGTTACCGGCCGTAAAGCTCCAAACCGATCTGTTCCTGGAAGGCGAACACTGAACTCGGCCCGCGCTATCTGACGGAGCATCTTCATGGCGGATCCGGCGCTCCTTCCGGCCAGCCAAGCGGGACCGCGGATCAAGCGAGGCCCAGGATGTCCTTGCCCTCGCTGGTCAGGGTGAAGCGGAGCGGACGTCTGGAAGCCGTTTGGATGAGTCCAAGTCGCTCTAGCTCTAATGTCAGGGGGCGAACGGACTGTTTGGAACGCTCCATGTTGCTTGCTAGGTCGTCCAGGCTCAGGCTCCCCTCCGGACCAAACAACGATACTTGGCCAAGTATGAAGAGCACGGCGCAAAGCCTGTCGTCCAATTGTGCTCTCAGTGCTACGTCGTCGTCCGAGAGGTGCTCCATTCGCTCGCTGAGTCTGTCGAACTGGTTGCTCCGCGCTGCTAGATCTTGGCGCAGACTGCCTAGAGATTCAGCCACGATATCCAGCATTGTCTCCACGAAGGCTGTCACGTCACCCCGGTTCAACGGATGCCCCGCGTCGGCAAACGCTCGATAGTACTGCTCTTTACGATTCGAAATGGTCGCTGACAGCGATAGCCAAGCGACCGGAGAGAGAACTTGGCTGAGGTCCAATGCCAACAGGAGGCGTCCCAGGCGACCGTTGCCGTCGTAAAAGGGGTGGACATGCTCGAAAATAAAGTGCCCGGCGACTGCGCGGATCAGATTGGGGATTGAGTCGTCGCTGGATTGGCTGAGCATGGTGAGAAGGCCCGCGTCGATAGCGGACTCTGGCAAGACTCCCGCGTGTATGGCCTTGGTCCCCGACGTGACGTGAACTGGACCCGCCCGGAACCGTTCTCCATCCGGCGCGTCCTTGGTCCGAATCTCGTCAGCGAGTGCCTCGTCATAAAGGCGTCGGATACCGTCGAGATCCGCCGGTTTACTCAGCTCCTGCTGGCTCATTGCCAGATACAGCCGCACCATTTCTCGGAACCGCTTCGACCGGGCAGGACCGTCCGCTGCCAGAGACTGTATGGCCTCGGCGATCTCTTGGCGACTCGAATGGACATGTTCAATGTCGTTAGTTGCCTGAATCTCTTCAATGATCATCGAGTTCAGGTAGTTCATCTGCGCTGCTGGGGGCAGCTGTTGCCACAGGCCAAGTGCTTTTTGTCCCGTCAGCATCACACGTTCGAGCAGCACACCGATGTCGGTTGTTACCACAGCGAACATCTGACGATCACCGACCTCGTAATCCCAATGCAAAGCCGACGGGGAGGAGCGTCGCGTCTGTTCCTCCTCTTCCGCACGGTCCTTATCGAACTGATGGAAGACTGATTTCAAAGACCGGTAAGACAAGGCGCCTCCCACTTGTTGATAGAACGGTGCTTTCGCAGCTGAATGCCTTCCCACGAAGCAGTTCTTTTTGATGTAAAGAGCATTTTAGATCAAAAAGGTGGCTAGTTAAGGGTCTCTTGTTGATGTGGAGGCCGGTTCAGATCAAAAAGGGCTAAGCATTTCGTGTTTCTCTATGGACGCTACGGGGCGGAGTTGCACCCGTCGCCACGCGCGACGGTCCCCCGCCTTCGCAGCCGAAGCGTGTGGCGCGGGCAGCCGAAGCGCCGTGGCGTGGGCAACCGAAGCGGAAGAGAGGTTAGGGGTGGGAGGTGGGAGTGGGGAGCAGGGTTGCTTCGGCAACGACCCTGGAGCCCTTGTAGAGGACCAGGGCTTGGCCGGCTGCAACGCCCCTAATAGGTTCAGCAAGGTCCACCTCAAGGCCGTCCTTCGTGGCACGGATCGCTGTGACAACACTGGGCGTTCCATGAGCGCGGATCTGCGCCGTGAAGACGTCTGCTGGGACTTCGTTCAGTCCCAGCCCATCCATGGTGGAGCCGAACGCCTGCTGGGCTGTCTCATCAACGATCAACCCTTGCGGGTCTCTTGCGGGGTCGATGTAGTAGACGGGATCTTCGGCACTCAGGTGATCGACAGTTAGCAGAGACTGGGCGCCCACAAACACCGTGTTCGTGTTCGGGTCGGTTGACAGCACGTAGCGGGGCTTACCGTCCTCCGCGGGGCGCCCTAGGTTCAAACCTTTTCGCTGCCCAACTGTGAACTGGTAACTGCCACGGTGTTCACCAACGACATTGCCTTCTGCGTCGATGATCTCCCCGGGCCTCTCCCCCAGGTTCTCCCGCAAGAAACCTGCGGTGTCACCGTCCGGGATGAAACAGATGTCAAAGGAATCAGGCTTGTTCGAAACTCCAAGCCCGCGCCGCTCGGCTTCCTGGCGCACCCACGCTTTAGATGGAGCGTCCCCGAGTGGCAAAACGACCCGGTGGAGTTCTTCACTGCCAATGACGGCAAGAACGTAGGACTGATCCTTGGCCTCGTCCAGTCCCCTATGAAGCTCGGGTCCCTCCGGTCCCTGCAAGATCCTGGCGTAATGCCCCGTGCAAACCGCGTCAAAACCGAGCTCCTTGGCGCGCTCCGCAAGTTCACGGAACTTCACGAACTCGTTACAACGCA
>CAYFRO010000137.1:0-2706 GCA_964345565.1 uncultured Actinomyces sp.
GGTGGAAAGGTGAGGTAAGAGCTCACCAGCGGCCTGGCGACTTGTCCGCTCTGTAAACCCCACCTGGTGCAAGATTGATATGGGAAGCGCATGTGGCTGCTCGTCACGCTTCCGGATAATCGCTGGAGCCCACTGGCAACTTTGGGCCTAGATAGATGGCCGTCTGAGACAGAACTCGGCTTACAGACATCGCTCACAACTATTTAAAAACGAAAAACATCCGCTAAGCCGGATGTTTTTTAGTTGGAATTAAAAATATTTTTTCTTCATCATAAAGCTGCGACATTGTAACGGGCAAAGACTGTTGGATATTCTGACAAGAGGCAGGTCGCAAGGATTTAAGTGGAACGCGTTATAAATTTTGAAAAGGGTAACCTGCTGAAGGGTACAGCAGGGCCATATGATTTGAAATTTTCTATTATTATGTAACGGCTATCGAATATTTTAATCAAGCCCCCTATCGTATTTTGCACACTACGATAGGGGGCTTGTGACATTTGGTTAGAACAGCGGCATATTATGCCAGAGGTTCACACTAGAGCTATTCATGTTGCCAAGGTCGCGCAAAGAGCTCCCGCGCAGCTTCTTCTAAAATATTTTTTGTCATATCAGGGGGAAGAATGTGGGGTGGAAAGCTTTGCAAAGAGTCAACCAGTTTTCGGAATTCTTCCATTCCTGTAGGAGAATCTTGAAAAGAATTTTTAGACTTTAAATCGTTGTACATTTTTTCAAACAACTGGAGCATTTTTTGATTAGTTGATTCCCTGGACTCTACGATTTTTGACAGTGCTTCACTAAATGTCCAGGGAGTATCGGTTGGCATTTCTTTAATGGTATTGATTGAGTCATAGATATATGCGGTGTCGTTTAAAATCTTGTCAATTCTCGAAAGCACGAATTCCATAGAGAGCTCTGGCGGCTTTCCTTGAGGTGGCTGTCCTTCTGCCTGTATTTGCGGCTTAGGCATTTCTGACTCGGGTGTTTGCAATTTGGTCTTCATCTTTTCGGCGGTATCATGGGCAAGTTCTTGCCGAATAATTTCACCGATATCTGCTTGTGGATCGTCCTGAAGTGCTTGATTGATTCTTTCGTGTATTTTTGTATTATCAAAATTCGAATGATTATTCACAATGTCATCCTCCAAAATTTTATTTGGCGGACACGCAAGGCATATTTTGTTTTCAGCTATAAAGCGTGCCCTGCCATTTTTAACGAGCCCTTTGGCTCTCTTTGGGTAGGTCGCTTCATACTCATTGCCCTGTTCATCGACAACAATAATGTTTTTTGCGATGGGTATCATCCCCTTTTTGTTCGATTTTCGGCAATTGTGGATGCTTTGTTTTTTTGTTATGGGGCACTCTCAAATCCACAATAATATTATAACAATAAATTATCAAAAATACAACTTATGTTTTGTTTATTGCAACGATGCGATTTTGAGATGCTGTGTCAACGGTTACGCATTGCCATTGACTTGTTTGTAGCCTTGTGATAGCTTTGCGATAGAACCTAGTCTCAAAACTTTTCGATGGCTTAAACAATTGTGTTGAGTCAACTGGCTAAAGGTTTGATGCCAAAGTGAATGGGGAGCTTATGTGGTGATTTTGATCACCCAACTGTAGGGTGTAACCGCGAGGTTTGACAGAAGCTATAAATGTTGGGCCAGGAGGACGACTTTAATGTGTTTTGGCGGATTTAGAGCAGCCATCGGGCGCGTAGATACTTGTGGTGAGTTTGCGTTCTGTGTTAATTCCGATAGAGGGCAAGAATATCGCTTGAACATGACGGAGATTATGAAGCGAAGCGCCGGCTCATAAATTTATAAAGTGGTTTTTTGCGAAGGAGTTATTAAAACTCATGCAGCGCAATTTTTGGTGCAAACACACAAAATAATTGGTTGATATAGGTAGAGGAGATTTTTGCATGGCTAAGACGATTATGATTCAAGGGACTATGTCATCGGTAGGCAAGAGTCTGGTCACGGCGGGATTGTGCCGCGTTTTCCGCCAGGATGGGTATAGCGTTGCACCCTTCAAGTCCCAAAATATGTCCGGCAATTCTTTTGTGACCGATGACGGACTGGAGATGAGCTGCGCACAAGTCGTACAAGCGGAGGCGGCCGGTATTGCGCCCGATGTTTTGATGAACCCAATTCTGATCAAACCTATAGCCGATATGGGTTCTCAGATTATTGTGAACGGCGAGCTACGGGGGCATATGTACGCCGTGGACTATTTTAACCACAAGATTGACTTGGTTCCCAATGTCATGAAGGCGTTTGAAACGCTGGCGGCAAGGCATGATGTCGTCGTGATTGAAGGGGCCGGCAGTCCCGCAGAAATCAACCTGAAATCAAACGATATCGTAAATATGGGTCTTACCAAGCTGACCGACTCTCCGGTGCTTTTGGTTGGTGATATTGATTGCGGCGGTGTGTTTGCGCAAATTGTTGGGACACTTATGTTGCTGGAGGAGGACGAGCGCGCACGCGTTAAGGGAATTATCATCAATAAATTTCGAGGGGATATGAAATTTTTCCGCTCTGGGATCGAGATGCTGGAGGAGAAGAGCAAAAAAACGGTGGTAGGCGTGTTGCCTTATCTGGCGGTAGATATTGCCGAGGAGGACAGCTTCAGTAGAGGATCTATGGCAAAGACTAAGAACAATGTGGGAATGGACGAAGCGGCATACAAAGAAGCACAGTAT
>CAYFRO010000138.1:0-2681 GCA_964345565.1 uncultured Actinomyces sp.
TGGCCAGATTTTGCCGCTTTAAGTGCGTTCCCTGGCGGCACTACTCGATGTCGTGCGACGGATGCATTCGCGCAACAGATGCGTTGGCGCAACAAGTGTTCTCCCACAGATGCGTTCGAGCCACAGGTGCGCCAGCGGCACGGAAGGGTGAAGCTCCTACAGCCCTTCATCTACCGGTACCAATCACTCTCCACCAACGTAAAGTTCTCCCCATCAAACCGTTGCGTGAACCTTCCTGCGACGTAGTAGCCAGTGTCCATGTCGTAGCTGATCGTGTCCCCGTTCACGACAATGTTCTCCGGCCAGAAGTGCTCTGTGAACACGGTGATGTTTGAGGGAATCTCCGGCCACGGTGCGCAAGCGACGTCCAAGCTGGGGGAGACAGCGCACACCGTGCCCGTGTCGCCAATCATGCTTGAGCCGTAAACAAAGAATAGGTAGGGCCTCCCCCCAACCATCGTGGGAGTAATGCTGGAGCGTTCAATCTCCCGGTATTCGCTGAAGCCATCGGAGGCGACGCTCACGTTCTCATAGTTCGTAAACTCAACCGCGATCCAGTTCTCCTTTGGCGCGCCGATGTATTTGGGGACGGTCAAAGTGATGTTCGCCAGGTCTTCTGGTTGCAGTCCACCGGCGTGCGGGTCGAAGTCTAGCCCGTTCCCCTGCGTTCCCCAGTCATCACCGGGTGGGCCGACGTGGATGAGGACAAAGTCCTCTCCGTCCCACAGGTACGTGCGCTCCTCGTAGAAGTCTTGAGCAAGGACGTGTAGTTCTGAGCCTTGCCCTCTCACCTTCACTTCCTGGGCGTAGGAGGCGACCCGGTCTTGGCTCGTTATTTCTGGGGAGCCGATCAGGTGTAGGTCGGGGGAGTAAACCCCCACGGATGCCATGAGGGTGCTAGGAGAACTCGACTCGCAGGTGAAGACTATAGCGGTAGCAATTTGGCCGTCTATCAGCATTTCTGCGCTGCCCGTGATGTTCACCGAGCCGCCGGTGCCTTCCGCGTAACCGTCTTGGAACGTGGTGGCCCCGCCCAGCCCAGCACTGTCAGCACAGGGCTGAGGCAGTTCGACAGTGACGTTCAGGATCTCTTCGGCTGTGAGCGGCGTGGGGGCTTGGGGGCGGGCGTCCAGAGCTTCTTCGTCGGGGGTCTCTTCGCCCGGTGCTTCTTGGTCAAAGATCGACAGCTCAGTGCCGTCAAGGACGGTGATGACTCCGTCGCCGGCCTGCCAGCTGGTGACGGGCGTGTCGATCTTCCAAAGCTGATCCCCCGTCTCCACATCAAGATCCACAATGCCTGTCGGTGTCCCGACCAGCACGCTGTTGTTGGACGCCGACAGGGTTGGGCCGGTTTCTGTGCCGAAACCGTTCACCTTGTCCGAGCCGCTAGGCAGCTGGACTTCCCACACAACCTCACTGTCGCGGACTCCAAGCACGACAAAGCCATCGCAGATCACCCAGATGTCGCTGGAGTCCGGGTTCACGCCGTGCACGTCCTGAGGTGTGGCATCGGGATTGGTGGGGTCGTCACCTGCGTCCTCACCTGTGTCCTCGCCCTCCTCCAAGTCACCCTGCGTTTGGCCGCCCAGTTCAGTGATCAGGACGCCATCAGCACCGAAAAGCTCACCCGTGTCGGCATCGAATGTCACGGGGACGTCGGCTGTGGCAGTCGGCCCCAACTTGGTCGGTTTGTCCCCGTGAGAAGATTTCGAATTCGTCCCTGAAGATCCTGGGGCTTGTTCGGCTTTTGGCTGCGTGGGTGCTGGCTTAGGGGGCGGGTTCCCCGCCACATCCCCGGGCACCGCCGCACGCTGGTCAACCTTGTAGACCGTGTCGCCCGCGAAGTACCAGCCGTCTACGACCTGCGCATCCGACGGGTCATCGGTGGGGATAACCCACACCGGCAGGCCAGTACCGAAGTTGGGGTCTATGCCTGCCAAGAAGTAGTCGTCTCCGGCGGCGAAGGCGACCAGCTGGACCCCGTCGGTGCGCAGCATTGGCTTTCGCTCCACACCTATTGGTTTCAGTTCCAGGTTGTCACCAAACGTTCGTAGGTCGACTACAGCGGCGCGCCTAGGTTTGGCATCGAAACCTGATGAGGACGAGGACGAGGATGACCCCAGAAACCACCACAACCCAAACCCGATTGCTGCGGCCAAGAGTAGGCCTGTGGTTATTGTGGCGATGAGGAGGCCACGACTCTTTGGCGCGGAGGGCTCAGGGGGCAGCGCGGGGGTCGCTTGTGGCAAGGCTGGTTGCGCAGACGCAAGTAGCTGGGGGGCTAACTCCGGATGAGCCTGGATGATCCAGGCAGAAAGTTCCGGGTAGGTGTTGGGGTGCGCCAAGACCTGGGCTGCCAGGTCGCCACGGCGGTTGGCGATGTCTTGGAGCACTTGGGGTGGGAGGTTTGGGTCCTGTAAAGCCAAATAGTCGGTGTCGCCGTACCCGCTGTTACCGGAGTAATAAACCACGGTCACCACATCCTTATGTCACCTATATGACCTTCGCAAACCCTATCGCAAAAGCATTGGCGGCCTTCCCCGGGGCTCCCTGGGAATGTGTTGACTCGGCGCTTAAATTGGTGAAAATCGGGTGAAAAAAGCCGCGAGTCGATACATGTCGGCTTGGGGCTGACAGCCCTAGTTGGAAAACAGGGACTCCGGTAGCAGCGCGTCGGCGTA
>CAYFRO010000139.1:0-2641 GCA_964345565.1 uncultured Actinomyces sp.
CGGAGAAGTGCTTTGCCAACACCTCGGCCTGTCCGACATCGGAGAAATCGTCCGGTTTATAGGACGTATCATCGTTGTATAATTCGGGCGGAACATATCCGTCCTGCTGTTGAACCTTGGCATAGAACTTCTGGGCGGAGTGCCAGATGGTCATCAGTTCCTGCTGTTCCAGCGGAGGGGTACATTTATCCGCCTCTTCCATAAAGCAGTTGAACGCTTCTTCGCAGTCACCGTATTTTTTGATGACGCGACCGGCAAAGCGGGACATGGTTGCATTACGGCTGCCTTCGGGAATGACCTGGTTGCCACCATGAGAACCGCTGCCCATATCGGCATCGAAGTCATCCCCGGACAGGTACTCACTGAGGGTCATCTCGCCGGAGAAAATCTCTACCTTGGGTTCTACCGTCCCGAAGAAGAAACGGGCGGCATCCAGAGCTTTGGTGTCAAAGTACGGGAAGATGGTATTGACCAGTTTCTTCATTTCGCTGTACGCTGCCGAGTCGGTCATGCACTCAATGGGAAACAGCACATGGAATTTGGGACGAGCGGGTTTGCCGTTTTTCTCACGCATATGGAAACGGCTGTAATGGACGGCAAAGGTGATGCCGGGAAAAGCCGCCTGGACATCAGCCGGAGTGACCCAATCGGCAGGATTCTCGGAGTGGTCATTGTCACAGTCCACGGGGAGACAATCTGAGCCGAGGAAGTTTTCTCCGTTGCGGTAATGGTTCATATACTCGGCGCACACATAGTCACGGCTGACGGCGGCAGCGAGATCCGCAGCATCCCTCACTTCCGTTTTGTGCGGATAGGAGCAGTTGCTGGGTGCGTTGATAAAATCTGCACTGTAAAGGGTGAACATGGTTTATACCTCCTCGCAAGTATTGGTGAAGTAACGCAAGCGGTAGTTCTTCCACTTGGCTCTGCGGATTTCTGCTTCCATGCCGGCGGAGATGCGGTTGCCAAAGACCCACACTTCGCTGCACTTGCTCATCAGGGCATTTCCGAAGAACAGCCCCAGCTGACGCTCTTTGGGATTGTTGTCATTCAGAAACTGCGGGAACAGCAAATGCGGTGCCACGGGGATATACCCCTTGTCCACGGCGAAACGGCTGTACTTTCGAGCATTTTCGACATTTTCCGACACATCCCCGGCATAGGGTGAGCAGATGTAAACGATGGGACGGAAGGCACGGAGCGCCCGTTCTTCCTTTTCTACGGCAGTCATTGCCTCATAAGCGGTGGGGTCGTAATACCCCTCGCTGTTGAACTTGTTTATACTCATGGGATTTACCTCGTTAATCTTTCTTATAAAAATCGGTCTCGTAGCCATCGGCACGAAGTTGTAAGCCTTTCGCCCAGGGAGGGGTTCTGCCCATCTGGTCGCATACTGCCTGCAAGGACATACGGCGGTCGGCTTCGATGACCACTTCATCGTGGATATGCATCACGATGGAACAGCAGCGGAGAGTCTGCATCGCATAGCAGAGGATGTCCCTTGCCGTTGCCTGCACGATGTTTTCCACGAACTTGGGACCGTAACTATCCAACCGTTCCCACTTTTTCGTACCGCCGACACCTTCATAGGTGATACAGTCACCGCCGAATTTATTTGTGCCGATCTTTGGCTTTACATAGGCAAGCTGTCTGCCGGACGGGAGCGTGATGAACAGCATTCCGCTTCTGCAGGAGAATGTAATGCCGTGGGTCTCGTTGGTGTGCTTGTAGCGGACAGCCTCCATAGCGGCGCGGTCAACATCCCACCACAGCTTTGTAATGTTGGGATTGGCTTGTCTCCAGGCATCCACCAGTGGAGGCAGTTCCTCTTCGGAAAGCCCCATCTCCAAAGCGCCCATAGCCTTCAAAGCGCCGACAGATCCACCATATCCGAGGGCCAATTCTGCAATTTTTCCTTTCTGCCGGAGGTGTCCGTTAATGCCGTGCTTTTCCACGGGAACACCGAACATCTGACTGGCAGAGGCACAGTAGATGTCCTTGCCCTCCGCAAAAACCTTCTGCCGCCATTCTTCTCCGGCAAGCCATGCAATGACACGGGCTTCGATGGCGGAGAAGTCGGCAACGATGAGTTTGCGGTCATCCTGGGGAACGAATGCCGTGCGGATCAGCTGGGATAAAGTATCCGGCACATCTTCGTAGAGCATTTCCACACCTTCAAAGTCACCGCAGCGGACAAGACCACGGGCTTCGGCAAGGTCATCCAAATGGTTCTGAGGCAGATTCTGCATTTGAATGATGCGACCTGCCCATCTTCCTGTGCGGTTGGCACCATAGAACTGGAACATACCCCTTGCACGGCCATCGGCGCAGACTGCGGTCTCCATTGCTTGATATTTCTTTACCGAGGACTTGGCAAGCTGCTGTCGGAGGGTCAGCACCGTCTGCAATTCCGGCGGAGCGGTCTTCAGCATTTCAGCCACAGCCTTTTTGCCGAGGGTGTCTGTTTCCATACCGTTGAGGGAAAGCCACCCCTTCATCTGCTGCACAGAGTTGGGGTTTTCCAAAGCGGTCAGATCCTTCATAGCCTGGGTCAGTTCGGAACGAGAGCGCCCGTCCATCTGAATAGCCTGTCGCACCAGTTCCATATCCAGAGCAACACCACGGTCATTGATTTCCTGGT
>CAYFRO010000140.1:0-2571 GCA_964345565.1 uncultured Actinomyces sp.
GGTTACCGCCATAATTATGGTAGGCAGCGCCCGCAATGTATTGTGAGGCTTCCGAATCATCATAAATCTTGGTAGGGTAACTTTTTTGGTCGGCCAGATTGTCGTAGTTGTAGTTATGGTCGAAAACATAAATCTTTGTAGTAACTCCGGCTTCTTTGAAGGCAGGGCCCAGGCCGGTCTTGATGAAGTCACGGGCTTCTTCCCATCCCATGAACAAGGATGCTGAGTTACCGTGGTTCAGCGGTTCGTTCTGCGGAGTCACAGCGTGGATTTTGATGCCTTCCTTTTCGAAAGCTTGTATCCATTTTACGAAATAGTCGCCATACGTTCTGTAATATTCGGGGTTCAAGTGTCCGCTGGTCCATGAGTCAAAGGGTACACGTTCCTCCAGGCTTTTCACTTTCATCCACTTCGGACATGTCCAGGGAGCGGCAATTATTTTGACGGCAGGATTGATTGCCAGAATTTCCTTCAATATAGGAATCACATATTTAGTGTCTTCCATCGGAAGGGCAAAGTGCTCAAGCCCCTTTTCGTCACAGCAAGTGAATTCACTGAATGAGAAGTCGGAACAACCGATGGCAATACGTACATAGCTGAAGCCGTAGCCTTCTTTGTCCGAGAATGTTTCAGTCAGAAACTTCGTGCGGTTCTCTTGTGTCATCTGCATCAGGTTGTAACCGGTAGAGCCGGTGATGGCTGCACCGAAACCGTCCATTTCCTGATAGCGGGTGGCAGGGTCGAGTGTCACGGTAGAAGGTGACATGTTGCTTCCGGTGCCGAAGGCCAGCCCGGACTTTGTCAAATCATAAGTACGACTGGTGTTCGTTACATAGAGGGTAACATCCTTTGCCTCTTCCGTGGGTTGGTCTGGCTTGGGTTCCGGTGTAGGGGTGATGTTACTTTCATTGTCATTGCCGCAGGCTGCCAGTATGGTGAAGCAGCCTAATGCGGTAGTGAATATATTTCTTAAATTCATATTCAATTGATTTTTATATTACTCATTAGTATTAATAGCCCGGGTTCTGTATCAGATTTTCGTTCTGGTCGATGGCTCCTTGGGGAATAGCCAGCAGATAGGAGTTCTCATTGAACAGATTTTCTTGTGCATGGCGGCCGCTGTCTTTGGCGTAAACGGCGTTCATCACTTCTTCTACCTTATTGAGGCGGCAAAGGTCGTACCAGCGCTGTCCTTCAAAGGCAAGCTCCATGCGGCGTTCGTCCATATAAGCTTGGAGCAATGCTTCTTTACTGCTGCGGGTGCTTTGTGGAAGTTTGCCCAGTCCGGCGCGGTTGCGGATGCGGTCGATGATGTCGGCTGCACCGTTCAGGTCGGGAGCCTCTCCCATAATTTTTGCTTCGGCTTTGAGGAGCAGGATATCGGCATATCGCAGATAGATAATGCTGTTGAACGCAGAGCGGCATTTGTACATGAAGGCATAATGGTCTGCCGGATAATAGTTGCTCCATCCGCAGTCATACCATACAACAGATTCATTGTAACGTTTCGTGTCTCCTTGCTCTTCATAGAGGCGGATAAGGTCACGGGAAGGGGTAATCCATTTGGCCCAGGTGAAACTTTCATCCCAGTTGCTCAAGTTACGGCCGAACATCCAAGTACACCAGTTGCCGGAGCCGGGAGGAAAGTGGGCTTCGAGAATTGCCTCCTTGGTATTGCGTACCCGGCAGTCTTTTTTTTCCGTATCATACGCCCAAAGGTCGCTGAAGTCTTCCACGAGGTCGAAGCCGTCGGCAGCAAGTTCATCGGCATATTTGATAACCTTTGCATAATCGCGCAGAGGTTTTTCTGCATAGACCTTGGCAAGCATGGCACGTGCCACAGATTTGGTAAGTATGCTCTTGGCTGATGTGTCGTTTGTCGGTGTGTTGGGGTGTTCCACTGCTTGAGTCAGGTCGTGCTCTAGTTGGGCGTAAGCCTCTTCAGCCGTATTCTGTGGAGGAAAATAGGTCGGGTACATTTCTTCTACGTTGTCTTCGGTAATGTCACCGCCCACGGTAGTGATGACCGGGAAGTTACCCCATAAGCGTACCATATCGAACATGACCATGGCACGGAATATCTTGGCTTGTGACTGATACTTGCCGCGTTCACTTTCACTGAGTGCCTTGAGCTGGTCACAGCCCACGATGATGCGGTTGGCAACGGCAATGTCGCCTAAGAAACGGTCCCAGTCACGTTTTAGTACAGAATTAGAGCCTTCAATGGAGTTGGTTTCGTAAGGCACCACTTCGGCCCCCGTTGTTCCGGCGTAGGCATTATCGGAATGAGCGTCACCGATAAGCAGTTTGTCGACATACCAGTGCTCCTGCTGGTCACGAAATTTTTTGTGAAGGGTTACCATTGAAGTTTCCACGTCTTGCACACTATTGAAGATAGGCTTTTCATCAGTTTTGTTCACTCCTTCCGTTACATCCGAGTAGGTGTCTACCGGATTATAGTCCAAGTCACATGAGGTTGCGGTCATTGCCAACAATACACCGCAAGCTATACTTTTATATATATGGTTTAGTTTCATAAGTTATTTCTTCCTTTTTTAGAATTCAACATTG
>CAYFRO010000141.1:0-2550 GCA_964345565.1 uncultured Actinomyces sp.
GACTGGCTACCTACCGTGAAGAATTGTGTAACGCCCCCGGTGGCAAGGGTATCGTATCCGACAAGACATTCACCCCTTTCATCATAGTAAACTCTCCGGTAGGCATGCGTTATGATAAAGTGATGGGACAAATCGATATGTACCCCACCTTACTGAACCTGCTCCAACTGGATGATTACTACTGGAGTGGATTGGGCCAAAGCATCCTCGACCCATGCAAGAAAGGATTCGCCATCAGCCCCCAAATGGAGGTGGTAGGTGAAGAGCCCACCCCGGCAGAAGCCGAGTTCGCTAAAAAAGCATACGATATTTCCGACCAGATGATACATTTTGATTATCTTTGCTCAAAAGCGAAGATAGGCGGCACCTCAAAATAAAAAATGAACAAGTTCATTTTGTTCTGCTTTCGGTTTGCACTATCTTTGCACCGTTCAAAAGATGTAAAATGTAAATAAAAGCAATGAAGGTACATATTCATCCGCATTATGCCGCCTACGAGAGTTATATCCGATCCATCCCATCGGAAGAATATGAACGGGAAGAGGTTTATTGTAACCGAAGGAACACAGTCGAAAGAGTGCGGTTCGGAGACAAGGACTTCGTAATCAAGAAATACAAAAGACCTGCCCTCATAAACTGTCTCATTTACACTTGGTTTCGCAAAAGCAAAGCGCAGCGCGCCTTTGAATATGCAGAACTTTTTCTGCAACGGGGAATAGAGACCGCCCCTCCGGTAGCTTATATAGAAATCAAAAAGAATGGTTTCTTCCACACCGGATACTTTATTTCCGAATACCTCCCCTACCCGCTTGTTACGGATATGTTCGGTACGGAAATGGAGGAAGAAGAGAAAAAACGGCTAAGACATGACCTCGTAGACTTCACTCTCCAATTACATCTGAACAAGGTCTTGCCACTGGACTATAATCCCAAGAATATATTTTACCGGAAGACAAACGGCAAATATCACTTCGCCCTCATTGACATCAACCGCCTGAAGCTCGGTAAAGTACCCGGTATCAGAATGTCCATGAATGCCTTCAGCCAACTGGGTATTCCCGCCGATGACTTCATGAAAATAATACCTCTATATGCCGAGCAAAGAGGATTCGATATTGAAGAATGCATATTCTTCACTCTCTTCAGCAGACTGAAATGGAGAAAGCAAAGACAATTTAAAAATTTCGTCAAAAGCAAGCTTCATTTCTGAAATGTCGTATCTTTGTACCAACGAGATTAGAAAATTATGCAAGATTATATCATCCAGTCCATCCAAGAAGGTATCAGGCTCAAAGAAAATATCCTGAACAACCGGCAAATGCTTGCCGACATTGAAACTGTCGGCAATCTGATAGTACAAGCCCTTCGACAAGGGCACAAAGTCTTGCTTTGCGGTAACGGCGGCAGTGCAGCCGATGCCCAGCATATCGCTGCCGAACTCGTCGGACGTTTCGTGACCGAACGGGAAGGCCTGCCCGCCATCGCCATGACAACCGACACTTCCATCCTGACCGCAGTCAGCAATGACTATGGCTTCGAACGCGTCTTCGAACGGCAGACGGCAGCCTTGGGAACGAAAGGTGATATTCTGATAGGCCTTTCCACCAGCGGCAACTCTCCCAACGTAGAGCATGCCTTGCAAAAGGCGCAGTCCATGGGAATCATCACCGTGGGACTTCTGGGAAGGGATGGAGGAAGGTGCAAGGAACTTTGCAATTACCCGTTGATTATACAGCACGCCGAATCTGCCAGGATTCAAGAAGTGCACATAACTATCGGACATATCTTGTGCGGTATCGTTGACAAAAAACTGTTCTCCCATGAATAAAGCGATTTTCCTCGATCGGGACGGTACCATCAATGTTGATTTCGGCTACGTTTACAAGACCCAAGAGCTTGAATTATTGCCCGGTGTAGCCGAAGCACTCCGTATTTTTCAGGAATTGGGTTATCTGCTGATTGTCATCACGAACCAATCCGGTATTGGACGTGGCTACTTTACGTTGGAGGACGCCGAACAGTTCAACCGGGCACTCGCCCAAGAGCTGGAGAAACATGGAGTTATACTGAATGATTTCTATACTTGCCCTCACACTCCGGAAGAACATTGCGAATGCCGTAAGCCTTCTCCTTTCATGGTGACGGAAGCGATGAAGAAATATGAAATCGACCCATCCCAATCCTATATGTTCGGAGATAAGAAATCGGATACGGAATGCGGCGAAAGAAGTGGTGTCAAGTCCTTCCGGGTCACCTCTGAGCACTCACTTCTATATTGGGCCAACCAATTAAAAAACAACCTATTATGAATACAGAATTAAACAGTATAAAGGGAAAGAAGGTACTCGTTATCGGAGACGTGATGCTGGATACTTACCATATAGGGGACGTGAAAAGGATTTCTCCCGAAGCCCCCGTACCAGTGGTCCGTGTCACCCGTACCTACAATGTATTGGGAGGAGCGGCCAATGTTGCAAGAAATCTGTTGGGACTGGGTTGCTCGCCGTATGTCGTCAGCCTGCTTGGCAACGACCACAACGGAAACACAAT
>CAYFRO010000142.1:0-2541 GCA_964345565.1 uncultured Actinomyces sp.
ACAAACCTTAGGGGTTGCCGTGAGGCAGGACGAGGTCGAACTGGCGTTGTTCTCAGCTACTCCAGGCATAAGGCAGTAGCGGGCTTACTTTGTCTTCGATGCGGCTATGCGTGCCGAGCGTTTGCCTTCCCAATACACGTAGATCCCTGCTAGGGCGACACTGGATGACAATATGACGGCCCACCAGGGGAAGCGGGGGATATCGGGTGTTTCTTGAGCAGCCTCAATATCGGCGAGGGGAGTGGGGAATACTCGCTTCCCGGTCACTAGGTAGCGGTGGGTGTTGATTCCCAGGGGTGTACAGGTAACCAGCGTCATCACGTCTTCGTCCCGGCGCAGTTGGATGGCTTCGGTTTGGTGGGGCAGCACCACTTGGGTTTCTATGGCTTCGTAGGTGAGAACTTCCCCGAAAACCTCTACCGTGAATGTGTCACCTAGTTCCATTTTTTCTAGGTTGTTAAACATTGTTGCTGTCGATAGTCCCGTGTGCGCTGAGAGTACCGAGTGAGTGTTACTGCCGCCTACCGGCAGGGACGTTCCTTGTAAGTGACCCACCCCTTTTTGTAGTACCGCTTCAGAGGTGCCATGGTAGACGGGAAGATCTACATCGATAGAAGGTATTCGTAAGCGGGCCATTGTCCCGTACTGGGTCTTGAGCAGATCCCAGTAGTCTTTCCCGTCAACTTCAATCAGATCTGCACGCTCAGTGTTTGTCTGAGGGATCCGCGCATCTTGTCCCACGGTGAAGTGACCAGAGTCTAGTAATTCGTTGTATTGGTGTGCTTGGCCGATGGCGATTTCGTTACCTGGGGGAGGATCTTCTTGGACCTCGTCCATGTATGTGGTGACAACTTTTGACTGGTAGTACTGGGACCACCAAGCCGCTGTCATTGGGTACATGAATGCGCCCACGCCAGCCAAGGCAACCACCGCAATGATGAAAGGTAGCCCGGGGAAAACCCATTTACGTGGCCGGGGTTCTGGGTGAGGGCGATTTTTCATGTTCCTGCTCTCTTCATACAAGTAGCGGCGGGAGAGAACGCTGTCTTCCCGCCGCTACTGGACGCTGTGCTCAGTGGCTGATTAGCTTTGCTTCTTCAGGTTTGACCTGCGCACCGCATATAGGCCCGCAGCTAGCAGACCTAACGCCACGCCACCGATGACCATCATCCGGGTTCCATCTGCACCAGTTGTCGGCAGGTCTGGGCCGCCGCGCTGGGTGTTGATGACCGTTAATGGAACGCTGTTGGCGCCGGGGGTGATGGTGACAGGGTTTTCAACCTTACCTATGATGTAACCGGCTGGGGCTTTCGTTTCGTAAACGCAGTAGTCTTTCTTCAGATGCTCCAGCTTGCTCGCATCTTTGATGGTTTCCGCAACATTAGCGACCCAAAGGCCCAGTGGAGCGGAAGGGGTTGCATTCCATTGAACGATTCCTTGGGCGTCGGAAGTGCCGGTTGCTAGCGCGGTACCACTAGGTTCACCTGGGCAGTCTGCGGTGTAGTCCCAGGTAAGGCTGTTTACATCAAACAGTGCGGGGCGTTCGTAGATGGAAAACTCTGCGCCCTCCAGCTTCTTAGCGTTAGAACCACCGTTGTCAGTCTTGGTTACTTGCAGTTCACCCCAGAACGTACCTGGGCTGACGGCGCCAGGATTGTCGTCATCATCGAAGACTGATCCGTAGTTATCTTTGTCATTGATGATATGACCATCTTCAGGAACTTCAGTCACGGTGGTTTCGAACCGGACCCACAGTTTCTTTCCACCGTGATTGTTCAGGGTTGTGAGGTCGCCACTGAAGTCCCAGACAATTCTCCCATTATCCTCTGAAACGGTGTAGTTCGGTCTTGGGTCATTGTTTTCTGGGCCCGTTTCGTCGCCGATCCAGACATCTTTGGTGCCAGACGCCGTATCGAAGCTAAGTCCGCTACCTAGCTGGTCGTACAGCTGCGCGGTCTTGTTGATCTTATCGCGGGGAATGATTGCGCCGATGGTCCACGTCACTTTAGACCCAACAACAACTTTGTCTGGTCCGCTGACGGTCTTCATCGGGAGTTTTGCCGTCATGTTCTTCGGGTACACGTGGACGTCGTAGATCCAATCGCGTACCGCATTAGTACCCGATGCCTTTGACGGGTAGGGGAGCGTAACGAAGAACGGTTCGCTCTTCATAATGACGTTGACTTCCCCATCAGCATCGTTGGCACCGGCCGCCTTTGATTCTTCCACGTAGTAGAAGCCTTGGGGCTCGTCAAAGATCGCTTTGCCATCGGCACCCGTGGTTTCGATCTTTTTGTCGCGTAGACAGTAGGTGGCTGAATCGTCAACGCCCGGAATCGTCCACCCGACGTAGGTATCGGTGTTGACCGATCCGATAGACTGGTACGCCGCGGTGATCAGGTCCCAATCTGCGGTGTCATTTACTGACAGTGGGGTACATGTCCCGCCAGATAGGGTTCCCACGCGCCAAACCGTGAACTCAACTCCCGCGAGGGGTGGGGCGTCAGTTGGGTTATTCAGTTCCGTGCCGTCGTGTGGTAG
>CAYFRO010000143.1:0-2515 GCA_964345565.1 uncultured Actinomyces sp.
TCTCTGCAGACAAGGTCACCATCTCCCCATTATGACGCGTAAAACACGCTGTGTCTTAGGCCGGTCGGCCAACGTGGGCCCAAGACTGCCGTGGGAGGGCAACGGGTTCAACCCAGCTCTGTGAAACCTGTGAAGATCCCCCACGCGGACGCACTGTTGACAGCGAGAGTGCCAGACGAACCGTCGCTGAGAGTCACGCCGCAGACACTGTCGCCTTCTTGGGCCCAGGTGCCGTGCTCCTCGATGTACGGAATGGATGGGACTTGACCGAGATCGCCAAGGGACAACCCAAGGTCAGCCAAGTAGTCGGCGACCGCTGCAACATAACCCGGCTTGACCTCTACGTTTGAAGTCTTCTGGGGCGCAGGCGACGGAGGCTAAAAGACCTGGCTTCGGCGTGCAAGAGCTTGCGTCTTTCGAAGCGCCGCCATGAAACCCGGGACGTAGCTGGGGCCGAACAGGTAGCAGTGGATGATCAGGATGTGGAGCTGGTGCAGGCCTACCCGGTCTTCCCAACCGTCCGCGAGCGGCGAGACTTCTTGGTAGCCCTGCAGGATCTGGTCCAAGTAGGGCACGCCGAACGTGCGGAGTGTTGCCAGGTCTGTTTCGGCGTGCCCGCCTTGAGCTGCCGGATCGATCAGGGTTGGGGTGCCAGCGCTCCAAAGCACGTTTCCGCCCCACAGGTCCCCATGAATCCGCGCTGCCTCGCACCCCGCACCCCGTATAGCTTTCGGGCGCTCATGGCCCAACGCCCCTGCGTCCCGCACCGCCTTCGGCTGCGGATGGTCCAGCACTCCCGCGTCGAGCAGTTGGCACAGCTCTTCGATCTCTGCCTTTTCGGATGCACTGAATACGTCGGAAACGTACGGCCTGATCCGGTAGTCGGCGTAGAAGCGACCCCACGGCAATCCACCTGCTGGCTCGCTCGTCAGCAACGGCAGTGGAGCCCTCCCCATCCACCCCGTCACAACACCGGTACCCGGCTCGCTGCACGCGAACCCTGCTTCGCCGTCCCGGCGCAACTCGTGATTGCCCGACGTTGTTTCACGATCGTTACCTGGCTTAGCCGCTTCGCCGAAACCAGCTGGTGGCGCACCGAACCCGGCTGGCGGTGCACCGAACCAAGGAGCTCCACTTGCGTGAAGGTGCGCCAGTTTCCGACCCAGCTCCCGAGCGGACTCGGGGGTTGCGCCAACCGACTCCACGAAACTGGTGGTCAGAGAAGAAGGCCCAACCTCCGCAACTTCAGGAACCCTTGCCCCACCGTCAGCAAGCCACCGCAGGCCCGCTGCCTCATACTGCGGCTGCCCGGGATCACCGCTGCGCTTAGTGAAAACCTCTCGACCGTCCCCGAAAGAGGGAACCTCAGCATTCACGACCGCTGACCTTCAACGATCGCCCGCGACGCCATGTCTTCTAGGTCGGCCGCACGGAGGCCAGGCCAGCCGTAGACCTTTTCCCGCCACTCGTCAGGAAGTGCGCTAGCTCCGTAAATCGCACCGGCCAGCGAACCAGCGATCGCAGCGACCGTGTCGGTGTCACCGCCACCCCGGATCGCTGCTTCCAGAGCCTCGACCAGAGAATCAGAGCCAGCTACGGCCGCGAGCGCCCCCTGGAATGCTGCAACAACCCAACCGTTCTTCTCATGGAACACGGCCGGAGACGAAGCAGTCAGGGCCTCGGCCACTAGTCCCGGCCACCGTTCCTGCCTCTCTGCCTGAAGCCACTGAATCTGGCTTTCCATGTCCAGCTCGCCCGTCAGGATCGCGTGCCTGATCGCAAGCCCCCATAAAGCACATGCGTCTTCGTTGTCGCTTTCCCAGTGCGTCAGCTGTGCAACACGACGGCTTGCATCGACCAGATCGGCTTCAGCCCCAGGCGCTAGGTATCCCAACGCGACCGGTCCTGTGCGCATCAGCGAACCGTTCCCGCCGCTACGCCCCGACCGAACGTGCACAGCCTCCGCCGCCTGCCGGGCACTTTCCTCAGTGATGGGGCGCGAAGCAGCGTTCAACACGGTCCGAGTCTGCGCCCCAACATCCTTAGCGTCCCCAGCCCAGTGGGCCCACTCCTCAAAGATGCGCGCGAGGGACGAGGAGGACCGCAGTGACTCACCTTCCGCCAACACTTCCAAGATGGGTACAGCCATCGACGTGTCGTCTGTCCACTCACCCGCCCCGTGTCCGAACACTCCGACCCCAAACTCGAGCGGCACAGAAGAACCCAGCGGGGGTCCGAGCTCATAGTGCGACCCCAGCGCGTCCCCCACTGCCGACACGACCACCGCACCTGCGGCCCTGTCTTCCATTCCTGATGCCATGGCTGCTCCTTCGGCTCTCCCCTTTCGATGGTACGGAGACTTCGTCGTGCCACTACGCTGAGTGAGACTGAAAGAAGGTGCAGCGTGGCAACCACGTGGCTGATCCGTAACGACACTCTTGACCAGGAGTTAGAGGACATGGGCTTTGTCTCTCTTGGTTGGGACGATGTTCCGGACCTGACCACGATCGAGAGT